>JAFSNG010000062.1 GCA_017447515.1 Prevotella sp. | reverse complement strand
TGTCTTGCTGTGCCATAGTTTAAGCCTCCTCTTTTTTACCAAATTTGTTACGACGCTTCTCAGCATACTCGATGGCATACTTCTCAAGCTTTACTGTCTGGAAACGGATGACTTTCTCGTCACGACGGAAAGCGGTCTCCAAAGTCTTAATCACTGACGGCTCAGCCTTGAACTCTACGAGGAAGTAGAAACCTGTAGATTTCTTCTGGATAGCATAAGCCATCTTCTTCAGTCCCCAGGCCTCTTCGCTCACGATCTCTGCACCCTTATCGGTGAGGACCTTCTTGAACTTAGCGACCGTTTCCTTTGTCTGTTCATCAGACAAAACGGGAGTCAAAATGAAAACGGTTTCGTATTGATTCATACTACGTTAATAATTAAAAAATTGTTATTTTTGCAAAATGCGGGTGCAAAGGTACGAATTATTTTCGAATTTTCCATTAACATATCTCAATTATTTCGTATATTTGCAGCAAAATTAACGTTTTTATGAAGAAAAAGGCCACAAATTGGGGTTTATACCTTATAATAATAGGTACATTAGTGCTTGTATTGACACGCATCAGCATTTTGTCGACCTATAACTGGCTGCTCGTCACGGGTCTGCTGTGTATCGTTATTGGCATTGTATTGCAAATTCGAAGTATTAAACATGAGAGCAAGTACTGAAGAAGTTAGAGGAAGATAAAAGAAGATAGAAGAAGTATGGAATATATCAAGATATTTACGCAGCTGATATCCGACGAGTTGCACCTGCCGGAACCTGGTGTGGAGAACACGCTGAAACTGCTGGACGAGGGATGCACCATACCGTTTATTTCGCGCTATCGCAAGGAGCGGACGGGCGGACTGGACGAAGTACAGATTACGGCCATTTCCAATCGATTGGAACAATTGCAGGAAATTGCCAAGCGCAAGGCGACCATCGTGAAAACCATCACGGAACTGGGCAAGATGACATCCGAACTGCAAAAACGTATTGACGACTGCTGGGAAACAACGCCGCTGGAGGATATCTACTTGCCTTACAAGCCCAAGCGCAGAACAAGGGCACAGGTAGCACGCGAACAGGGACTGGAGCCATTGGCACAATTGCTGCTGATGCAACGCGAACCCGACCCCAAACGCGCCGCCCAGCGTTTTGTCGTGGTCGGCGGTTCTCCCGCCGACGTCAGCGCAGCCCTCAGCGGTGCTCAGGACATCATTGCCGAACAGGTGAGCGAGGACGAACGTTCGCGTAACCAGGTGCGCTCCGCCTTCCGTCGTGAGGCATTCATCGAGTCGAAGGTCGTGAAGGCAAAGAAAGACAGCGACGAGGCTCAGAAGTACAGCGACTACTTCGACTGGGAAGAACCCCTGAAACGCTGCTCCAGCCATCGTCTGCTGGCTATGCGCCGCGGTGCTGACGAAGGCATCCTGCGTGTCAGCCTGACCATTGACGACGATGAAGCCATCCTGCGCCTACAACGCAACTACGTTCGTGGCAACGGAGCCTGCCAACGGCTTGTGGCAGAGGCCGTTGAGGATGGTTACAAGCGTCTGTTACTGCCCTCGATAGAGACGGAATTCATGAACCAGAGCAAGGAGAAAGCCGACGAGGAGGCCATTCGCGTGTTTGCCGAGAACCTGCGCCAGTTGTTGCTTTCGGCACCGCTTGGTCAAAAGCGTGTGATGGGTATCGACCCAGGTTTCCGCACTGGTTGCAAGGTGGTGTGTCTCGATGCCCAGGGCTCGCTGCTACACCACGAAGCCATCTTCCCCCACCCTCCCGTCAATCATCGTATGCAGGCCACCATCCACGTACAGCAGATGATTAGCGAATATCAGATAGAGGCCATCGCCATTGGCAACGGCACCGCCAGCCGCGAGACGAAGGAATTCGTGGAAGACGCGCTGAAGGAAATGGCGCAGGGAAAACCTGCGCCCGCAGTCTTCGTCGTCAGCGAAGACGGCGCCTCGGTCTATAGTGCTTCGAAGGTGGCGCGCGACGAATTCCCTGACGAGGACGTGACGGTGAGAGGAGCCGTAAGCATCGGTCGCAGACTAATGGACCCGCTGGCCGAACTCGTAAAGATAGACCCCAAGAGCATCGGTGTGGGACAATATCAGCACGACGTTGACCAGACAAAACTCAAGCACTCGCTGGATCAGACCGTCGAGAGCTGTGTGAACCTCGTTGGTGTGAACCTGAACACCGCGTCGCAACACCTGCTGACCTATGTCAGCGGACTGGGTCCCGTGCTGGCTCAGAATATCGTGGACTATCGCACGGCGAACGGTGCCTTCACGTCGAGGGCACAGTTGAAGAAGGTGCCGCGTCTGGGACCTTCGGCTTTCCAACAATGTGCCGGCTTCCTGCGCATCCCTGAGGCCAAGAATCCACTCGATAATAGTGCCGTACATCCTGAAAGCTATCACGTGGTGGAGCAAATGGCGAAGGATTGCGGTTGCAGCGTCAGCGACCTTATCATGAACAAAGTTACGCGCGAGGGCATTGACATCAAGAAGTATGTCACTGCCGAGGTAGGACTTCCTACCCTCACGGATATCATGAAGGAACTGGAGAAGCCTGGTCGCGACCCTCGTGAGCAGATTGAGGAATTCGAGTTTGACAGCAGCGTGCAGTCTATCGAAGACTTGCACGAAGGCATGGAGCTGCCTGGCATCGTCACAAACATCACCAACTTCGGCGCCTTCGTTGATATTGGCGTTCATCAAGACGGATTGGTACACGTGTCGCAGTTGGCCAACAAATACGTCAAAGACCCCACGCAGGTAGTACGACTGCACCAGCACGTCCGCGTGCGTGTCATTGGTGTCGACCTGCGCAGACAACGTATATCGCTGTCGATGAAAGGCGTTAGTGGAAGTTAGAGAAGTTAAGAAGTTAGAGAAGTTAAAAAAGAAAAGAGGAAGCGTTACTGCTTCCTCTTCTTTTTCAGTTGGAGTTTCGGAATCTTGATGACCTGTCCCTCCTTGACTTTCGGGTTGCGCGGCAGGTCGTTGAACACCTCAACGTAGCACTCCATATCGGGACCCAGATGAGCACGGCAAATGCTTGTGAATGTCTGACCAGCCAATACCTTCACCTCGTGACTGAGTCCGACAATGCGATAGGCGCCCAAGCGAACACGCTCGTCCTTCTGGGCATAGGGGTCAGGCTGTTCGGAAACGGACGCAGCCTTAGGCTCTTCCTTTTTCACTTCCTGAGCAGGAGCCTCAGGCTCTTTCACGGACTCGGTTTCTTTAGGCTCTGCTTCCTTCACGGCTGGAACAGTATCGACAGGAGCGGCCATGATTGTATCGTGAATCACGACTGTATCGGGTCGAACCATCTCACCCACAGGCGAATACTTGATACCATAATAGAAGCCTCCAAAGGCCGAAAGGGCCATCAGTACAAGCACACCCAGAATGCCCAGCAACCAGCGCCACCAACGACTGGGGCGTTCTTCCTCGTCATCATCCTCGCCGTTGGCATCCTCGTCGTTGTTATCATCTTCGTCAGACACAAATTCTTCGAGGGGCTGCTCTTCCTGCGGTTCTTCAGCAACAGGAAGCTCAGCAACAGGAGCAACAACTGCGGGGACTTCTTCTTCAGCGACGGACTCCTCGACGACAGGTCTCTCGACGACAGGCTGTTCATCAACAACGGGCTGCTGTTCCTCAACGACAGGCTGGGATTCCTCTTCGGGTTCCTCTATATCCGGAAATTCAACACCCTCGTTGAGCACCACCGTCTCAAACTGCGAGAAGGGACGGTTGACGAGTTCCTTCATCGTAGCATCAGGAGTGAATGTCACCTTGGCGTGGCCATCGATAACGACGCGCTCGCCCGTTCGCACACTGACGCTCTCGCGGGCCTCGACGTCAACCATCTTAAACGTTCCCAAACCCTTCACCTTGACAATGCCGTCGGCTTCCAGACGTTCCTGAATAATCTGGAACATCATGGTGACAAACTTATTGGCCTCTTGCTTGTCGAAATTATTCTTCTGCTGCAGGACAGCAGCAATCTCTTGTATAGTCAGTTTACCCATACTACTTGCTACCTCCTTTCAGCTTATCTTTCCACGTCTGATTGGGTTTGAAATTCAGCACCAGTTTGGGCGGCACGAGCATGCGCTGCTGGGTAGCAGGATTCACGATGATGCGCTCCAGCTTCTTCTTGGCCTCGAAAATTCCAAAGTTTGGCACCAGCACGGCATTATCCTCCTGAAAAGCATCACCCATCGCATTGATGACGTTGTTCACCAAATGTTGGGTGTCCTTGGCGGTATAACCCATGCGTTCAGACAATTCAGCAATAAATTCTTTGTTGTTCATATTGTGGTGGCGTATAAGTCAAATTCTTCTGCATCAGTAATGTGCGCATCGTAGAAACGGCCTATCGTCAGCCGTTCGCTGGCGGGGATGAGCACCTCGGGGTCAACCTCAGGAGAACAGAATTCCGTGCGGCCAACAAACCAGTCTCCCTCCTTCCGGTCAATGATGACACGCAGCGTCTGGCCTATCTTGGCGGCTTCTATCTCAGCACTGATATTCTGCTGGACACGCATCAGATGGTCCAAACGTTGTTGCTTCACCTCGGCAGGAACGTCGTCCTCGTAGTTGTTGGCGCTATAGGTACCATCCTCCTCGGAATAGGCAAAGGCGCCCATGCGTTCGAAACGCGCCCACTTGGTAAACGCGATGAGTTCCTGGAAGTCTTCGTCCGTCTCGCCAGGGAAACCAACCATCAGCGTCGTACGGAGATGGATGCCCGGCACCTCTTCGCGCAGCCGGCGAATCAGTTCGTAGGTTTGCTCCTTGGTGACGTGACGCTGCATGCGGTCAAGCATGTGGTCGGAGATGTGTTGCAGGGCAATGTCCAGATACTTGCAGACATTCTTCTTCTCCTGCATCACACGCAGCAGTTCCCAAGGAAAATGAGCCGGATAGGCATAGTGGAGACGAATCCACTCGACACCCTCGATATCAGCCATCTGCTCTATCAGCTCGGCAATATGCTGCTTGCCGTCGATATCAATACCGTAGTAGGTCAGTTCCTGGGCAATGACCTGAAACTCTTTCGTACCCTGACTCACCAACCAGCGCACCTCATCCAAAATCTCCTGCATGGGACGACTCTGGTGGCGACCCGTAATTAACGGAATGGCACAATAAGCGCAATGGCGGTCACAGCCCTCACTAATCTTGAGGTAGGCATAGTGCCGAGGCGTAGTGATGTGCCGGTGAGCCTCTCGATTTTCTAGATGATCTAGATTGTCTAGATGCTCTAGATCCTTCAGCAACTGCTTATAGTTGAACTTCCCATACCAGCCGTCAACCTCAGGAATCTCTGCTTCAAGTTCTGCTAGATATCTCTCTGAGAGACAACCCATTACAAAAAGCTTTTTCAGACTTCCATTCTCCTTTTCCTGCGCCAATTCTAGTATGGTGTCAATGCTCTCCTGCTTGGCGTCTTCAATAAAACCGCACGTATTGACAACGGCAATGTCACCCTGAGGATTCTCGGCATCATGAGTCACATGATAGCCGTGAGCCTCGAAGAGTCCCATCAGGGTTTCCGAGTCCACCAGGTTTTTCGAACATCCCAGCGTGATGATATCTATCGTCGGCTTATTCATTCTTAAACAGCGAGTCGACAAACTGACGCTTGTTAAAGAGCTGCAGGTCCTGCATACCCTCGCCCAGACCGATATACTTCACAGGCACCTTCAACTGGTCGCTGATGCCAATGACCACACCGCCCTTGGCAGTGCCGTCGAGCTTGGTAATGGCCAACGACGTAATCTGCGTGACAGCCGAGAACTGCTTGGCCTGTTCGAAGGCATTCTGTCCCGTAGAGCCGTCCAGCACGAGCAACACCTCGTCAGGAGCATCGGGCAACACCTTCTTCATCACCTCCTTGATTTTTTTCAGCTCGTTCATCAGACCAACCTTGTTGTGCAGACGGCCTGCCGTATCAATCAGCACTACGTCAGCACCATTGGCCTTAGCACTCTGCAACGTGTCGAAAGCCACAGAGGCAGGGTCGCTGCCCATCTGCTGCTTCACCACGGGAACACCCACGCGCTCGCCCCAGATGCAGAGCTGTTCGACAGCAGCCGCACGGAACGTATCGGCAGCACCCAGATAAACCTTCTTGCCTGCCTGCTTAAACTGCCAGGCCAGCTTACCAATCGTCGTGGTCTTCCCCACTCCATTCACGCCTACCACCAAGATGACATAGGGCTTGTGGTCGCCTGGCAGGTCCCAGTTATCATTGTCGTCGGAATTATTCTCTGAAAGCAACGAGGCTATCTCGTCGCGCAGAATAGCGTTGAGTTCCGAGGTCGAGACATACTTGTCGCGAGCCACACGCTCCTCAATACGCTCAATGATCTTCAGCGTCGTCTCGACACCTACGTCTGACGTAATCAACACTTCCTCCAAATTGTCCAGCACGTCGTCGTCAACCTTCGATTTTCCGGCTACCGCACGTGCCAGTTTGTCAAACACACTGGTCTTGGTCTTCTCCAGACCCTTGTCCAGCGTTTCCTTCTTTTCCTTATTAAAAAATCCAAAAATACCCATATTGCAATAATAATTCCGTGCAAAGGTACGAATAAGTGAGCAAAAAGCCAAATTATTTTGGCTTTTTCGAACGAAAGTACCTTCACCAAAGGTGAAAGGTACGAAATTTCGATGAAAACACAAAAAAAGAGGTCACAAATTCACTTGCAACCTCTCTTTTTATCTGATATGTCGAATATTAATTCTTGAAGAAGTCCTTAACAGCCTCGTTAGGAACCATCTGCTCGTCGAAGATGTAAGCACCAGTCTTGGGGCTCTTTACCATCTTGATAACCTTTGTGTAAGCGCGACCATCCTTTGAGCCTTCGTGGAGGGTAGCGACGGTTTTCTTTGCCATGCTTTAAACAGATTATTTAATCTCCTTGTGCACAGTCATGCGCTTCAGG
>JAFSNG010000061.1 GCA_017447515.1 Prevotella sp. | reverse complement strand
CTGCGTGACAGGCAGGCATTCTAACCTACTGAACTAACGCACCAAAATGTCTCTCTTGTCGTTTAGCGGGTGCAAAGGTAATAAGAAAATATGAATCTGCAAAACTTTTTGGCGAAAAGTTTATAAAAATCTTTGCATCAGCACGGCATTTCCATACTGATGCCCGTCGAAAAGCCAGTCTCGCAGTTCTGCCTGCACCTCATAACCCGCTTTTCGAAACAGGTTAACAGCCGCCTCGTTGTCTGCTGCCACTACGGCATACAGCTGGTGCAGATGTACCACGCGCAGGGCATAGTCAGCCAACAGGCTGAGTGCTGCCAGCGCATAACCTTTGCGGCGGTTGTCCTTCATCACGACGATTCCCGTCTCCGCGCGTTGGTGTTGCGGATCGAAACGTACCAGGTCGCAGATGCCTACCGTTTCCCGCGTGCGTACATTCTCTATGATAAGCCGCACCTGCCTGTCAGCAAAGATGTCGTCCGCCGAGGTGGCGATATAGTCGTGTAGCGTGTAGCGCGAATACGGCACGTTGGTCGTTCCCACGTTCCACAGACTCTGGTCGTTCTCCAACTGATAAAGCAGATCCAAATCCTCGGGCTCGATAGCTCTTAGTCTGATGTCATTTTCCATTATCATCGTTTCTTGTCTTTAGCGGGTTAATGAAGTTCGGCAGATTTTCACCTATCAGATGCAGCAATGCCAGCATAGCGCGGAAATAGATGGCGGCCTTGATGGGAACCGACAGCAGCAGGGTCAGGTGTCCGTAGTGTTTGCGGAAGAAGATGAGCATGGCCTGATAGAACACGTGGACATAGCGGAAGCTGGACTTCTGCGTCGACTCACCTTTGTAATGGACGATGTCGTAGGGCAGATACCAATTCTGCCACCCGCCTTTCAGCATACGATACGACAGGTCGATATCCTCGCCGTACATGAAGAAGTCCTCGTCCAACAGCCCTATCTGGTCGAGCGCCTTGTGACGCAACAGACAGTATGCTCCGCTGATGACCTCTATCCGTGCAGGCTGGTCCCAAGGTAGGTGGCTCATGTAATACCGCTTGGTGAACCCCAGCATCTTCAGCATCGACACCCAAGGCGTAGGCACCGCGCGTCGCGACTCAGGAGCCGGTGTTCCTTCGCGTGTCAGCATCCTCACTCCTGCCCCCCCCGCCTGCGTATGATCGTCCATAAACTGCAGACAACCCTTGATGGTTGGTTCGTAGACAACGGTATCGGGATTCAGCAGCAGCACGTATTCCGCATCAGTCTGGCGGATGGCCTGGTTGTTGGCACGCGCAAATCCCACGTTGTCCTTGTTGGCCACGAAATGCACCTGCGGATGCTTTGGCTGCAATGTCTCCACCGTTCCGTCCGACGAATTGTTGTCCACCACGAAGATGTCACCCTCGATTCCCTCAAGGGCTCGCTCCACGCTCACCAGACACTCATCCAATAGCTGGCAGACGTTGTAGCTGACAATGACTACGCTGATTTTCTGGGCCATACAAACGGGAGACAAAGTAACAGGATGACGCCCAGATAGAAGAAGGGCGTGGTCCGGAAGATGAGATACAGGATGGCGTTAGCCACCAGTGGCACAACAATCAGGGCCAGCCGCAGCCATTTGTTCTGCTTGAACAGGCGCACCCCCAGATAAGCACACACCAGCGTGGCAATCTCCATCACGGTGGTCAGGATAAACAGTATTGTTTCGTTATTCATTTGCCTTCAAATATAGTTCTGTTAATTATTGATCGTCCCAACGTCACTTCGTCCGTATACTCCAGTTCGTCGCCCACGCTGATGCCGCGCGCTATGATGCTCAGTTTTACATCAGTATAGGGCGCCAGTTTGCGGAAGATGTAGAAGTTGGTGGTGTCGCCCTCCATCGTCGAACTCAGCGCCAGGATGACTTCCTTCACCCCACCCTCGGCGACGCGTTCCACCAGCGACTCTATCTCCAAGTCCGAGGGCGCTATGCCATCCATGGGCGATATCACGCCACCCAACACGTGGTACAGTCCGTTGAACTGCTGCGTATTCTCTACCGCCATCACGTCCTGGATGTTCTCCACCACGCAGATGATGCTCGCGTCGCGTCGCGGGTCGCTACAGATGGGACACGTCTCGTCGTCGCTGATGTTGTGGCACACGCGGCAATGCCTGACCTCCTGCTTCATGCGGGCAATGGTTTCCGTAAACCGCATCACGTCCTCGTCGTCCTGCCGCAACAGGTGCAGCACCAGTCGCAAGGCCGTCTTGCGCCCAATGCCAGGCAGCGTCGCGAACTCATGTACGGCTCGTTCCAGCAATTGTGAGGGATATTGTGTCTGTATCATTAACTTTTAATTATCATTTTTTCACCTCTCAACTTCACTCAGTTCCAGCCAGCGCATGGATTTTTCGTCGAGCTCGTCGTTCAGGACGGGCAGACGCTTGCTCATGGCCGTGATTTCATCCACCGAGGTCGTACCGCCACAAAGGGCTTCCTCAATTTGTTTCTTCTCAGCCTCCAGCGCAGCGATGTCCTTCTCCAACTGCTCCATCTCGCGCTTTTCCTTGTAGGAGAGTTTTCTTCTAGAGGTGAGAGGTGAGGGGTGAGAGGTAAGAGAAATGTCTTGCTGCGATTGATTCTTGTTTTTTTCTATTCTCTCACCTCTCACCTCTTGCTCATCACCTCTAGAATACTCGCGATATTGCGTATAGTTACCGGGGAAGTCCTTGATTTCGCCGTTGCCCTTAAACACCAACAGGTGGTCCACCACCTTATCCATAAAGTAACGGTCGTGCGAGACGACGATGACGCACCCGGGGAAGTCTTGTAGGTATTCCTCCAGAATCTGCAGCGTCACGATGTCGAGGTCGTTTGTCGGCTCGTCGAGTACCAGGAAATTGGGGTTGCGCATCAGTACCGTACACAGGTACAGTTTCCTGCGCTCACCACCGCTCAGCTTATATACATAATTATATTGCTGTTCGTTGGTAAACAGGAAATACTGCAGCAATTGCGATGCCGACAACTTCTTGCCTCCACCCAGTTCAACGTATTCTGCGATGTCGCGAACAATGTCGATAACTTTCTGTTGCTCATTGAATTGCAAACCGTCTTGCGAGAAATACCCGAACCTTACCGTATCGCCAATAACGATGCGGCCCTCGTCCACAGGCACCAGTCCGAGCAGCATCTTGATGAACGTCGACTTGCCCGTTCCGTTGTTGCCCACAATGCCCATCTTCTCAAATCGCGAGAAGTTGTAGTAGAAGTCCTTCAGGATTACCACTTCATGATACTCACCACTCACCTCTGACCTCTCACTTCTAAAAGCTTTCGAGATATACTGGCACTCGAAAATCTTCGAACCGATATACACGTTCGACGACTTCAGCCGCAACTGGCGCTCTTCCAGCCGTTGCTTGGCCACCTTCTCCAGTTCGTAGAAAGCCTCTTCACGATAGCGGGCCTTATGCCCACGGGCCTGTGGCATGCGGCGCATCCATTCCAGCTCCGTCCTATACAGATTGTTGGCGCGCGCCACCTCTGCCCGTTTGTTGTCGATACGCTCCTGGCGCTTCTCCAGATAGTAGGCGTAGTTGCCGCGATAGGTATAGATGGTCTGGTCGTCCAGTTCGAGGATAACGGTACACACGCGATCCAGGAAGAAGCGGTCGTGCGTCACCATCAGCAACGTCCTGTTGCCGCGCTGCAGGAAACCCTCCAGCCATTCTATCATCTCCAAGTCCAGATGGTTTGTGGGCTCGTCCAGTATAATCAGGTCTGGTTCCGTCAACAGCACGTTGGCCAGCGCCACGCGCTTCTGTTGACCGCCCGACAGCTGCCCCATCGGTTGCTCCAGGTTGCTGATTTTCAGTTTCGTCAGTATCTGCTTGGCCTTCAGCACCTTTTCCGGGTCGCCCTGATGGTTGAAGCACGCGTCCAGCACCGACTCGTCGGGGTCGAACGCCGGGCTTTGCTCCAGGAATCCCACCTTCAGGTCGCGGCGGAACACGATGTCGCCCGCATCGTAGCCCTCCTTACCCGAGAGTATCGAGAGTAGCGTCGACTTGCCCGTACCGTTCTTCGCTATCAGCCCCACCTTCTGGCCTTCGCCGATGGAGAAACTGATGTCGCGGAACAGGGTCAATGCGCCGAACGACTTCGTCAGATGTTGTACATCCAGATACGGAACCATCAATTATCAATTATCAATTGTCAATTATCAATTGTTACACGCCCATCACCCACTTAACCAGCAGCATTACTACAGGTATGGTAACCACGAGGATGCCGATGATGTCGATGATAACGCCCGACTTGATCATCTTTGTGATAGGCACGTAGCCCGACGCATAGACGATGGCGTTCGGAGGCGTCGATACCGGCATCATGAATCCCAGCGACGACGACAACGCGATGCCGATGGCCACAGGAATGGGACTGAAGCCTAACGACAGTGCCGCTCCGATGGCAATAGGCGCGATGAGGTTCGTCGAGGCTGTATGCGACGTCAGCTCCGACAGAATCAGGGTCGTGACGCAGAACACACCCACGAAGAACCACTCCGACGGATTACCGCCCAAGAAGTCCTTGATGCCGGCACCAATCCAAGCCGACAGACCCGTGGTGTACATCAAGGAACCCATGGCCAGACCACCGCCGAAGAGCAGCAGCGTCCCCCACTCTATACCTTCTACGCCGTCTTTCCAGGCGAGCGCTTTCTCGTCATTCTTCTTGTTATCGCCCGGCAGGAAGAACAGCATCAGTCCGCCTATCATGGCCGCAATAGCTTCGGGGAAATGGCTGTCGTACCACGTCATCACGTCCGAATGTGCGCCATAGACGATGCTCAGCACGCTAGGAGCCACCCACAGCACGAATGCCGTGCCGAAGGCGATGATGGTGCTCTTCTGGGCCGTAGTCCACTTGCCCAGCGAGTCGACATAGTTGCGTATAAACTCCCGTGCACCCTCAATATGTTTCACGTCGGCCGGGAACATGCGCCACAACACCAAGTAAGCCAGCACGAAATAGCACACCATGGCCACAATGCCCCATACCATCCACTGGAAGAACGATATCGTCGGCGCCTGCGGAGCCAGCTGATCCAGGAAACCCAGCATGATGATGTTCGGCGGTGTACCGATGGGCGTCATCACGCCACCGATGCTGCACGCATAGGCCGTCATCAGCATCAGACCCGTGGCATACTTATAGCTCGACAGATCGATGGTCTTGCCATTCGAAGCCATCATTTCGCGCACAGCCTCCAGCAGTCCCAGCGATATTGGGAACATCATCGCCGCCGTAGCCGTATTGCTGATCCAGCCTGAACACAGCATACATGCCAGTCCGATGGCCAGGAAAATCCGGCGTGGCGAGTCGCCCACCCACTTCATCGACATCAGACCGTAGGCGATGCGCTTATCCAGCCTGTTCACCATCATGCCCTTTGCCAATAGGAAACCGCCCATGAACAGGAATATCATCGGGTTGGCAAACTGCTCGAAGGCATCCTTCAGCGGTGCAATGCCCAGCACCACGCACAACGTCGGACCCAACAGCGACGTGATGGGAATGGCCACCGGCTCCGTTATCCACCAGATGGCCACCAACGACATTACTGCCAGCATGTGGTGAGCCGACTCCGAAATACCCTCGATGGGCATCAACCATATCACGACGGCACTCAGCGGACCCAGCAAGGCTCCGATTCTCCGCCGCCATAGTTCAAAACGTTTATCACTATCCATTTTTGCTTATAGTTTGATTACATTCATGCTTTCAACCTGCAAGGACGGTGCAAACCGAGTGCAGAGAGCTTGCTCTTTGCCGAGGTGCCGCCCGTTCTCGCAATTTCGGGTGCAAAGGTACGAATAAGCGAGCAAAGAACCAAAGGAAAACTCGTTTTTCTTTGTTCTTTCGAGCGAGAGTACCTTCGGCAAAGCCAAAGGTAGTGCAAAATTTCGATTTAGCGAAGGAAATGAGAAAAATTTTTCATTTCTGAGCGAAAGTTGATTAAATCGTACAAAAAAACAAAGAAAAAAGTCCTAAGACATAAAGACTTGCAGCTATTTGGGCTGCAAGTCTTTGTATTCAGTAGCGACGTCCTTGATGCAGGGACAGTCCTTCGTGGGGTCGAGGTCGTGGTGGCCAACGATGAAGGCACGGGGGTATGCCTTGTGAAGCATTCTCAGTAGCCATCGAAGAGCCGCTTTCTGTTCCGGCGTCCGCGTGTCGGCGGGTTGACCGCGGATGTCCAGGCCACCCTCGTAGCACACGCCGATGGCTTACCTCTTACTTCTCACCTCTCACCCCTTACAACTCTGTACGAGGATTGTGGAACTGATCGCCGTCAGGATGGTAATGACGATCTGAATAATCTGTTTCAATGTTTCCTTTTTCATCGTTTGAAGTCTGCTCGAAAAGTTCTCATATTTTCTTAACTCTTAATTCTTAACTCTTAACTGAAAAAGAGTCGCCCCGAAGGGCGCTCTCTTTAATTCCCGTCGCCGATGTCACCGTAGTCGGGATCAGAGCCGCCACCAGTGTTTCCGCCGTTGTCGCCGCCACCGTTGTTGTCGCCGCCACTCTGAGTACCGCCACCGGTATTTCCAGAGTTTCCGCCGTTTCCACCATTTTCGGACGTGCCGAAGTTGTCGACCATGAAGGTGGCGAAGGGCGTCTTGTCCTGTACG
>JAFSNG010000029.1 GCA_017447515.1 Prevotella sp. | reverse complement strand
CCCTGCATATTGATGCATCTCTGTGATTGCCAGATGACGATATTGAACAGGGTTGTCGGCTCGAAAGAGCTGATAGCGTCGGGCTATGCGGAGAAAATCGCTGAGCAGCCCGTCACGAACTTGCTGGATGTCGTACTCGAAAATGGAAATCTGCATAATGTAAACATATATAATAAGGTGTGGAACTGTGTTCCATCTCTGGTCGGGTCTGCAATACCTCAGAAACGATGGAAACAGTCCACACCTATTTAGGGGTGCTACTGAATCTCAATACATCATCAACGAAACGAACCTGGGTAACAACAGGAACACGGTGAGGAAATACCTCTGAAAAGTCGCACGTTACTACGTTTTTAATACAAATATTTGTTAAAACGCGGTCAAAGCGTCGGCGGTATATAGATTATTTTGTATTTTTGCATAATCAAAAACAAACCAAAAGAGAAACAATATCTTTATGAAACGGATTTTTTGCTTTTTGGCCTTTATACCATTGCTTTGCGGGGCGCAGGAGGCACAGTCGCAGACCGATGTTCAGCGTGCAGCGTTGCAATCGCAGAATGGAACATGGGAGGCGACGCTGGACAAATGGGCGACGCAGCCGTTTTCCTACAGTGTGGCGGCACCTGACGGCAACTACCGCGTGACGGTGACGCTGGGCAACAGGAAGCGGGCTGGCGAGACGGTGGTGCGTGCTGAGAGCCGTCGCCACTATTACGACGTCGTACAAACGAAGAAGGGCGAGTACAAGACGGTGACATTCATGGTGAACAAGCACTCGCCGCGCATTGACGACAAGACAAACGTCAGGCTGAAGCCGCGCGAGGTGGGTTATAAGAACTGGGACGACTCGCTGACCATTTCGTTCTGCGGCCCTGCGCCGGCGGTGAAGAGCATCAAAATAGAGCGCACTGAGGTTCAGCCAGAGCAGGCGCCCACCACGGTTTACCTTTGCGGCAACAGCACGGTGGTGGATCAGGAGGACGAGCCGTGGGCATCGTGGGGACAGATGATTACGCGATGGTTTGACGACCAGGTGGTGTTTGCCAACTTTGCCGAGAGCGGACTGTCGTGTACGTCGTTCCTGGCTCAACGCCGACTGGACAAAATTCTCAGCCGTCTGAAGCAGGGCGACTACGTCATCATAGAGTTCGGCCACAACGACGAGAAGGAGAAGAATGCGGGCGACGGTGCGTGGTACAGCTATTCGCGGAACCTGAAAATCTTCGTCGACCGCGTACGTGAGAAAGGCGGGAACATCATTTTCTGCACCCCGACGGCACGACGGTTCTTCGATGACAACGGACACATCAAGAACACGCACGGCGACTATCCTGAGGCGATGAAGGCCGTAGCACGACGGGAGAACGTGCCGGTAATTGACCTGACGAAGATGTCGACCACTTTCTACGAGGCATTGGGCGTGGAGGGATCGAAACATGCACTGGTCCACTACCCTGCCAACACGTTCAAGGACCAGCCGAAGGCACTGGCGGACAACACCCATTTCAACCCCTACGGTGCGTGGGAGATAGCGAAGATGGTGGTCATGGGACTGAAGCAGATACAGTCGCCACTCACTGACCATCTGCGTCCTGAGTGGCAGGACTTCGACCCAGCGCGTCCCGACAATTACGCTGAATTCGTCTGGCACATGTCAGGCTCAAGTAATACACTAAAACCCGACGGAAACTAATATGAAGAGATTTGCATTTAAGATGTACCTGAAACCAGGTTGTGAGAAAGAGTACGAACGTCGCCATGCCGCCATCTGGCCCGAGTTGGTGAAGATGATCAAGGACGGCGGAGTGAGCAACTACAGCATCTATTGGGACAAGGATACCAACATCCTGTTCGGCTATCAGGAGTGTGAGGGCGACGGTAACTCGCAGGACACGGAGAACGTGGACCCCATCACGCAGAAGTGGTGGGACATGATGGCGGACATCATGGAGGTGAACGCGGACAATTCGCCCGTGACGGTACCGCTGCAGGAAGTGTTCCACTTGGATTGATTTAATTTACGACCACAGATTGCACGGATGAAACGGATTATTTGGTTTCTGGCCTTCTTGCCCTTGCTTTGCGGGGCGCAGGAGACACTATCGCTGGCAGGAGCATGGGACCTGTCGTTGGGCGACTCGACGGCATACAATGACTACGTGATACTGCCGGGCTCGATGCTTACCAACGGCAAGGGCGACATCGTGACCACGAAGACGCAGTGGACGGGTTCGTTGTACGACTCCAGTTTCTATTTCAATCCCTACATGGAGAAGTATCGCCACGAGGGAGAGATGAAATTCCCGTTCTTCCTGACCCCCGAGCGCCATTACACGGGCAAGGCGTGGTACAAGCGCACCGTCTACATCCCCCAGTCGATGAAGGGCGAGCAAGTGACGTTGTTCCTGGAGCGGCCGCACATCGAGACCACCGTCTACGTTAACGGCAAGGAGGTGGGCCACCAGATGTCGCTGTCGGTTCCCCACCGCTACGACATCAGCAGGTATCTGCGTTTCGGCACGCGCAACACCATCGCCATCTGCGTGTACAACGGCATTGAGAACGTCTGTGTGGGACAGGATTCGCATAGCGTGACCGATCAGACGCAGGGCAACTGGAACGGTATCGTAGGGCGCATCGAGCTGCAGGTGGGGCCCGTCATCTGGCGCAAACGGGTCATTCCCCATCTGGAAGCCAATTTCGTGGAGATTATCGTCAACGAAACCTCCTACTTTGTGCCGTTGAAGCAGGAAGCGATACAGTGGGACGAGTTCCACCCCCAACTCTACCAGCATACCGTCTATTACGAGGGAATGCCGGTGGATGTAACTTTCGGACTGCGTGACATCCGCGTGGAGGGCAGCCAACTGCTCATCAATGGACGACCGCTCTACCTGCGCGGCACCGTGGAGAACTGCTGCTTCCCGGAGACCGGCTATCCGCCTACTGACGAGGAAGAATGGCTGGAGGTTTTCGCCAAATGCAAGGCGTATGGCCTCAACCACGTGCGTTTCCACAGCTATTGTCCGCCCGAGGCCGCCTTTGCTGCTGCCGACCGTGTGGGCATCTACCTGCAGCCCGAGGGTCCCTCGTGGCCCAATCATGGCGTGAAGCTGCGTAACGGACAGAAAATCGACAAGTATCTGATGGAGGAGACGAAACGCATCATCGACGAATACGGTCACCATCCTTCGTTCTGCATGATGGCGGCGGGCAATGAACCCGCCGGCGACTGGGTGACGTACTGCAACGACTGGGTGAAGGCGATGAAGCAGTATGACCCCACGAAGATCTATGCCGGAGCTAGTGTCGGCGGCGGCTGGGCATGGGACGACGGTTCCGAATATCACGTGAAGGCCGGAGCACGTGGTTTGGATTGGGACAAACACGCACCACACAGTGACGACGACTATTATCAGCAGTTGCTGTTTCCGCGCAATTATAAAAGTACGGAACCCAACCATTCGCCCATCGTGGCTCATGAGCAGGGACAGTGGTGTGCCTTCCCCGACTTCAAGGAGATTTCGCAGTACCATGGAGCCTATAAGGCCAAGAACTTCGAGATATTCCGCGACCTGTTGGCCGACAACGGAATGGCCGAAATGGCAGAAAAATTCCTGATGGCGAGCGGACGTTTGCAGACCCTCTGCTACAAGTATGAGACCGAGCGCAACCTGCGCACGAAGGACTATGCCGGTTTCCAGTATCTCGGCATCAACGACTATAGCGGACAGGGTACCGCCCTCGTGGGTCCGCTGAATGTGCATTGGCGCGAGAAAGGCTATTGCACGGCAGACGACTGGCGGCAGTTCTGCAACATCGTCGTGCCTTTGGCCAAGTTCCCCAAATTTGTCTATACCAACGACGAGCAGCTCTCCGTCGATGTCGAGGCATACAATGCCTACAGCACTCCCTTTTCGGATGTCACCGCCACCTATGTCATCAGCAACGATTCAAATCAGATCATCAGCGACGGCACACTATTCTCAGGGCCGTTGCCTGTAGGCAAGAACATTCCCCTGGGTACCGTCGCGCTGTCGCTGGGCAACATTCAGGCACCAGCCAAACTGACGCTGACGGTACAACTCTCCCAGGTCGTCAAAAACCACTGGGACTTCTGGGTCTACCCCCAGCCCTCAGACCTCAGACCTCAGCCCTCAGACATCATACATCAGCCATCAGCCATCTACGAGACGGATACCCTCGACGCCAAGGCCCTGCAGGTATTAAAACAAGGTGGCGACGTGCTGCTCACGGCTGGCGGCAAGATCCGTTACGGCAACGACGTACGCCACACGTTCCTGCCTGTCTTCTGGAACACATCGTGGTTTAAGATGCGCCCGCCACATACCACGGGGGCCTACATCCAGAACACGCATCCCGTCTTCCGCGATTTCCCCACGGACGACTGGCAGAACCTGAACTGGTGGGAACTCGTCAATCGCACACAGGTGATGAACCTCGCGGAATTCCCCAAGGACTTCCAGCCCATCGTGCAACCCATCGACACATGGCACGTCTCGCGCAAACTCGGCATGCTCCTCGAGGCCCGCGTGCTCAATGGCCGCCTGCTGATGACTACCCTTCCCGTCAGCCCTCAGCCCTCAGCCATCACACATCATCCATCAGCCATCACCCCTCAGCCATCAGCCATCACACATCATCCATCCCCCGTTGCCCGGCAGTTGCGCTACTCCATCCTCCGCTATATGGCGAGTGACGATTTCCAGCCCACGACGACTGTCTCGGTGGATGTCATCCGTCACCTCTTCGAACGTGAGGCTCCCGCAGTGAACATGTTCACCAACGAGTCGCCCGACGAACTCAAACCCAAAATCAAATAAAGCAATGAGAAAGATTTCATTATTTCTAATGATGGTCTTTGCGATCAGCATAGTCGCAAAACCAAAAGCCAAAAAGACCGTAGAAACGTGGCCCGACGGCACCGAAATGGACGCGTGGTTCAGCAATACAGCGAAGGTCGATGCAAGCACCCTCGGTCGCCAGTATGTCGTCACTGACTACGGTGTGATGATAGGCAGCAGCGAGGTACAGACGGCGCAAATCCAGGCCGTCATCGACCGCGCAGCGCAGGAGGGCGGCGGTGTCGTCGTCATTCCCCAGGGAACGTTCATGTCCGGTGCCCTGTTTTTCCGTCAGGGCACTCACCTCATGGTCTGCGAGGGTGCCGTGCTGAAAGGCTCCGAGCGCATTGCGGACTACCCTATCCTCCTGACGCGCATCGAGGGAGAGACGTGCAACTACTTCTCCGCCCTCATCAATGCCGACGGCCTCGACGGCTTTACCATCTGCGGCAAGGGAACCATCGACGGCAACGGCCTGCACTATTGGCAGGAGTTCTGGATTCGCCGCACGTGGAATCCGCAGTGTACCAACAAGGATGCCCAGCGACCGCGCCTCACCTATGTGTCCAACTCGCAGAACGTCACCATTCAGGACGTACACCTCATCAATTCGCCCTTCTGGACCAACCACGTCTACAAGAGCCACCATGTGCGCTATCTGGACTGCTACATCTTCGCACCCACGGAGAATGTCTACGCCCCACAGCCTAAGCGCGGCGCACCGTCGTCCGATGCCATCGATGTCGATGCCTGCACCGACGTGCTCATCGACGGCTGCTTTATGCATGTCAACGACGATGCCGTAGTGATGAAAGGCGGCAAGGGAACGTGGGCCGACAAGGACGAGACCAACGGCCCCTGCGAGCGCGTCATCATCCAAAACTGCCGCTACGGTCGCGTTCACGGCTGTCTGACGCTCGGCTCCGAGTCCATCCACTGCCGCAACATCATTCTGCGCAACTGTTACAGCGAGCGTGCCGACCGCGTGCTATGGCTGAAGATGCGCACCGACACGCCCCAGCACTACGAGTATGTCACCGTCGAGAACATCACCGGCCACTGCGGACGCTTCCTCTTCATCCATCCCTGGTCGCAGTTCTACAAGCCCGGCGACCGCAAGGACATGCCCAAGTCGCGTTGCAACAACATCACCCTGCGCAACGTCCAGGTCGATACCAAGACGATTTTCGATGTCAAGACCTCCGACAAATACATCCTCGAGAACTTCACGGTCGACGGCCAGCCCCTCGACTTCAATCAATTCTCCGAGGCCACGCCCGACACCGCCCCGAAAGTCTACCTATAATGAAGAAAGAAATTCTATTTCCACGATGCGGAGCTCGCTCTTGGTATCACCACCATTCTTGGCCTTGAAGAGGTCGAGCTCGCCGGCAGCAGGCTCGGCAACTTCGACGATACCGCCAAAGGCATCCTCGTCCCTACCTGCACCACGCAGGCGGACGGTGATCTCGTTTGTCTTAACGGCCTTTTGAGGTTTCAGATGGACGTAGCCCAAACTACGCTCCGTGTCGCCAGACCAGATGAGCTGACGACCGGCATAGATTTCGAGCGGATAACTGCGCAGGCGCCATCCGGTGAGTTTCAGACAGATGTCGTCGACAACGGCCTTGCGTTCCAGCTTGTAGGTAATCCACGCGGTAGAAAGGCGCCCGTCGTTTTTCCACTCTGAGAGTTCGTTGTCGTCGAAACTGCGGGAAGCATGTTCACTGTCGTAACCGGCTTTTGCACTGACGATGCGTATGGTGCGGGTCTGCTCCGTATACGAGGGAGTGAGCGGTGTTTCGCCACGATTCAAACGGCAGGGAAGCGTCAGGGCGGGTGACTCGTTGGCAGGACTCGTAAGCTTACTGGCAACAGTGATATAGGCGGGTTTCACCCCTTCGGCATAAGCGGAGAGATGGATGTCGCCAGCATTCACCGTCGTACGTACCAGCACGCGATTGACACCGCACTCTACGGGCAGGTCGATAGTCCCCACATAGTTGTCAGACACATTCTTCGTGGCAGCAGCGTCAAGCAGTCCGGCAGGACGGTTGTCGTCCGGACGCTGCATCTCCTTGTTGTTCCGTGTGCCGATGCCGCCAATCCATTTGCCCTCGCCCCACATGTCGAAATGGACCATGCGATCATCAAGGGGACAGCGACGGCCCTGACGATCAACGACTTCTACCTGGAAGAGCACCATATCGGCACCGTCGGCCTTGGTACCCTCAGGATTCTCCATGGCGGTGAGACGCAGCTGATAGGGTTCACCGGCTGTCTCCAACTGATAGCGGCTACCGTCGGAAGCAACTGCCTCCAACGTCCCTGACTCGCAATGAACATCGTCGAAGGTATAGAGGAAACGGTAGCTCTGACGTCCATGCCCTAACGAGCGACCATTGAGGAACAGTTCCACATCGTCGGCAGTAGAGACGACGTAGACGGGCTTCACTGTGCCGGCGGGGTAGTTCCAGTGACCGATGATGTACGTCTGCCGGGCCTCGTTATCCACCCATCCGTTCCACATCACCTGATGAACGTAGAAGGCATCCTTCGGAATACGCATGGCATCGACAACACCACTCGTGCGGTAGTTAGACTCGCCACGATGGTGGGTATTCGTATCGCTGAACACAATCTTCACGCCGCCTGACGACACACGCGTGCCGGTGCCGGGACGCTCCAACCAGTAGTCATACCAGCGGCGCACCAGTTCGACAGCCAGTTCATCCATATTGTGATTGTACTCCTTGGCGGGCTTGCCACGATAGAGCGGGCCGTCGCCCTCCTGATGGTAGGGATAGCTCCACGCGTCCCAATACTTGCGCAAGCCCTCGTCGCGACAGTATTCCATAGCCCACATAGGGTGCTTCTTCGACTTGTTGATATACAGCATCTCGCCACCATATTCCGCCTCGTCGATATCCAACATCTCGCGGCTGCCGATGGCGCGGCCGCCATAGGGGTCGTATTGGTCGCGAATCGCCTTCATTTCCAGCATGTGCTCGCGCGAAATGCTCTCGTTGCCGCTCTCGTAAAACAGGATGCTGGGATTGTTGCGGTTGTAGATGATAGCATCGCGCATCAGCGCCGTACGCTGTTGCCAACGCGGTCCCTCCACATCCTTTTCGGCATCACCGGCAGGCATGGCCTGAATCAGTCCCACACGGTCGCACGACTCAATATCCTGCTTCCACGGCGTGACATGCATCCACCGCACCAGATTGCCGTTCGACTCAACCATCAGGCCGTTGCTGTAATCGCTGAGCCAGGCAGGAACGCTAAGCCCTACCCCAGGCCATTCGTTCGACGTACGCTGGGCATAGCCATGCACCATCAGCACACGGTCGTTGAGCCATATCTTACCCTCGCCGAAACGCGTCTTGCGGAAACCGGTGCGCGTAAGCACGCGGTCAATGGTTTCCCCATCGGCAACCAGTCCCGTCTCAACGGTATACAAGTAACCATATCCCCACGACCAGAAATGGAGGCCGTCGACCTGTTGCTGTGCGCTGACCATTCGTGTTTCGCTAGGCTGCATGGTGACAGGTTCACCATGAAAGCGCGCCACCTCCTGTCCGTCGATGTCGAGCAGCTTCACGCAGAAGGTGAAGGAACGCGGCCGTGAGTCCTCGTTTCTCACCTGTGACTCGGCATGGATGACGGCCTTGCGAGCAGTCACGTCGAAGTCGGTGGCATAGACGTACGTTCCCGTCGTTCCGAGGTTCGAATACAGCGGCAGTGTCTGGTAAAGCTTGTCGGTGACGTGCAGCCACACGTTCTTGGGGATGCCGCCATAGTTGGCGTTGAAGTTGCGGTCGTTCCACTGGTAACGGCTGTCGTATTCGCGTGAGCGGTAGGTCCAGCTGTTGTCGCAACGCACGGACAGCACGTTCGTACCTGCTACGACATACGGTGTCAGGTCGAAACCGCAGGCCATCACGCCATTTTCGCTATATCCGAGGTGGTGACCGTTTAAGTAGAAGTCTGCACCCTGGCGCACACCTTCAAACTCGACAAAGTACTTCTTGACGTTCACAGCGGCACTTTCCACAGTGAATGTCTTGCGATACCAGCAGACCGTATCTGTCAGGTCTACAATGTCTTTCCTGAACGCCTCGCTGCCGTTGAAGGCGTATGGCAACGTCACCTGTTGCCACTGCGAGTCGTCATACGCGGGCTGCGCAGCCTCCGTCATATCGCCTACGGCCAACCGCCACCCGCCGTTAAAATTCCATTTGCTACGCACTGCACCACCTGCTGCCGCCATACAGGTCGCCATCAGGATAACACTCAAAAGGACCTTTCGCATATTTTACTTGATGATGAGTTTCTTTCCGTTTTGGATATAAACGCCCTTCTTCGTCGGAGCGTCTGCGAGTTTGCGTCCATCGAGCGTGTACCACACGTCAACCGAATGATGAATTGTGAATTGTGACTTATGAATTGGAACGACTCCCGTCGAGCCACTGCCCTGGAACGAATCGATGAAGTCCGGCAGGTAGTAACCCAGATGGGGTGGTTGGTTATACGCCACATTCTGCCAGGCAACGGCCAAGCGATAGGTGTGGTCGTGCATCAGCGTCGGCACACGGTAGTCGGTGGGTGTAATGGTGGTGAAGATGTTCAGCGCATCATTGCTGGAACTCCTAAGAATGAGCTCCTCACGCCAGTCACCGAAGATGTCGGCGGAGAGGTTCGGCGTCGCCTTCGTACCATTGTTCGATTGTCCCGTAATATTCGAGGAACCAACACCCAAGTTGGAACCGCCATATTTCGAGATGGTGGTATTATCCAACAGCTCGTCCAGCGCGTCACCGTCCCAATAGATGCGGAAGTTCATGGAAGGTTTCGTGCTGGCAGCCTGCGTACCCGAAATGGCATTGTAGGGATTCTGGTTTCGGCTGTTGCTGTCGAAACCGCCATACGACGACCAGAACTCATAGCCACGCGTGGATTCCACGATGTCGGCAGCCAGTCCGCGACCATTGTCCTGCCCTTTCTGTCCGCCCTTCCAGATGATTTCACCCGTGGCAGCGTCGTGCATATCCCACGCATATTCGCCCTTCTCTTCGTGTACGTCAAACAGTTCCAGTCCCGGGCGGTCGGGATTCAGGTCGCCTAAATGGATGGCGTCACCATGACCGAAACCGACGCAGTACAGCAACCGTCCGTCGTTGTCGAGTGCCGCCGAACCCCAGATGATCTCGTCGCAACCGTCACCGTCGACGTCAGCCACCGAGAGGTTGTGGTTGCCGTTGGCATACATCGTCTTTCGCGTAGTATGACCCGACGTGCTCGCCATGCCCTCCAACCGCTGTTCGTTGCCGTCGGCGTCCATCAGCCGGTAGGAATCCATCTTGTCCGAACTGTGCAGCCAGCGTGTCTTCAGCTGACTGCCGTCGAAGTCGACCGCCCACAGATAAGCGAAGGTGTAGTATCCACGACAGAACACGCCGCTGGGACGCTGGTCGGGTCCTGCCAGATAAGCCACGCAGGCCAGATAGCGCTCACCACGATTGCCGTAGTCGCCTTTGTCGTTTTTGCCGCTGCGGTCGTCCCAGTTGAAGGTTCCCGCAGCCTCGCTCAGCTCCGCCTTGGCATTGCGGTTCGGATAGTACGCAATGGTATGGATGGCCGCTCCCGTCTCGCCGTTGAACACCGTCAGATATTCTTGTCCGCCATTGATGCGACCGGCCGCCGTGCGCCAGTCCTTCGTGTTATCGGCAGCCTTGATGTTGTCGTCCGTCGCCGCCTGGTTTACGTAGTTGCCTTGTCCGTCGATGGAACCTGGAGCCGTCTTACACATCAGCTCCGCACGACCGTCCTTGTCGAAGTCGTACACCATAAACTGCGTATAATGCGCACCAGCACGGATATTTACGCCGAGGTCGATGCGCCATAGCTTCGTACCGTCGAGCTTATAGCAGTCCAGGAAGACGTTGTCCGTCTTGTCGCTCTGCGAATTGTCCTTTGAGTTCGACGGATCCCATTTGACGATGATTTCGTACTGTCCGTCACCATCCACATCGCCTACTGAGCAATCGTTGGGCGAATACGTTCCGCCCAAAGCGCCTGCGGCAGGCTTGTCCAAAGGCAGCTTCAGGTAATAGTTCGTCCAGGGCGCCACCTCAGCAGACGTTTCTACAGCCGTTCCGTTCTGGTAGGTCACCACCTGGAACCTGTCGTCGGCAGTGGCCGTAATGCTATCGACTGACGTCGCACCACTGATGCCGTCCTTCAGCGTCTCACCGTTCTTCAGCAGCGCGAATGTCGTGTTTGTGTCGTCCGTTCCCAGCATTCGCCAGCTGGCAAAATACTTAAAGCCTTTTCCCTGAGGATACCTGACGACCACCAGTCCGCGGTCCAGCTTCTCCATCTGGCTCTCGGGTGTGTCGCCGGGTGTCTGTGCATAGCCCGTCAGCGTCAGGGCGCACAGCAAAATAGTTAAGAGTCGTTTCATTGTTTTGGTTGTTTGACGTTTGATTCTTATTGTTTAATTCTGATTCAAATTTTGTAGAATTTCCGCACGAAGTGCGCTTTACTTAATCACTACCTGTTTACCATTCATGATGTACACGCCTTTCTGCGTCGGCTTGCCCTGGAGTTTGCGACCATCGAGCGTGAACCAGCCAGCCTCATTGTCAATTGTGAATTGTGAATTATGAATTGGAACGATTCCCGTCACGGGCTCATTCGTCACCTTCAGCACACCCTCGGCCTTCAGCAGATTGGTGGTATCCCAATAGAGGCCCTCAGGCAGTTCGGGCAGATTGACGACCGCACCGTTGTCCTGTAGCGCACCCACCTTCCACAACGTGATGCGGTCGCCTGCCTTCAGTGTTCCATTCAGCGTGATGTCGATGGGGCCGCTGATGACCATCAGATGCTCCACCTCGAAATAGGAATTGGTGATGGTACCCTTTATCTTCCTGATGTCCAAGGCGATATGTTTCACGGTCGTCTTGCCTCCTCCGCTAATGAACGACTTATCCGTCAGCGTGCCTATTGTGACGTCCTTGCCGTCGTTAAAGAAGTTACCAATGACGGTGGCCTTGCCCAAACCATAAGAATTGTTCCATTGCAACGAGGGTTCGTACGAGCCTGTCTTCGTGTTCTGGAACTTCAGGATTCCCTCAAACTGACTCCAGTCGCCCTGCATGTTACAACGCACGCTGGTCACGTTGACCGTCAGTTGTCCTGAGCCCGTCAGCTTGCCCTTATAGTCACAACGCGAATCCAGCGTCCACGTGGCCGTACTGCCTTCAGGCACCTCGACATTGGCATTGTTAGTCGAATAGCTGTAGATGTCGTTGGGGTCCTTCAGCGCGCCACCGTTCAACACAACCTTGCTTGGATATGCGTGAACAGCATTCCGTTCACCGCCCTGCACGACACCCGCGTTCACAACAAGCGTACCATAGCTTGGTGCACCGTTCGCAACCAGCGTACCATTGCCCGCCTTGGTCAATTCCTTTTTCGAGCCACTGATAGCGGCATTCAACGTCAGTTGTTTACCTGCGGCCACTTCCACCATACCGTTGCCGTCACCAATACTCACAGGTTGAGAGGTCACCATCGTCTGGCTCACGGCCAGCGTACCGCCGTTCAGCGTAATGGTATTGTCCACACCGCCCAACGCACCGAATTCCGCACCGTCGCTATTGGCCAGCGAACCGACGATGAGCTTACCATCCTCGATGGTCGTTCCGCCTGTATATTTGTTCACGTTGTTGATGGTGACACTACCCGACCCTTTCTTCGTCAGCGAACCGTCGCCAATGATGCTGCCTTCACCGTCGACGGTGAAGTTCTTCTCACTGTTGTCAAACGTCACGCTGGCAGGCTTCACCTCGCCAACAATATTTATCGCCGTATTCGTAGCGGCATCGTTGAACGTCACGTTGTCGCCCGACACGAAGAAGTCCTTATTGCCATCCAACACGAAGTTCTCGGCATTAGCCAAATCCCAGATGCCGTCCGTTCCGCCGTCCCAAACCACATCGGCAGGGTCGCGCAAGGCAGCGACATTCAGCGACAGCTTACCGCCGTCGTTGGTCAGCGAATATTTCTGTCCGGCAATACCTTCTATGATGATGTCGCTGACGTCGCCTTCCACCTCGCCGACCGTCATGAGTTCGTAGCTGCCTGCTGCCAGCGTCGTCGTGCCATCAGCATTGTGCGTTACGATCTGGATAACAGGAGCGTCATACTGCGGGCCGTTCTGCCAGTCCTTCTTCCCGATATGCAGCTTCGTGACTTTCAGCTGGTCTGTCGTACTGTCTGCAAACACGTCGAACACCACACGCGAGCCAAAACCCAGCGTCAGGTCGGACACCGTAACGTTGCCCGCCTTCTCCGTTGTACCAATGGCTATCGTGGCGTTATAGTCTGCCGTGATGCCACCTTTGAACTGTCCGCCGTCCGACTCCAGTGCGGTGTGGCGGTTCAGCCACAGGGAACTGTTCTCCAGCGTGCCGTTGAAGCGCAGCGTACCGCCCCAGACTTCCGTCCGACCCGTGTATTTTTCCACCACGTTGGGCAGAACGAGGATTCCGTCGCCCTGCTTCACCAACCGCATATCACCGGCAAAGGCACCGCCCGTCAGGGTGTGGGTGTAGTAGGTATAATCGATGTTGTCGTTACTGTCGTGACCCTGCACCCATGAGGGGGTATTGTCAAAGAAGATATAGGGTGATGCACCGTCGCTGACACTGACAGTCATGTCGTTGGGCTCGCAAGTGATGACAGCGTTATCAGTCGTTGTAAAGTTGCCACCATTAGCTATCTCCTTGCGTCCCGTCATGGTTAGTGCGGGGGGAGCCTGGGTGATGCCCTCCACTTCGCCGAGGAAATAGCTTACGTGGGGCGGCTGGTTGTAGCCGCACATCTGCCACACCATCGCCTGACGATACTGGTGGTCGTGCCACAGTGTGGGAATACGCCACTCGGTGGGCATCGTGGTGGTATAGATGCGAATCTTGTTGTCCGCCGTGCGGGCAATAATCTCCTCGCGCCAGTCGCCGAACAGGTCACCCTGATAGCAGGGCGTTCCCTTCGTGTCGTTGTTGGTCAATGAACCCGTCAGTGTCTCTATCTTGCCCTTACCATATTTATAGATGGCAATGGCCGTATTCTTGCCGCTCGAATAGTCCTGCGTCTCGTCACACAGGTCGCCGTCCCAATAGATGCGGAAGTTCTGCGTCACGTCGCTCGGTTTCGCTACAGGCAGCGGACCGTTGATGACCGAACTGATCAGGTTCGGGTCGCGGCTCGAAATGCCCTGACTGCCGGGGAAGTCGTCGGTGAAGTTGCCCATCATGGCGCGTCCGTCATCGTCGCCAGCCTCATAGCGGTAGTATATCTTCGACGTCGTGGCGTCACGGTAGTTGTTGCCCGGACGGTCTTCGTTGCAGGCAAAAAGCTCCTGTCCGTGTATGTAGGGATTGAAGTCGCCGACGTGATGTGCATCACCGTGACCCAAGCCCGTCGTCGACAGTCCGTGGCCGTTGTCGTCGATGACCATCGAACCGAAACATATCTCGTCACGGCCGTCCCAGTCGACGTCGGCCACGCTATAGTTATGGTAGCCCTGCCCATACCACGGCGAGCCGGGCGTATTGTTATTCCAGCGCCAACGTACCGTCAGTTCGTGGGTCGCGGGATTCACGTCCAGCGCTATCATCTTGTGGCGCGTATAGATGCCGCGAGCCAGGAAGATGCTGGCTTTACGACCGTCCAGCACGGGAGCTCCGAAGAAATGCTTCGTCGAGCGGTGGCCGTAGCCGTCGCCCCACGCTGCGTTCAGGTCGGTCTCGCCGTCCTCCAGTCGTTTCAGCGGATATTCCATTACTTGATAGGGCTTGCCAGTCTCGCCGTTCATATATACCAGGTATTCTGCACCCTCGTGCATAAACCAGTTCGTACCGCCGCCCGTGGCGCTGCGGTAGTTCTTCGTGGCGTCACCAATGACCTGCGTCGTACCGTCTGCCAGGTGTATCGTCGTACCGTCTGCAGCGCGTATCACCGCTTCGGCCTTGCCGTCTTCATCCCAGTCATAAGCCACAATATTCTGCTCGTTGTTCTGGAAGTCGCCCATATTCGGTCCGAAGTCCAGCCACCACAGCTTCTTGCCGTTCAGCTTGTACACCTCGACGATGGAATATTCGCCGTTGTATCCTTCCTTCGGATAGCTGGCCTGTATCTCGCTCAGGTTGTCGAACTTCAACAGGATTTCCAGCTCACCGTCACCGTCCACATCGGCACAACACGCGTCGTTAGGTACATACGTCGACGTCAGCGCACCGTGGTCGGGCGTAATCTCCAGATACTTCTGCGCCCAGGGCGTCACCTCCTTGCTGGCTTCCTGTTCGGCACCGCGCACCACGGCCTTCACCGTGTATTTGCTGCCATCCGCGCCTGCCGCGTCGGTATAGTTCGACACGCTCAGTCCTTCGGCAATCTTCACGCCGTCGCGATACAGGTTGTACGTCACGTCGTAATACTCCTCAGCCAGTATGCGCCACGAGCAGTACACGCCCTCAGTGGTCTTGATGGCTACCAGTCCTTGGTCCAACACGTCCGTCTTGCGCTGTGCTCCGACGCTCAGCGTTGCTATCATCAGGATAGCCAGCAAAAACAATCTCTTCATATATAAATTGTGAATTATGAATTGCTTAATTATGAATTATTCCTTCTTGGCGTTGTCCACGAAATAGTTCACGCCATTGTTCACCATATCGTATTTCACACCGTCACAATTCAGCTCCGTCACGTCCATGCTCATCGACAACTCGTCGTAGGTCGTATTCGCATATAACATACCTTCCATCAGCGCATCCACCTTATAGCTCTTGCCGTCCACCGTCACCGTGAATACCAAGTCCGTCGGCTTCATGTGCAGATGGCTGTTGCTACCGGCAACGGTCATCAGGTCGAGGGTGGCCGTAAACGCCACGCTGCCTGCCGATTGCTCCGCCTCGTCCAGTGCTGCACCCGTAAAGATACGTTCCAGGATAGGCCTCACCGGCAGATACTTCATCGTGAAATTATCGTCAACTATCAGGTAAACCTTCTGGGGAACGTTGTCAACCAGGATATTGCCGACATACGTCCCTTTGATGGAGTTAAACACCTGCTGGGCGTCACTTTCGTCCATGTCCGTCGTTGACTCCGAACAGCCCAAACAGCATACCAAAGTCAGTAAAAATAATATCTTTTTCATTTGTCGTAGTTTGATTTCGCTTGCAAAATTACAAAGAAAAAACGAGCCCACCAAACGTCAGCTCACCTTTTTCATACCGTTTAGGGATTTTCCCTCTACGAATAGGGCTTTCCCCTTTGCCATTTCACACTTTTGCAGTAATTTTGCCCACAAAAACAAGAACAACCCCATCTATAACGACAAGGAAGACCGCGTGTACTTCGTGCAAATCAAGAACAAGACTGCCGACAACATCAACATCACTCAACCGCGCCTCACTGGTGAAGAAAAATACAGCATCACCAGCTGGCTCCCCCTATATTAATAAGTGCCACTTCTCGGAAAATAAGTGGCTCTTATTCAGAAATAAGTGGCACTTATTGAGGGAACAAAAGCCTCGCACGGTGTTCGTCCTATCACCTTACGGGCTGTCCGGCGCTCTGCTCCCTGATCTCTGGTCGACAGCAGGGAAGTGTCAAGCCGACAGCAGGGAGCAGAGTGGCGGACAGCAGGGAAGGTGTTGGCGTAGTGCCTTAGGTAAAAGAATCCCCACAGCCAATGAGACTGTGGGGATTATTATGAGTTCGTTCCCGTTCGATAAAGCTCAAGCAAGCTTGGCTTTATTCTCACTTAACCACGAACTTTTTGCCCTGCTTGATGTAGATACCCTTCTTCAGAGTAGTTACCTGGACACCATTCAGGTTGTAGATAGGAGCGTTGTGGTCAGAAACAATCTGGTTGTAAGGAAGCGTCTCGATACCAGTAGGATTCTTTGACTTGAAGATGTCAATGCGAGTGATAGCAGTATCGATACGATAGAGACCGAAGATATCGGTTCCTTTCAGAACGAGAGCCTGACCATCCTTGGCATTAGCACCATTGATCTGCTGGTTTGCATTTGAAACTGCAGTACCCAGGTTCATAGCCAGATACTGAGCCTTTGCATCAGCATAAGATGTTCCTGCGGGGAAGATGGGGTGCTCAGCAGTGCTACCATAGTCAGCAACAAGATATACCATGTAAAAGTCGTTATCGGTCAAGCCATCGATACCGATATTTGCATTACCTACAGAAATACCTGCAGTCTGCTCATCGCCCTTCACACCAGTGTTAATCAGACCAATGCCATAGTTCATCTTAATAGCAGGTACGTCGCTACCGTCAGCTACAGCGGGATCTGCCTCGCCAGTGTACCATGTGTATGCAGGAGCAAAGATGGTGGTTGCAACTTCCTTCGTCAGTTTAGAAGGAACGAGCAGGAAGCGGCGGATGCCCTCAGCCTCAGTATTGGTGGTGGGACCCCATACTACATGGGTGTCATACTTGGCAGTTCCATCTTCGTTGAACTCGCCATTCTCGATACCGAACCACATACGTGAACGTGCTGTCCAGTTGTTCTCACCAGACATATTGTCAGCGCGGAGTTCTTCAATCTCTGCAAAGCCCTTAGCAAGCAGGTCAGCCTCCGAAGTATGCTGGAAGTCGATGGTCTTATCAATGGCGAAATCAGTATTGTTTTCATAAGTGATAGTGGTCTCACCAAAGCCATAGGCGTGAGTAGTAACAGTCAGGGTTCCCTGTGCTTCTGCTGCATAGACAGCACCGCTGGCAACCTCACCGTTAGACTTGTCGCCATTGCTGTATTCCCATGTGAGTGTGATTTGGGGCTGTGTGGGAACAGTAGAATTATCAACGGTCATCTTCAAAGACTTTCCATAGCCTTCGCTAACCTTAATGATTTCAATAGCTGCTTTGGGCAGAGGGATGACCTCAGCTACAACGTCATAAGTAACGTGCTCAGAAGTAGCAGTACCAGACTCGGTCCAAACCTCCAGTGTACCAGAAGTCTCAGTCTCATATTTGTAGGGGCTCTCAACGGCAGTATCCTCGGTGCCTTCGGTCTTCTTCACGTGCAGAATCTCGCCCTCCTCGAAATAAATATCGAAGTAGCGCTTCTTCATATCAACACCTGTCAAAGAGATAGAAGGAGTATTTGCATAGTCCCCCTCTGTGGGAACCTGAACCTTCACCTCGTCGATGTCAGCAACACTGAGGTAACGGCCAAGCAGTACATTCAGACCTTTTACATAAGGATCACAGTTGTCAGCAAGCTTGCTCTCGCCAGACTTAATCTCAGTACCTTCAAGGTCGAAAATGCTCCATTTGGTAGTCTTTGTCTCAGTATTGACAGTAACGGTGATATCATACCACATACCCTCAGTCAGGGTAATGGTAGCGTTGGCAGTGTCACGACATACAACAAAATCGAAAGCGTAACTGCTGTTGTCAGTGTTATCAATCCAATAAGGATTGGTATCGCTATAAGCACCCTTCAGCTGAGTGATAGAGAAGAGGCAGATTGAGTCTAATGTACAATATTGACCATTATTAATATTATAGCCAGTATTCTTATTTGCAGAAACCCAACTGTTGTTTAAAAGAGCGATTTCTGAAGAGAACTGTACATCCTGAGGCTTACCAGTAGACTGAGGATTTGCAACCAGACCCCACTGGAACTTCACGGTGTACTCCTTGACATCCTGACCAGTGAAAATGGTCTGATCAGCGTCTTTGCCATAGTTGAAGTTCAACACAGCATTACGGTTGTTGGCAGTGCCCAGGCTAAAACGGAACCACTGACCGAACTCAGTAGACTGGATTGACATACCACCGGCAAGGTTAAGTGAATTCCATCCGGCCTCAGCAGGAGTGGAAATACCCTCGAAATCCTGCTTGTACAGGTTCTTGATACCTGCTGTTGCTACCATTGTCCATGCGAACAAAGCAGCGAAAAGGAGATAAAATTTTTTCATAAACATTTAATTTTTGATAGTAAATAAAAATAATTATGGTTTGTTTGCGTGCAAAGGTAAGGAAAAAATGCTTAAATGCAAATTATCCGCCTGTTTTTTTACTTTTTTTAAATGTAGGCAGGACACTATGCCCCACCTACATTGTTATTATGTTACCAGCCGGGATTCTGATCCAGAGCACCACCAGACTTCAGAATATCGCTCTGCGGAATGGGGAAGAGATACATCTTATCCTCCCACTGGCGGTTCTGAACGACCTTCTTGGTCTCGGTGAACGTGCCGTCGCCATTGTTGATGATTTCCACTCCATAGATGGTCTTGAAATACTTGTCGGCTTCCTTCCAGCGGCGCACGTCGAAGAAGCGGTGACCCTCGAAGGCCAGCTCGACGAAGCGCTCCTTTTCGTACTGAGCCTTGAAGTCGGCGGCACTGAGGTCCTTGGCGATACCGGCCAAACCAGCACGCTTACGGACGGTATTGATGGCAGACTCTGCGGTCATTGCGAAACCGGGAACAGACTGGTAGCCACTGCCCGAGAGGTTGAGCATGGCCTCGGCATAGTTCAGGTAGAACTCAGCCAGGCGGAAGGTGACCCACACGTGCTTGCAGGTGTTGGCACCACTACCGGCAATCTGCACGGTCTCGTTGACATACTTCTTCAGATAGTAGCCCGTAGGTGTTCCGTAGGTCGTGGGGAGTCCGTTGACGCCACCGACGAAGGTCTCCAGGGGCTGGGTATTGGCATTGGGCCATGAGTCGCCATTGCAGGCAACAGATACCGCAAAGCGCTTGTCACCGTCCTCGTAAGCCTCGACGAGGTTCTGCGAGGGGCAGTTGCCACCACCGCCACCAGCACCGGCACCCGACATGCCTACGGGGAAGTTGTAGGTTTCGAAGTTGCGGTTCTCTGTCGGCATACGGCGTCCGAAAATGATTTCAGCCACAGGATTGGGATCGCTCCAACTGGTGTTACCAATGAACAATGCCTTGTAGTCGGGAGAGAGCTTCATGCCGCGAGCGACACAGGCGTCAATGACGGCCTTGTTGGTCTCAGCAGCCTGGCGCCACAGTTCCTGGTTGTTGTCAGGATTGAACAGGGGGCTGGCATGATAGAGTGCAGCACGTGCACGCAGAGCCAGCACAGCCAGGTTGTTGGCACGTCCGTTGTTGGCGGGCGTCATAGCCAAGCCGCCCAGGTCGCCATAATCCTTCGTGATGCTGTCCTTGATGGCCACACACTCGTCGTCGATGAACTTGAATACCTCGTCGGCAGTAGCACGTGGCAGTCGGTTGGCCTCTTCAGGAGACATATTGGTGGTCTTCAGGGGCACACCGCCATACTGGCGCACCAGCTCGAAGTAGAAGTAGGCGCGGGCCCAGCGTGCTTCCCACTGATAGTTGTTATACTGGTACATCTCTGCCATGAAGTTCTTGTCGAGTTTGTAGTCCTCAAACGTCAGACCCGTGAACTCGTCGAGGAACAGGTTGCAGTAGGAAATACCGTGATAGCAGGTAGTCCAGATAGAGCTGTTGGGATTGGTAGGACTCCAGGCACCGTTGAAGAAACTCTCGATGGCGTTGCCGTCGTGCGAATAGACTGCCTCGTCGGTAGCTGATGCCAGGCAGGCACCATTGTAGTTGCCGAAGTCGGAGTCGAGGTCGGCATAGATGGTAGACAGGAATCCACCGGCACGTTCGAACTTCTTCTGCATATACGCCTCGTCGAACACGCTGAACTCCTTGTAATCCATCTGACTGCTACAAGCGAAGAAGAGGCATGAGGTAAGAGGTAAGAGGAAAGAGACTACCCCTGTTGCCACTTTTTTATTTATCTTTGTAATCATAATTTTCTAATATCTAATTACTCATTACTACTTTCAATTCTTTAGAATGACAATGCCACACCTACGACAACACTCTTGTTGACAGGAGCGTTGACACCGTAGCACTCAGGATCAGCCTCATCCAGATGGTCGAAGCAAAGCAGGTCGACACCACGGACATACAGCTTGGCGGTCTGGATATACTTTGTCTTCTCAAGCAGGCTGCTGGGGAAATTGTAGTACAACTCCACATTGCGCAGCTTCAGGAACGAGCGGTCGCGCTGCCAGTAGGTGCTGGGCTGATAGTTGTTGGCATTGCTCTCCGTGCTCAGACGCGGGAACTTGGCGTTCACGTCGGGGTTGGAAGCCGTCCAACGGCCATCGTAGTACTGCTGTGACAGCGAGGTAGAGTTCAGCAAAGGCCAGTACATAGCCTTGGCATTGAGGTTGGCAGTGTAGCGTCCGACGCCCTGGAACAGGAAGTCGAGGCCGACGCCCTTGTACTCTACACCAGCATGGAAGTTGTAGTACAGTTCGGGAGCGTAGCCACTATAGCCAATCTTCGTCTTATCGTTGGCGTCGATGACACCGTCGCCGTTGATATCCTTATACTTGATGTCGCCAGGACGAACGGTCGAGAAGTTCTGCTTGGGGCTGGCGTCGATGTCAGCCTGGTCCTTGAAGAGGCCGATGGCCACCAAACCATAGGTAGAGTTCAGCGGATTGCCTGTCTCTACGAGGTTGGGATAAGCCTTCGGTTCCTCAGCCATATCCTTGATTTCATTCTTATTGAGGTTCAGCATGCCACCGATGTTGAAGGTCACTTCGCCCAGCGTCTTGGTATAGTCGAGCTGCATCTCGAAGCCGTGACTGTTGACCTTACCGGCATTGACGTAAGGAGCGTCGAAACCAATGACGTCGGAATAAGCACCAGAACCATCTCTCCAGATGTCCTTGCGAACCTGCGAGTAGTAGTCGATTTCGACATTCAGACCGCCGAAGAGCGTAGCGTCGATACCGATATTGAACTTCTGGGCCTTCTCGTGCTTCGGATCAGCCGTAGGCAGCAGGCCAAGCGTAGAGTTGGCATAGACGTAGTCGTAACCGGCTCCGAAGGGATAGCTGCCCGTGTTCGAAGATGCCTGAGAATAGGACAAGACGTAGTAGTTCCACACGTTGTCGCCCGGCAGATAGTCGGCATTGATGATGCCGTAGCTGGCACGGAGTTTCAGGAAGTTGATCCACTTCACATCCTTCATGAACGACTCGTTAGAAGCCACCCATGCTGCCGAGAATGTCGGCGACAGGTTCCATTTGGTGCCCGGGGCGAGACGGTTGCTGCCCGAGTAGACCAGTGCCACCTCACCGATGTAACGGTTGTCATAGCCATAGTGGCCCAACCAGGAGATGTTGTGACGATAGACGGTGTAACCCGTGCTACCCGTGGTGTTCTGATACTCGTAGTCCCACTTCAACTGGGTATACACATAGTGCTTGTCAGCGAAGGTGCGGTCGTAGTTCATACCTACTGAGAAGATGAGTCGGCGTGCCCAGTCGACGGTGCCGGAGTTCTTGCTCATGGTACCTGGCGTACCAGAGGTCCAGAGGTCTCCCTTCTGACCGACTACACCCGTCGAAGGATAGTTACCATAAAGGTATGTCATACTGTGATCCTCGTAGAGGGTCGAGTAGGTGTCGTAACCCAAGCGGGCAGTCAGACTCAGACCGGGCGTCCAGTACTTCAGGTCCTGACTCAGCGTCATGTCGGCGAACAAGGCGCGCTCGTGCAATTTGTAGTAGGCAGCACCAGTGGACTCTGCCACGGGGTTGTTGACACCGCTGTAGACAGAACTGCCACCCCAGTCGCCATCCTCGTTCTTGATGGGGAATGCCAGTGACGGAATGCTATAGACCATATCCCAGAGGTCGGCCTTAGCCGTAGACGATGAACTGCCGATAGAGGTAGGACCGCCGGGGCGCGACATCTCGCTGAGCACACCGAGCATGTTGACTTTCAGCATGGTGGTCGGCGTCAGGTCGATGTCGAGGTTGGTACGCAGGTTACCACGCACGTACTTGTCCTGTGTGGAGTATCCGTCGGTAGCATCGGGTGTCTTGATGAATCCCTTGTCCGAAAGGATGTTCAGCATGGTGAAATAGCGGAAACGCTCACCACCACCACTGAATTCAACGTTAATCTTGTTGGTGGCGCCGCTCTTGCGGAACGTCTCGTCGACCCAGTTCACGTTGGGATACTGGAAGGGATAGTTTCCACTCTGGAAGGCAGCAATCTCGTCAGCAGTGTAACGTGCTTGTGATCCTTCGTTAGCCAAAGCCTCGTTCATGGCACTGGCAAAGGTAGCACCATCGACAAACTTCGGGCGGTTGCTCTGGAAATTGAACAAATGGTCGTAGCTGACGCGGATGTTCTTCGAGTTATACTGACCACGCTTGGTGGTAATCAGAATAGCACCATTGGCGCCCTTGTAGCCGTAGAGTGCCACAGCAGCAGCATCCTTCAGGACACTTACATGGTCAACCTCCTCAGGGCTGATAATATTCATGTCGCGCTCGATACCGTCCACCAATACGAGTGGTGCATTGGTGCTCAGGCTCTGCAAGCCACGAATGTAGAACGTGGGGTTCTGCTCGAAGTAGGTTCCTGACCCTTGCAGGGATACAAGTCCGTTACCCTGACCAAGGATGGAGTTGCTGATGTTCTTGGCAGAACGCTTGTCGGCGTCTCTATTGGTAATGACCGACACGGCAGCGGTAGACTGTGCACGGGTGAAGTCCTTATTGGCTCCGACCTCAATGACCTGGTCTACGAAGCTGATGCCTGTGCTGTCTTGCTGTGCTGCTGCCGGCAGGCTCAGGCCTGCAAGCAACGACAGCATGAATATATGTTTCTTCTTCATAATTATCAATTATCAATTATCAGTTATCAATTAACATCACCATCCCGGGTTCTGGACAAGTCCGTAACCCTTGTTAATCTCAGACAGTGGGAACGGCATCAGCAGCCACTTCAATACTTCAGGATCATTAGGCTGGAAATCCCACAAGTAACGCTTGGGGTTCTGAATCTCAAACTTCAGGTACGAGAACAAACTGGGTTCTTTAACACCACTATTCTTGTCGGTGCCGATATATGGATTATTGTTCGGAATCAGCTCCTTCTTTGAGTTCTCCATCATACGGAAGGTAATCAGACCATGAAGCTTCTTGGTCATCCAGTCAGTACGCTTGTAGCGAATCATATCGTAGTAACGATTGTTGCTCATACCCAGCTCGCAGGCACGCTCACGGAGAATCTCCTCCACCAAGCCTTCCTTCGTATTCAAGTCAGGCAGTGTGCTCTTATCACCCTTATAGGCGGCCTGACCATACTTCAAGCCTTTCATACCCACACGAGCGCGAACCACGTCAACCTGCTGAATGGCCTTCTCAAGCTGACCGCACTGGGCCAGACACTCGGCATACATCAGCAGCATCTCGTCGTAGCTCAGGTAAACCCACTGGGTGTACTTGCCGAAATACTCCTGACCCAGATAATACTTGATGACACCATAACCCGTAGCAAAACGGCCAAGGTCTTTCTCCATGACCTTTACCTCACCTGTCTTCTCGTCAACATCAGCAGCATCAGTACCTTCATGCTCACCTTTGACCCAGAGCTCGTAGACATCGCCCTCGGGCTTACCAGTCGTCCAGTTCAGCGACAGCGTCTGGCTGCAGACGATGGCATTCTCATACAGACGCGGGTCGCGTGAGGCTTCCTTCTTGGTCACCTTACCAACAGTCCACTTGTAGAACAGCTGACCTGTCTTGCCACCAATGTTACCGTTGATAGAGTCTACCTCCCAGTTAAACGGTCTGCCGTCGCTCCAGGGGAACATCTCGACATATTCCTCAGTAGGATTGTAGGAATGACGGAACGGACCATTGCTCGTTCCGAAGGGACCTACGAAGTTGGCCCACTGGTAAGAAGCTTTGTTACTGGTCGTTCCTGTAACACGGGTACAGTGGATAATCTCACGGCTACCCTGATAGATGTAACCCATGCGATAAGCCTGGCGATAGTCCTCAGGAGCAGGTTTCGTCGCTGTAGCCTGGTTCAGCTGATACCAGTTGCCCTCCTGCGCATTGCGGTTCATGAAGTCCTCGCAGGCCTGCAGCGCACGCTGCCAGCGCTCCTGCTTGAAACCACCGTGCCACACCAGGCTGTCCTTCTCGGCTTGTGTCGTACCACCATAGTAGCCCTGATCGGCATTGTACAGCGGCGAAGCGTTGAACAGCAGAATCTTGGCCTTCAGCGCCATAGCACCGGCAGCTGTCCAGCGGCCTACGTTGTTAGCAGCATCGGTTTCAATGGTATTGCCATTGTAAGCCCAGAGCAGGTCGGGGATGGCCTCGTCAAGCAAACCGACCATGAAGTTGGCAGTATTCTCTGCCGAAGCACGCGGAATGTTGTAAGTACCTTCCAAACCTGTGAAGGTATGAGTGATGATGGGCAGACCGCCATAGATGGAATAGAGGTCGAAGTAACGCGCAGCTATCAGACACTTGGCCTGAGCCACCATGTTCTTTCTCTCCGCATCCGTCAGACCAGGGACATTGTCGATATTCTCCATCAGGAGGTAACAACGGCGCACCACCTCCCACACGAAGTCATGGGTATAGGAAATCAGCGGATGGTCGGTATTGGCGATATCTGCTGAGGACAACAGACCTCCATAGTACTTACCGAAGGCACCGCCACCACTGAAGTGCTGCTGGTAGCAGTCGGTCATCGCATCCATCTTCGAATTCCAGTAGCTGACACTCCAGGGAGCCTCAGTAGCATTCTTGAAAGGCAGGCCGTAGTACTGTAACACGTAGAGTCCTACGAGGAACTGCTTCGTGTATTCAGCACTACCGAATACGGTATCCAGCGATGCTGTACCGCCGGGAGTCTTCTCAATGAAGGAGTCACCGAACTTGATTTCGTCGGTGCAAGCCGTGAACGCCATGCTACCAATCATCAGCGTCACAACTCCCGTAACTAATTTATGTTGTAGTTTCATAATGATATACCTTATTATATTATTAGCTGTTTAGAATCCAATCTTAAGACTTGCGGTGTAGGTACGCTGCAAAGGATAAGACGGCGTCGTACTGGCGCGAGCCTCAGGATCGCCAAACTTATACGGAGTAATCGTGAAGAGGTTGTAAGCACTGAGTGCCAGCTGCATACCTGTCATACCCAACTTCTTCATGAACGGGAAGTGGAAGTCGTAAGAGACCTGAATGGTCTTCAGACGCAGGTACTTGGCATCCTTCTCGAAGAGGGTAGAATTAGCATAGTTCTGGTCGGCATTGTCCCAGGTAGCACGAGGATACTCGGCACCGGGATCGGGATTGTCAACAGTCCAGGTATTCTCCAAGTGGTATTTCAGCAGACCACCGTTGAGCACGGTAGAACGGTTCTGGAACGGACGGCGGAAAACATCGCCCAAAACTCGGGTAACGTCCCATGCACTGACGAACTGGGCACTGAACGAAAAGTCCTTATAATATGCTGCCAGATTCAGACCGGCAATATACTTCGGGTCGTCGGTATGACCAAAGTCACGGCTCTGGTCGTTGGCATCGATATAACCATTCTTGTCGAGGTCGACGAAGATGGGGTCGCCGGGCTTCAGCTCCTTCAGCTGGGTGGGATAGGGCGTGCCGAACTCCTTCTGGTAGTCGGCCTCGGCACCTTCGTAGTAGAGCTTCCAGAACTTATACTGCAGGCGCGAGCCGATGCGGCGTCCCGCGGTGTACATATATTCGTTGGCCTGCGGAGCCTGACGGTCCTCCACGATCTTGTTCTCGTTGTTCGAGAGGTTGAACTTCACGTTATAGCGGAAGTCCTTGCCAATCCTGTCTTGCCAGTTGATAGAGACTTCCCAACCGTGACTGTCAACAACACCGAAGTTGGTGTACGGCGGCGTGAAGCCCAGGAATCCGGGAACGGTGCCGTCCTGCCAGAGAATGTCGGTACGGTGCTCCTTATAGTAGTCGAACGTAACGCGCAGACGGTCGTCAAGGAAGTTGATGTCGAAACCGTAGTCCTGCTTGAAGGCCTTTTCCCAAGACACTTCGGGATTGTTCTTCGACGACTCGTAAGCACCCTTGGTGGGAGTACCGTTCTCAATACCAAAGACATAAGCGAAGCCTGGCTCGTTCACGTTGGTATAAGTGAAGCGGTCGAAGGTGGCTGTCTGGTTGACAACGTATGGGTCGGACATATACATAAAGCGCTTGCCGCCAATCTTGTCGTTACCCACGAGACCCCACGACGCGCGGAGCTTCAGGAAGCTGACGACCTTCTTGATGGGTTTGAAGAACGGCTCGTCGCTCATCACCCAACCGATAGAACCTGCAGGGAAGGCACCGAAGCGCTTGCCGGGGGCAAAGTTCTCGGAACCGTTGTAACCGAAGTTGAACTCTGCCATATAGCGGTTGTTCCAGTCGTAGGTAATACGGCCTACGAAACCAACGTATGTACGGGGAATATCGTTATATTCGCTATCGCCGTAATAGTAGTCCTTACTCTGGTTGTAAAGGGCCAGGGCAGTGACGGTATGCTCACCGAAGGAACGGTTGTAGTTCAGCGAACCCTCCACATACCAGTTACGTCCCTTGATGGGCGATGAGTTGGAGTAGACGGGCTCGGTATCGTCACCGCTCAGACGGAGGTCAGTACGCTCACCCCAAGCATAGACAGGAATAACTTCTTTCTCACCATCCTTATTAATAATGGTGGTCGTACCTGTCTGGATAGGATCGCCATTGGCATCGGTCAACGCATACTTTTGATAAACGGGAGTATAGGTAGACTGCTGGTTGGTAATCTCCTTGCGAACCTGATAGGAACTGTTGTAAGAGCCTTTCAGTTTCAGCGACAGACCCTTTGTGATGAAGTCGAGCTTCTGGTCGACAATCAAGTCCATCTGCAGTTTGTTGTTACTATATTGATAAGCACCAGGCTGGTTCATGGCGTATGCCATTGGCGAACTGGTTTCAAAAGGCAGAACAGCAGCGGTCTCGCCTTGAGGCTTCAGAAGGTCGTCCACATAGTTATCAGCATCCGAGACACTGGTAACAATATATTTGCCGTCAACCATTCCTGCGCTACTGAACGGAGAAGCCCAGTACATCTCGCGAATCATCTGGTCGGAACTCTGACCTGTGTGAGGCTTGCATGACTCATCCACCTTACCGGCGATATTGAAGCTGACCTTGGTGGTCTTGGTGACGTCAATATCCAAATTGGTACGATAGTTGAAACGCTTATACTGATAGCCGTAGTCGTAAGGACGGTCGAACTCCTCGAAGATACCATCTTGCGTAAACATACCAGCAGAAATAAAGTATTTCACGGTCTTGTTACCACCGGAGATGTTGACGTTATGCTGCTGCTGCAGGGTGACGTCCTTCATCAGATAATCAGTCCACTTCATGCTCGGGAAACGGATGGGATCTTCGCCAGTTCTGAACATCTCCAGCACACTCTCCGAGAAATAACCTGCCTTGCCGTCGTTGGCACGCATGGCATTATGGAAGGTGGCATACTCGTAAGAGCTGGTCTGCTCGACCATCTTGGTAGGAGTCAGAGCCGAGAAAGAAATGTTGAAGGTAATCTTAGCCTTACCTTCCTGACCGCGCTTGGTGGTAATCAGGATGACACCGTTAGCACCACGAACACCGAACACAGCTGTAGCGGAAGCATCCTTCAGCACCGTGATACTCTCGATTTCGTTGGGGTCGATATCCCACATCTCACGCTCTACACCATCGACCTGGATAAGGGGCTTAACAGCATCGTCACCAGCGAACGTGGCCTTACCACGAACGAAGATGGCGGCAGCATCGCTACCAGGCTCACCGGAGAACTGCACCGTAGTCACACCGGAAAGCTGACCAGCCAGCACGTTGTTGACTGACGACACAGGGGTGCGTGTCAGGTCTTCGGCCTTCACAGAAGCGATAGCACCCGTGACGGTGACTTTCTTCTGCGTACCGTAAGCCACAATCTCGACGCCCTGCAGCATGGTTGCCTCTTCTTCCATCGTAACCAACATGCTGTCGGAAGCCTTGACAATTTGCTCTTTGTAGCCGACATAAGAAATTTTCAACTGGGTACCAGGAGCTACTTTCAACGTGAAGCGGCCATCGAAGTCGGTTACTGTTCCCTGAACAGCCTGACCACCTACGATAATAACGCTGGCACCAATGATTGGTTCACCTTGACTGTCGACAACCGTACCACTGATGGTTCCTTGCTGCTGTTCGGCTGCGTAAGCAGTCTGTAAACCCAACATCGGAGGGGTAAACAGCATGGCAGAGCACATCAATGCCATAGGCATGACAGTCCTCTTCAAAAGATTTGCTTTTTTCATACAGTTATTATTAGTAGATATACTTTTTCTCTTTAAGCGGTGCAAATATAAACATTTTTTTAGAATCTTGAAAATATTTTGCCTTTTTTTGTGTTAATTTGCGCGGATTTCAAAAAAAAAGTGTAAATTTGCACTATCTTTTTACTAAAACAAGTCAAAATATGAAGCAATTAAGGAAAATATTAGCAGCGTTGCTTGTAGTAGCATCTGTGACAGTTGCAGCCCAGGTGACAGACCGAAATGGAGTGAAGGATGTAAACAATGTCGTAGATAACACCCCCGACAGTATCGCCAAGGCGATGACAGCACGACCAGTACCTGGTTCGAGCCGTCGCGGCAACAATCCTGTGCTGTTTCTCATTGGCAATTCCACCATGCGCACAGGAACGCTGGGCAATGGCAACAACGGCCAGTGGGGCTGGGGCTATTATGCCCACGAATACTTCGACCCGATGAAGATTACTGTCGAGAATCAGGCCCTGGGCGGTATGAGCAGCCGCACGTTCTACAACAAGCTGTGGGACCCCATCCGTCAGGCTATCCGTCCTGGCGACTGGGTGATTATCTCCATTGGCCATAACGACAACGGTCCCTACGACGAAGGCCGCGCCAGAGCAAGCATTCCTGGTGTTGGTGACGACACGCTGAATGTGACCATCAAAGAGACTGGCGAGAAGGAAACGGTCTACACCTATGGCGGCTACATGCGTAAATATATAAATGATGTACGCGCGCAAAGCGGCTACCCTATCCTCATGTCGCTGACACCGCGTAATGCCTACGACGACAATGACAAGATTGTACGCAAGCAACATACGCAATGGCAGATGCAGGTGGCTGCAGAGGAAGGTGTGCCTTTCATTGACCTCAACGAAATATCGGGACAAAAGCTCGACAGCTACGGCAAATGGAAAACTGACTACCATTTCTTCCTCGACAAGATACATACCAGTCGCTTTGGTGCGATGATGAATGCACGCTCTGCGGCTGAGGGGCTGATGGCCAGTCATAATCCCGCCCTGAATCCGCTGAAGGCGATGATGCGTAACGTTCAATTGCCTGTCTATGACATCACACGCACAGAAGGCAAGCCCGTTGTCTTTATTACTGGCGACAGCACGGTCAAGAATGCTGACAAGGACGAAGACGGCATGTGGGGTTGGGGAGCTGTGGCCAACACCATTTTCGACGAGTCAAGAATAGACATTGTAAATGCCGCTATGGCTGGACGCAGCTGTCGCTCGTATCTGAACGAGGGCCGTTGGGACAAAGTGTATAACTCGCTGAAACCTGGCGATTTTGTGCTTATCCAGTTCGGCCATAACGACATCGGAGCTATTGACAAGCCCAAATACCGTGCAGCCATCGCCTCAGGCCAGGACACCTGTCACGTTTACCAGATGCAGGCTGCTCAGGAAGACCTGTCGAAGCAGAATGTCATCGACCAAAAGCTAAAGGCCAACACCCAGGTAGGCTCTTACGAGGTGGTCTACTCCTTCGGCTGGTATCTGAAGAAATTCATTCAGGACGTGCGTGAAAAGGGTGCCACACCGATTCTGGTATCGCTGACGCCACGTAACGAATGGGAGAATGGCAAGATTGAGCGCCGCAACGACACCTATGGCAAGTGGTATCGCGAAGTGGTTGCCGATACTGGTGTCGAATTCGTTGACCTCCACAACATCACGGCAGACTTCCTCGACAAGAAGTGTGGCAAAAAGGAGAAGGCCATGAAGTACTTCAACCACGACCACACCCACACCTCACTCCTTGGTGCCAAGACGAATGCACAAAGCATCGCCAAAGGACTGAGGGAAAACAACAGTCCGTTGGCGAAGTATTTGAAGAGGTGAGAGATAAGTGATTATCTCCGGATGACTATCTTACGGCCGTCGAGGATATAGATGCCTGGCTGCAATTGTCCTTCTTCAACACGGCGACCGTAAAGGTCGTAATAACGGTGATGGTCTATTGCTTCACGGTGAATATCGCTGATACCTGTTATTGTGTATTCCTTCGCCTGAAGACTGACGAGACCCAGCACGAAGTCGGCATTCTTTGCTGCATCCGTGTAGAAGGCAACGACGTATTCGCCCGGATAGTTAATATCGAACTCAAAGGTCTGCTGACGGGCACCGCCAAATGCCTTATCGGTCTTTCCACCGATGTTGACGGTGGGCTTGTACGTCTTGGAGGCTACTTCCTCACCATTAGCATCCTCAATGACGATGATCACAGGCGAGGACTCCGGCTGGTTCCAGTTATACAGCCTGTACTTAAGGGCATAATGTCCAGCGTACAGCGTCACGGTCGAACGTGCTTTCTTCACACCGAATTTAGCGTAAGCACCTTTCTCCTTGCCTGCCGTATTCTGTACGAGCAGACCGTATTCAATAGCACGATTCTCATGGGTGAAATGCAACAGACGGGGACCACTGGAGAATGGCAGACCGCCACCGATACGCTCTGTAGTGCCATTGCTGACAATCCAGTCCTGGGGTACCACGCCCTCAGTAGTGAAATGACTACTCAGATTGTAAGCTGTGCCCACCTCAGGTGTTTCGCAACTCACCAGACAAGCGGCTTCAGCAGTTTTTTCCTTATCGTCAGTCACCACTACACGAAGGTAATGCTTGCCGACTTGTGGGTCGGTCAGGGTTGCGGAATAAGAGCCCGATGCAGCATCGGGAATAGTGGCAAGGAGGGTTCCACCGTCATAGAATTCTGCCTTTACCACCTCGCCGCTCTGGGCTTTGGCAGTGGCTTCTATGGCGACATCAGGGAATACAGCTGTACCCGGTGGCGTAAATGAGAGGTATGTGGTTTCGCCAGCGGGCTCGGTGATATGTGCAGTAGGCTGGTTCAACGAGAAACGTTTGCAGAAGTTCCAGATGAGGTGACGGTTCTGATCTGAGGGCCAGTGACCACCATTGTTGTACGAATAGAGCCACACCTCACCGCCATTGGGTCCGCCTGTCCATTTCTCCAAATCACCGTTGCCCCATGAAGCTCCCATGGGCTTATAGCCTATCTCCTTGCTATATTGCGTATGCTTGTCGTGCTTGGCGTAGTTCTCAATGTAGGCATGGATACCGTACTGCTCATAGCCGAACACGTCGTCGTCATAGGCAATGCATTCCAGCAGGTTGACGGGCTTCTTGCAATTGTTCCAGGGCTGTTCCGAGAACTGGATGCCGCTGGTGGGGGCGAAGGCTGCTATCTTGTCCTGCATGTTGGCAATGCAATGGTGGATGAGCATGGAACCCATCGAGAATCCCGACCAATAGACGCGGTCACGGTCAATGTCGTAAAGCTTGGCCATCTCGTCGATAGCCTTAATGACGAAATTCTGGTCCTTCGTACCGCCAACATCCCACGTGTTGCCATCGCTGCGCAGATAGGTCACCACGAACTTCGCCGTATCAACCATTTCGTAGATTTTGTCCGACCCGTACTGGTATTCAGGGTCTTGGTTCATGCCGTGAGTGATAATCATCAGCGGCGATTTGGCCGGCAGCTCGTTGGGAGTGAATACCACCATGTTCCTCGACTTGCCGTTGACATTAATGTTCATCGACTCCTGCTTGTAGGCCCAAGCCTGTACAGCAAGGAGGAAGATGACTAAAATGGAAGAATAACGTGAATAAGTCATAAATGTTTTTTATTTAAAATAATGAATAATTGTAATCGGTGGGTGAAACCTTATGGGATGACCTCCAGCATATAGATGGCATCGAGCGACCACATGGCCGCATCGTTGGTGGAGAGGCCTTTGCGCGGAGCCAATAGTGAGTTCCAGACAAAGGCCTTTCGCTCTATGTCGCGGTCTATCCACGCAGCATAAGCATCCAGGCGACGGACGGGGAAGGTGTTTTTCCGCGTCTGCCAGGCCATATCGCGATAGCGGCGGGCGTGGTCGAGCCAACAGCGGTTGAAGGCGTCGTTGTTCATCATCGGCAGGAGTTCGTTCATGACCTCAAAACCGCCCATGATAGCCAGCAGATGACTGGTGCTGCGCAGTTCGCGCGGCCCATCGTAGCTGAGCCGTCCTGTGGCAGGGTCGTAGCCCTTGGCCAGATTACCTGTGAAGATACCATCCTCAAGGGCAGCGATGGAGGTCATGCCAGCCTGAATCTTGTCACGATAGCGGGTGTTGCCCGTACGTTCCCATTCCGTCATCCAGTTGCCGGCATACGCCACCCAGTCTGGTCCTACGCGCAGTCTGGCAGGAGCCGAACATGGGAACTTTTCGCGTGGCTCTGCCAGTCGCATAGGATCAAGATGCCAGAGCAAGGTGTCGGAATCGGTCTGGGCATGCATCAGGTCACCCATACGCTCGTCAGCAGTCAGGTAATAATAGTAGCGCAGGAATCCTGCCTGCGAGATGCGGGCTTCTTTGGCTCCACAGCCCCAATGGCTGACATTATGACGACTGCCCAAAGGGGCGAAGGGACCGATGTGATAGGTATCTACCTCGCTGTTATGACGGCTCATCGCCTCAGCCATACGCCAGATGTCCGCACGTCCGCTGCGCACAAACATCATCCACAGCCACGTGGGCGAGGCCAGTTCGGTATTGTCCCACGCATAGCCTCCCACATCGTAGCGCCACTCGTCACGCTCAGGGTCGTAGGCATGCATGAAGTCGCCGTAGTTCCAGAAACCATACCAGCGATGGCGTTCCGTCTCCTGCTGGTAGATGCGGATATATTCGTCTAGGCGCTCTTCCACATCCTTGTGGGCTGTGGGCAGCGACCAGATGCCGAAAGCCCTGCGGCTATGCAGGTATTCAGGGGTGGGCAGCAGGCGGTTCTCGTCGTCCAGCAAAGCCATTTGCCGAACCGCAGCATCCTTGCCTGCATATCCTCCCTGGGGCAACAGCCACAGTTCGCTGGTGCGGGCAATGCCATAGGGTGTGCTCATACCTTCCTGCACATCCTCGTAGCTCTCCAAGAGTCCGTGGGCAATGGTGTCGTAGTGGCACAGATTCATGGGTTCTGCCTCCGGACTCCACAGATAGCAGGTCAGGTGGGCCTCACTGCTGCGGGCATCACTGACCTCGATGGTCGAGGGGTACGACTGCCAGAAATCCTTCAGTCGGACAGCCAGTCCGCCCTCCGTGTCGCCTACAAAGGCATAGCCTGGGGCGCGTTCGCCCGTCAGTGTTCCTATCCAGGGCGACTGTGTGGTAGCCCGCTTGCGAATAGAGAAGGCGTTATCCGTCAGTTGCGACAGTCGGAAACCATCCCATTGCGCCCAATGGTCAATGAGTGCCTGACCCATACGGTCGAACTGTTCACGAGGCGGAATGCGCTTGCCCTGCATCTGGTCCATCTGGATGTTATGACGCTGTGGAATGCCGCGCCCCTCTTCCGATGGCGACTCCTTCATGCGCAGGTCACGACGTCCGTCAAGCGGTTGCACGGGTTCAGCCCATACACGCTCTGGCGACATGCCGAAGGCAATATGGCGGTTATACGTTTCCGTATGCATGGGGATGGCAAAACGAATGCCCAGCGAGGCTATCATATCCTCCGAAGGTTCACCATCGTAGATGAAGGTATGTGTCATCTTGACCTGTTCCGAACCCTGCCAGAAGTGGAGGCGCACCGTGAAGGGCAGCCATTGGCGCTGACCATCGCTATGGGTGCCGTCTATCCGGACGACAGCATCCACCTGACTCTGACGTTCTACAGATACCTTATTAATCGATGACTGATAAGCCCCTCGGGGTGTGGTGGCTGTCAACAGTGCACCACCGCCTACCGTTTTTCCGTCCACCTGCAGACTGTCAATGAGTTGTTGTCCGCTCTTGGGCAGCCAAACGCACAGCTTGCCGGTATTGACAACAAAACTATGGCCTGTATCGTGAATGGCGATGGGCTGCACCTTGGTTCGTTTCGCCTGCTTCACCACCTTGGGTGAGGGATTGGCGGTCACTGCCGAGAGTGCTGCCCATTTCACGGAACCGTCTGGCCACCAGGCTGTTGCCCAGGCATCAGCGGGTGTACCGTCATTCAGCGCCAGCAATCCTGCATCCTTCAGTTCGCCCTGACGGAAAGGAATGCCGAAGGTGACTGGCTGGGCGGCCTGCGGCTGGTGCAGCCAATGCAGGGGAATGCCCGTGGTCAGGGCGTCGTCGTCCAGCGAACGGCTTTGGAAATTTGTGATGCGTGTTCGCGAGAGTGTGGTGCGGAAACCAAACCATCCCCGTTCGAGGGGTGCAGGGTCCAGATAGTCCACGATGAGTTCACCGTCCATAAAGAAGCGGACACGCCCGTCACGGCTCTCTATCTTCACATGATACCAGTGGTTAGGGCGCAACAGGTGGGGCGCATCGGTATATTCCTTCAGGATGGCAGGACGATAGGCTGTGCTGTCCACCCCTCGCTCATCGCCCGTATAGCGACGGAAGCGCGTAGTGGAATTATGGTTGCCACCATAGCCGAGGTAATACATCTGCAGGGTATAGCAGCGCACGAAGATACCGCTGCGCCAGGAGGCTCTTGCCCAGATATCCTTCTGCTGCGGGTCACTGGCCAGCCAGAAACAGTTCAGGTCGCTCAGGCGGTCACCTTCCCTACCCTCGTCCACCACCTGGGCATCATATTCCACGACGCTGTTTGCCGACAGCTGCTCTTTGCGCCAGAGCGTCAGCCCCTTGGGCGACAACAGCTCGCAGGTGTCGCCGCGGAAAGTCACACGATAGTCGGGTGACTCGGATTCCACCCGCCAGTATCGGTTAAAGTCCTTTTTGTTCAGTCCCGACTGTCCCATCATCGTCGCTGTGACAAGCAGGAAAAGCAGTTGTAGTGTCAGTCTTGCAGTCATTGCTATCGGTTGCGTTTTTGAATAATTGGTGCAAAAGTAAGAAAAAAAATGCGAATTTCGTGCATTTTGCATAAATTATGATAAGATTTTTTTTGATTATCCAACAAATTTCGTAACTTTGCCCTCTCTATTAAAACAAACTACATCAAAACGAATGGAAAACAAAACGTATTTCTTTGCCGTCGACCTGGGTGCAACCAGTGGACGAACCATCATTGGCAGCATCAACGGCGGGCGTTTGGAACAGGAAGAGATTACCCGCTTCCCCAACAATCTCATCGAAACGGGCGGACACTTCTATTGGGACCTCTACGCCCTGTATTTCGAAATGATTCGCGGTCTGAAGGAGGTTGCCCGCAGAGGACTGAACATCACCTCCATCGGCATCGACACGTGGGGTGTCGATTTCGTATGCATTGGTGAGGATGGAGCCATCCTGCGCAATCCGATGGCCTATCGCGACCCGCATACCTTTGCAGCGATGGACGACTACCTGTCTCGCGTGGTTCCGCAACGTGAAGTCTACGACATCACTGGCATCCAATTCATGAACTTCAACTCGCTGTTCCAGCTCTATGCCATGCAGCAGGCAGGCAACAGCGCTTTGCGGCATTGCAGCAAAATACTCTTCGTACCTGATGCCCTGTCGTGGATGCTCACTGGCGAGGCGGTCTGCGAATACACCATTGCATCTACCTCCCAGATGCTCGACCCACGCACAGGCGATCTCAGCGAGAAGCTCATCGCAAGCGTCGGACTGACGCGCGACCATTTCGGACGCATGGTCCAGCCAGGCACCCAGATTGGTGTGCTGACCGAAGAAGTACAAAAGATGACGGGACTGGGTCCTGTGCCTGTAATCGCCGTTGCTGGTCACGATACAGGTGCTGCCGTGGCTGCAGTACCTGCCAAGAACGAGAATTTCGCCTACCTCTCAAGCGGCACGTGGAGCCTGATGGGCATCGAGACCAAGGATGCCATCATCAACGACCGTTCCTACGAACTGAATTTCACCAACGAGGGCGGCATCGAGGGCACGACGCGCTTCCTGAAAAATATCTGTGGCATGTGGCTCTATGAGCGGTGCCGCAAGGAATGGCCTGAGGAGGTGCGCCAGCTGTCGCATCCTGAATTGCAGGGCTCAGCCATGCAGGTCGAGGCATTCCGCAGCATCATCAATCCGGACGATGCAGCGTTCGCCAATCCCTCGTCGATGATTGAGGCTATCCAGCAATACTGCCGTGATACGAAGCAGCCTGTGCCAGAGACACCAGCAGAAATCTGCCGTTGCATCTTCGATTCTCTGGCGCTGAGGTATAAGCAGGTATTCCAGTGGCTGATGGAGTTCAAGAACTCACCTCTTACCTCTAATATTGTATTGCACGTCATTGGCGGAGGCAGCCTCAACAAGTACCTCAACCAGTTTACGGCCGATGCCTTGGGCGTTGAGGTGCTGGCAGGTCCGCAGGAGTGTACGGCCATCGGCAACATCATGCTGCAGGCGAAGGCCACGGGGCTGGTGAAGGACATCTGGGAGATGCGCCACATCATTGCCAACAGCGTCGATATGGTTCCCTATCATCCCACTGGCGACAAGTCCGCCTGGGACAAGGCATACGAGAAATATCTAACAGTAACAAATCAAAAATAATAACATTATGGCAAAACCATTAGTAGAAACCAAAGCAAAGGTAGGTGTCTTCAGCATTGCGCTGCAGGCATACCTGCCACAGTTCCCACAACTCGTTCCCGAGTTCGAGGCTCAGTATGAAGCATTCAAGAAGACGCTGCCCGACACGATTGAGATTATCGATGGTGGCATGGTAACCACCAAGGAGCAGTCGATGGCTGCAGGCGACAAGTTCCGCGCTGCTGATGTCGACCTCGTCATCCTCCAGATGCTCACCTACTGCACCTCTTACAACATGCTGCCTGCTGTGCGCGACCTCGATGTGCCCGTAGTCATCGTGAACCTGCAGAAGAAGCTGGCTCCCGACTATGCCAAGACCGACATCCCCACATGGCTGGGCGAGCTCTATGCCTGCGGTGCCATTGGCGAGATGGTGGCCGACCTGAATCGTGCCGGCAAGCGCTCGGCAGTGATTACAGGCGTTGTAGAGGGTGGCGACCCCGCTTGTCAGGCAGAGATTGAGGACTGGTGCCGTGCTGCCCAGGTGCGTCGCCGCTTCCGCGATACCAACATCGCACAGATTGGCCGTCCCTATCCTGGCATGATGGACCTCTACATCGACGAGACCAACCTCTACCACCGCATGTTCGTCTATACCAAGCAGTTCGACTGGGAGAAGATGTGGGCCATTGCCGACAACATCACCGACGAGGCTGCCATCCGTGCGAAGGCTGAGGACATCCTGGCAACCTTCGACATCGAGGGTGGTGGTACAGTAGAGAAAGTTTGGGATATGGCCAAATATGTCGTAGCCTTCGAACAGTGGGTGAAGGACGAGAAGCTCGGCATGATAGCCTCCCACTACGACGGCTTTGCACAGGGCATTGCCGGCAAGCTCGACTCCATGCTCATTCCTGCCTTCTCCATGCTCATCAAGCAGCATACCGCCTGCGCTGTCGAGGGCGACATGAAGGTCGCTATGGCCATGTCTATCCTGAAGACTATCTCAGGCACAGGCACGCTGGCCGAGATGTACTCTATCGACTTCCCCAAGGACATCTGCATCATCGGACACTCTGGCTCTGGCGACTTCGACATCTCGCAGGCCAAGAAGCCCACAATGAAGATTGTGCCTGTCTTCCACGGCAAGGCTGGTGGTGGCTACCTCACCCAGTTCTATCCCCCTGTAGGCCCTGTCACCTATCTGGCCATCACACAGGATAAGAACGGCGTGTTCAAGTTCGTGGCTGCCGAGGGTGTCAACGAGGAAGGCCCCATCTTCACCTTTGGCGATACCAACATGCGCACGAAGTTCTCTTTGAGCTGCCGCGAGTTCGTCAACAAGTGGAGCGAGGCTGGTCCTACCCACCACATGGCTGCTGCTGTCGGTCATCATATCGACACCATCCTGAAGGTTGCCAAGATTTTCAATATTGAGTGTGATGTAGTTTGCAGATAAGGTTATGGCAAATTCTGGATCTTTAAAGAGCACCATTGCGGTGTCTCTCACCAATTACCTCGATGCCGGTGCCATTGTGGCTGGAGCATCGGGCTTGACCTTGTGGCAGAACTACCTCGGACTCTCCGAGGTACACCTCGGCTGGCTGAACTTCATCTCAGCCAACTGCCTCGGTGCTGCCATCGGTGCCATCATCGGCGGTTTCCTGGCTGATAAGTACGGTCGTAAGTTCATCTTCACCTACAATCTGCTGGTCTACATGACGGGCGTACTGCTCATCATGTTCTCCATGAATTTCCCCATGCTGCTCTGCGGTTTCCTCGTCACGGGCATCTCCGTGGGCGTGGGCGTGCCGGCCTCATGGACCTATATCTCTGAGTCGTCCGAAGTCAACAACCGCGGTCGCAACATCTGCATCTCACAGATGTCGTGGGGCTTCGGACCCATGTGCATCCTCCTGTTCGGTATGCTCTTTGCCCCTGGCGGCTACCTCTTCGGATGGGTAGAGAGTGTGGCACACCTCTTTGGCGGTGCCGATATGTCGCAGGAGGCGGTCAATGCCTTCTCGTCGCGCATCGTCTTCTTCACGCTGTTCGTCGTGGCCTTCATCGCCTGGAACCTGCAGCGCCAGTTGCAGGAGAGTGCCGAGTTTACCGCCCAGAAGGCTGACGACAAGAAGGCTGGCCTGCTGGACAATATCAAGGTGCTGTTCTCCAACAAGATTGCCATCCGTACCGTCATCTTCCTCGCCACCATCTATCTGACGTGGAACCTCGTAGCATCCGTCATGGGCTTCTTCCAGCCCCACATCTACGAGACCGCGGGCGGTGTAAGCAACGAGACCGCCAACTGGATGAACTGCATCCAATGGGCCATCATCGTGGGCGTGACATTCATCGTGTCGAAACTCATCGACAAGACGTCCCACAAGGCCATCTACACCTTCGGTCTCCTCGTGGCCATCGCCGCTTGGCTGGTCATCGTCACCATCGGTGTCAACGGCATGGTGGGCCTCTGGCTCTTTGCCATCCTCTGGGGTGTCCAGGGCGGTTCGTCGCCACAGATTTTCTATGCCCTGTGGGGCAGCGAGCTCGTCCCCGCCAAGTTCCGTGCTGGAGCTCAGGGCTTGATGTTCTTCATCGTCCGTGGCCTGTCGGCAGTCTGGGGGCTCATCTTCACCATCATCTACGGTGAGAATGGCGAAGGCTTCACCATTGCAGCCTTCTGCATGATTGCCCTGCTCTGCATCTCGCTCGTCGTGGGCTTCATCGGTGCTCCCCTCACCCGTGGCCGCGCCCTCGACGACATCACCCGCGAACGTTACGGAGAGAATTATTAAGTTGAAAGTTGATAGTTGAAAGTTGAAAATATGAAAAGTATTTTAGAAGGCCGCGAACAGTTGAAAGCGGTAGTTTATCAGATTGCCGAGGTCACTGGCTACCTCTGGCAGAAAGGCTGGGCCGAGCGTAATGGCGGCAACATCACCGTCAACGTCACCGAATTCATGGACGACGAGTGCCGTGCCCTGCCCCCCATTTCCGAAGTGAAACAGATTGGCATGGTACTGCCCCAGCTTAAGGGCAAGTACTTCTATTGTAAAGGTACGGGCAAGCGCATGCGCGACCTCGCCAAGGAACCCATGCAGAACGGAAGCATCATCCGCATCCTCGACGACTGCGCCTCGTATGTGGTCATCGCCGACGAGAACGTGGTGCCAACCTCTGAGCTGCCCACCCACCTCGCTCTGCAGAACTATCTGCTCGAGACCGGTTCGTGCTACAAGGCCACGCTGCATACCCACCCCATCGAACTCGTGGCCATGAGCCATATCCAGCGTTTCCTGAAGGGTGACGAGATGACCCGCGTGCTGTGGTCGATGATTCCAGAGACCCTCGCCTTCGCTCCCCTCGGCATCGGCATCGTACCCTATGCCCTACCCTCGTCGGTAGCACTCGCCGAGGCCACCCTCGAGCAAATCAAGACCCACGACGTAGTCCTATGGGAGAAGCATGGCACCGTGGCCGTAGGCACCGACATTATGGACGCCTTCGACCAGACCGACGTGCTCTGCAAGGCCGCCAACATCTACATGTGTGCCCGTGCCATGGGTTCTGAGCCCGACGGCATGACCGAAGCCCAGATGAAGGAAGTGCAGGACGTCTTCAACCTCCCCAAGAAGCGCCCCTGCTAACCCTCCCACATACACGAAAAAAGCCGAGACTCCCGTCCCGGCTTTTTTCTTACCTCTCACCTCTGACCTCTCACCTCTAATAACGGGTCACCTGCATAATCACGTGTGAGCGTACACTAAAACCGTGATGTTTTTCGTTCTTGTAAGAAACGAGATATCACAATGAATCCACAATACGAAACACTTGCCAAATGTTTGTTGCCAACACATATGTTGGAATGGTTTGAGCTGACCAATGTTGAGGTGAAGCCCAAGGAGAATACCGCCACACAGGACACACAGTCAGAGGAGAGT
>JAFSNG010000028.1 GCA_017447515.1 Prevotella sp. | reverse complement strand
CCGTCTGAGGAGGTTTCTGTGCGGAGCACGGGGCGCCCGCTGAGGTCGAACACGGTGACGGTTTCGGAGCTGTCGATACCATCGATATGTAGCGTGCGGCCTTCGAGACGGAACTTCAGTCCGGCGGGCTGGTGCTGGGATGGTGCGCAGGAAGAAGACGAAATCGCCCGTGGTCGCGCTGTAGTAGACGTCCTGTTCTAATGCAGTGCCCGCTTCCTTCTTCAGGTAACTTTTTTGGTGACTTACTTGTTTTTATGTGTAAATTCGCGGTACTTGGCGACCATTATGTCGAAGTTGGCAGGGGTAAACACCATGATGCCGGCACTACAGTCTCTGAAATCCAGATAGTGTGGGTCCGCAAGTTGATAGGTGAAATGGTAATCCAAACCGTATTTATCCCTCTCTTCCATGGGGACGACCGTGAACTGATAATTCTCGTCGCAGACAATGAGCGGGCTGGCCTGATAGGCAGCAGCTTTCTCGGACTCAGAACGTAATAAGTCTGGAGCCATCCAGCCCACCAACGGACGTTCTATGTTCCAGTCCGGGGTCTGAACGATGTAATACGGTTTGCAATCCACATATATCCTCGGTATGCAATGGCGGTAGCGCTTGGACATCTCAGCGATATACATCTCTATACTCGTTTCTTGCACGATACTAGCTTGCATCATGTTGTTAATGTGTTGGTATATCGGTGCTGCCTCGTTGTTGTTGAAGGCCTCTTGAATCCTATAGAATGCACTGACGGGACGCGCTTTTAACATTAAATTGCCATAGGTGAGTTTGATACCGTTGGTCACAGAATTAGATTTGCCCAGTTCTTCCTCAAAGGCATCCATCGTCAGATCCATGAAGTCGTAGGCGATATCCCAACTTTGCTTACCCATGTAAATCAACGTGAGAGCCTGACAGCTGAGTCCTTTCAATGTGTCCTGTGGCGCAGGGTGATCCTGAGCAATCTGATAAGCACGGTAGGCGTAGGTCTGGGCGCGTTCGAAATCTTTTTTCTCGCCCAATCCGTCAGCGATAAACGCCATTGCTGCCTGATACTGCATCTTACCGTTCTCAGGGTTCTTGTCGGCCAACTTTGCTTTCTGCTCAGCGGACTTTAATAAATCTTCCACTGAGCTTTGAGCGTTCACTACTGTTGTCATTGCGCAGCAAAAGAAGAAGGTGAGCACCATTCTTCCGGCTGCAGAGGTCATAAGAATCTTTTTCATACTTACTTGTTTTTATGTTTGTATTATTTTTGTTATTTCTCGAGGTGGGCTCGTTTTATTATGTTAAAAGCTTCGTCGCGGCGAGTCACTCAAAGAGTGAGAGGCTCTCGTCGTAGGCTGGGGACTGGATGGAGAGCAGGTTGAGCACGGAATGGAAGATGTAGTGCTGTTCGAGGACTGGGGGCAGCTGGCCTGCCGAGGGCGATGGCTGGCTGGCGGTCGGCTTGTAGCGACGGAAACCGTCCGATGTCCAAACGAGGAATGGTATCTCGTACTGCGTCTTTGGGGCGAGGCGCATGGGGAGACCGTGCATAAAAATGCCTTTCTCGCCGAGCGATTCGCCGTGGTCAGAGATGAATATCATGGCGCTCTTCCAGTCGGTCATGGCTTGCAGGGTGTTGATGAGGCTGTCGAGGAGGAAGTCGGTGTAGCGGATGGTATTGTCGTAGGCGTTTACCAACATGCCGACATTCTTCTGGCCCTCCTCGACACTGTTCGCCACGGGCTTGTAGACCTCGAACTCCTTGGGATATTTGTCGGCATACCTCGGTCCGTGACTGGTGCTGGTATGCAGGATGACGAGCACCTTGTCCTTCGGGCTCGACTCGATGCGCTGGCGAAGGCCTCGGAAGAGGATGGCGTCGTAGAGCGGCTCCGACACGTCAGGAGCGGCCGCGGCCAGCTCGGTGTCGGTGAGGTATTCGTCGATGTGGATGGGCGGCTCGCCCCAGTTGGACGTGCGCCACGATACGTCGACGCCAGTGCGGAAGGCGTAGTTGGGCAGCAGTTCGTAGAGGTCGTCGGTGTTCTTCGGTTCGAGGATGGCTTTTGAGCCTGCCGTGGTGTATGTGGCGCAGGATGTTGCTTCGTAGACGTGCACCCCCTGCTGTCTGGACAGCAGCGGATTGGTGTCGCGCTGGTAGCCGTAGAGCTGGAAGTTGGCTTTTCGTGCCGATTCTCCAATGACGAGCACCACGACGGCTTTCTCGTGGTCCGTAATCTTGCCGTCGGGCAAAAGGATTTCCTCTGCCTGTTCGTCGTGCTGGCTGCTGACGACGCGGAACGTATTGACCACATACGACCAGGGCTGGAGCAGTCCGCCCAGTTCGGTGTCGTGTTGGGTAATCCACAGCGTCTGGCTGATGTTCATGGCTGCTATGGCAAGGACCACGGCCAATGCACCGCCGCACCAGATGCCCAGCTTCCTGGCCGTGCCGACGACTACTGGCTGCAACAGGCAGTAGAGGGCAGGCAGGAGGCCCACGCCCAGGACGAACAGCCACAGCCCCCAGCTGAAGAATGCAGAAGCCTCGGAATAGCGGGTGTTGAACACGTTCTCGATGGTCGTGGCGTCGATGATGACGCTGTAGGTAATGATGAAATAGACGGCGACGGCATTGATGACGGACAGGACGGCCAGCAGGATGCGCCCGACCATCCTCAGCAGCCACGTGGCGAGATAGGTCATCATGAAGTTGACGGCCAGCATGACGACGGTCAGCGAAGCTATGAGGAACAGCTTTCCCCATAGCGTCTCGTTGGAGTTTTGCGCCACATAATTAAAGAAAGGTATGTTGTAGAGCAGCAGCGTCCCGATGCTCACGATGCATGAAAACACGAACAGCGATATCCTGCCAGTCAGTTTCCGTTTTATTTGTCCAAACCCCATAACTTCTGATTATGAGTGCAAATATACGAAATTCCTATCAAACAAGCCTCACATCACAACATGATTTAACATCAGCGTAAACGTTTACTCTTGTTTTATTAAGAAAATGTAACCTAAATTAAACTAAAATGCGTAACTTTGCAGCCAGAAATATTTCTATTTTATTAATTATTTAAAACTACTAATGTATGTCTGTTAAGATGAAGAGTATTTTCCGAACGACACTATTATTGTGTCTGCTCTTGGTGTGTGGCCAGGCTATGGCCCAGACTACCGCTAAGGGTACGGTTACGGACGCGACGGGAGAACCCGTTATCGGCGCAACCGTAGTAGAGAAGGGTAATGCCAAAAACGCAACAGTCACCGACTTCGACGGAAACTTCACGCTGAAGCTCCAGAGTTCGAAGACCATCGTGATTTCCTACATCGGTATGGTCACGCAGGAGGTGACGGCTACGGCTGGCGACCTGAAAATCACGTTGCAGGACGACAACGCCGCGCTGGACGAGGTGGTGGTCGTCGGTTACACCAGCAAGGCCCGTAAGGACCTGACTGGTTCGGTGGGTTCTGTCAGTGGTGCCAAACTGGCAGTAGTGCCTGTGTCGTCGGCCGCTGAGGCCCTGACCGGTAAGATTGCCGGTGTGCAGGTAACGACCACCGACGGTCAGCCTGGTGCCGACATCAACATCCGCGTGCGTGGTGCAACGTCAGTGACGGGTTCCAATGAGCCATTGTACATCGTCGATGGTTTCCAGGTGCCAAACATCAACGATATTCCTCCTTCGGATATCGCTTCGATTGACGTATTGAAGGATGCCTCTCTGACCGCTATCTATGGTGCGAAGGGTGGTAACGGTGTTGTCATCGTGACCACGAAGAGCGCCAAAGAAGGTAAGGTACAGGTCACTTTCAACGGCCGTCTGAGCGTTTCCTCACTGGCCCGTTCACTGGACATCATGAATACCGGTCAGTTTGTCGACCTGATGTACGACCGCGCCTCAAGTAATGGTGGCGGTGCACGTGACGGCTGGCAGAAGGCTTTCCGCGGCGACTTCGGTAACCCGAAGGACAACGCGCTGTACTACAACCGTGAGACCAGCGACTGGCAGGACGAGGTGTTGGGTAACCACCCAATGAGCTATCAGGCTAACGTCACCGTCGGCGGTGGTAGCGAGTCGACCAAGTTCAACCTCTCGCTGACACAGTCGGAAGACAAGGGTATCATCCTCGGCTCGGGCGTTCGCCGTACCAACATCAACTTCAAACTGAACACGAAGATTACGAAGAACCTGGAGCTGATTTACAACCCCAAGCTGACCTATCGTCGCGACGAGGGTGCCGGTGGTGCAAACCTGGGTTCCGGCGGTCTGGTGGACCGCGTGCTGCGCTATCAGCCTACAGCTGGTCTGCGTTCATGGGGTAACTACGCTATCATGGAGAATGCCGCTGACGCCGAGCGCTTCAACCTGACGAATCCTGTCAGTGACATTAACACCAACACGCAGAAGAAGCATACCTATACGCTGAGCCAGCAGTTCGCCCTGAAGTGGACGCCCATCAAGGGCCTGGTACTGCGTTCGGAAGGCAACTACAACATCTCGTTCCGCGACACTCAGCGCTATCAGGGATGGCTGACCAGCGAAGGCCAGAAAGCCGTTCACCAGCAGAAGCCCGTGGCTTCGCTGACCAACCGCACCGTTCAGTCGTACACCTGGACGAATACCGCCAGCTACGACATGAGCATCAAGGACGTTCACAACCTGTCGTTCCTGTTGGGTCAGGAAATCTACAACACCCAGTATAAGGAGGACAAGCAGACTGCTCACCTCTTTGATATCGGCATCGACGCAGAGACCGCCATCAACAACATGGCACTCGGCGAGCCTTACGCTCAGGATACCTATACGCTGCGTTCGTCGTCGAACCGCACCGCATCGTTCTTCGGACAGGTGTCGTACAACTACGACCACAAGTACCTGCTGTCGGCTACGTTCCGTGCCGACGGTAGCTCGAAGTTCGCTCCCGGTCACCAGTGGGGTTACTTCCCCTCTGTCAGCGGTGCCTGGGTCATCAGTCAGGAAAAGTTCCTGAAGGACGTGAAATGGATTGACCAGCTGAAGCTCCGTGCTGCCTTCGGTCTGGCCGGTAACAATGCCATCGGCGACGACCTGTGGCGCTTCCTCTATACCACCAACAATGCCGGCGGTCCTGAGTTTGCCTCAACAACCACGGCCAATGGTGAGCTGTATTATAGCACCCCAGGCAAATATCCTAACAAGGAAATCAAGTGGGAGACCACCGTCACCCGCAACCTGGCACTGGATATCTCGCTGTTCGGCGGTCGTCTGAGCATTACGCCTGAAATCTATTGGAACACAACGCGTGACCTGCTTTACGAGTCACCCATCCCCAGCGTAACGGGTTATACCAAACAGCAGCAGAACATCGGTAAGATTCAGAACAACGGTTGGGAGTTGACCGTCAACGGCGACATCCTTCGCGGTAAAGACTATGTGCTGAGCGCCAACTTCACCCTCGGCCATAACAAGATGACTGTCAAGGAGCTGAATGCTACCGACACACGTATCTATAATAAAGCCGGTGCATGGTCGTCAAGCGACCAGAACGACTACCTGTTGGAGGTTGGCGGTGAGGTCGGCCTGATGTACGGTTACGTCTATGACGGCCTCTACACTTGGGACGAGTTCCTGTATCCTACCACCTCAACCTACGCTGCCAATCCCAAGGGCAAGGGCGTCGTCAACGGCATCCTCGTCGGTGGTACCATCACCGACGGCTATGAAGGCAACTCAGGCAACGGCGTGCTGGCAGGTTCACACTCTGGCTACTCGACCATGCCTGGCAAGATTAAGCTGAAGGACCTGAACGGCGACGGACAGATTGACGTCAACGACAAGACCGTCATCGGCCGCACCACGCCGAAGTGGCAGGGCGGTTTCGGTCTGAGCGGCCAGTGGAAGGACTTCGACTTCGTGGCTAACTTCACCTATATGCTTGACTTCGACGTCTACAACGCTACGGCTTACGCCCTGTCAAGTATGTCGAAAGACCAGAACACCTTCACCAACGTCTACGCCAAGTTTGCCGACGGACGCTGGCGCTACTCGGCTCCTGACGGATTCACCGACTTGAGCGGACACAACATCACGGGTGAGTCGCTCTACAAGAACGGTAACCTTGACGGCATGCCCGGTCTGTATAAGCTGCTGAATGCCAATGCCCGTATGTGGAATCCCGCCGACCTCGTGACGAACGCCATGATTGACTGCTTCGTCGAGGACGGTTCGTTCATCCGCTGCTCTGACGTGACCATCGGCTATACACTGCCGAAGAGCATCACGCAGAAGATTTATTTGAATAAGGTTCGCGCGTATGTATCTGCTTCCAACCTCTTCATCCTGACCAAGTATTCAGGCTACGATCCTGAGGTGGACGTGCAGTCGGGTCTGACTCCTTCGATGGACTACAACCGCTATCCGCGTGCACGCACATTCTCTTTCGGTCTCAACGTGACGTTCTAATTGATAATTGAAAATTGAAAATTGAAAATTATGAAACTTAACAAGATATTTATCAGTGGACTGGCCATGCTGGCGTTGACGTCGTGCAACGACTACTTGGAGGTGGATCCTGCAACAAATGCAGCAACCACGGAACTGGTGTTCGGCTCTGAGGGCGAAACGCGCACAGCACTGTATGGCGTCTATGCAAAGGTGTGCTCCGACGGACTGTTCGGCAATAACCTTTACAGTACTTTCCAATTGAACAGCGACGTTGACTTCTATGCCAACGGTGACGAAGCCGCCAGCGGCAACCAGCCCCGTCGTTTCGACGTGCGTTCGGATGCCAGCAACGTAGAGTCGCTGTGGAACAATCTCTACTCCGCTGTCGAGACGGCTAACGAGTTCATCTATAACCTGCAGAACAGCAGCATCTATTCTGAGGAAACACAGGAAGCCGCCCAGGAGGGTGCCGACGGAAGTGTTTCTACCATTCAGGTGCCTAAGGTGACTATGCTGACCCAGATGATGGGTGAAGCCAAGGTGATGCGTGCTATGTTCTATCACGAGCTGATCAGCTATTGGGGTGATGTTCCCTTCACGATGAAGGGTACTTACGAGACCGACGATTTCGTTCCTCCCATTACTCCCCGTCAGACCATCAGCGACGAGCTGATTGCCGACCTGAAGCACGCTGCAGAGTATATGTATTCTGACCAGGATGCCAACATTGCCGCTCCTGAGCGTATCTCAAAAGAGGCTGCCTACGCCATGATTGCCCGTCTGGCATTGCAGGCCGGCGGTTACTCGCTGAATCATCCTGAAAATGACGACAAGAGCTATAGCATGAGCCGTCCGTCGAACTATCGCGACTACTACGTCATTGCCCGCGACTATACGAAGAAGATTATCGACGCCGGTGGTCACTCGCTGAACAAATCTTTCCGCGACGTGTTCATCGACGAGTGTAACTTCGTGGTAACCTCAGGCGACGACCCCATCTTCGAGATTCCCTTTGCCAAGGCTAACAACAGTAACTGGGGCTATGCCCAGGGACCGACCAACGGCGTGGATGCCAGCGATGCCACCGACTACTCAAACTCTGTATGGGGTAAGGCTGACGGCGGTGTGCGCACCAGCGCATTCTATCGCTATAGCTTCAACGAAAAAGACCTGCGCCGCGACTATATCGACGGTATCTGGTACTATTCTAACCAGGGCCTGCCCACCACGCGAGCCAATGATTACACCATCCACAACAACAAGTGGTCGAAGCTGTGGAATGTCAACGGTTTGGGTAAGAGTACGACTTCCGGTACCGGTATCAACTTCGCTTACATCCGCTATGCCGATGTGCTGCTGATGTTTGCTGAGGCTGACAATGAAGTCAACAACGGTCCGACGGCTGCGGCCAAAGAGGCGTTGAAGACGGTTCGTAAACGTGCGTTTGCCAGTGAAGATCAGGCTGAGATGGTTGACGCTTACGTAGATGCTGCCAGCTCGAAGGAGGATTTCCTGAAGCTGGTGCTCAACGAGCGCAAGTGGGAGTTTGCCGGTGAGAACATGCGTTGGAAGGACCTCGTCCGCAACAATATGTATGCCGAGAAGGTCTTCTTCACCTTCCTCGACTATTTTGCAATGACTGAGGCTATGGCCGGAACATCGGCTTACATCGATATGGTAGAAGCCTACGACGGATTCCCCTATCAGGAGAAATTCGTCTCCAGCATGTACTGTGTCTATGTGAAGAACTATCCCGACCCGAACTTCCCCAACCGTGGCGTCTATATGTTCTACGTTGCCAACAGGTATGACGGTTCGTTCAAGAATCCGACAGGAACGGCTCCTGCTAAGTATTTTGACAACTTGGAGCTCGACTTCGAGCCTGTATCTGCGAAGGCCATTACAGGTCTTTCGACTGCCAGCAATACGGTTGGCTGGACAGTTGCAAATGTCAACTGGTCGAACGACGACGGTACTCCCAAGAACCAGATTGTCTACTCGCTCTACGGCTACATCCGTATTGACCAGGGTGGCAACATCGTCGTAGTGAATAATGGTACAGCCCAGAAGTTCAGCATCAATCCTGACAATGCCCAGGACAACATCAACCGTCTGCCGGCAGTACGCTATCTCTTGCCTATTCCCGAGGAGGCTATTGCACGTTCAGGTAATGTCTATAAGAACTACTATGGATTCTAAGAGAATTGATAATTGATAATTAAGAATGAAGAATATGAAAAAGATATTATTATATTCGCTGATGCTCTTGATGGCATTGTCCGTCGAATCCTGTAAGGACGACAACAACGTAACAGTACCTGAGAGTGCTGACGGACGTCTGTTCCGTACGATGTTCCGTAAGGACGACAATACCAACAAAGGCTCCAACGACCCGTATAACAGCGTCATTACTGACTATAATACGGCCAACCTGTATTGGTATCTTGTGGATGGCGCTGCAGGTTATGAGATTGAGTGGACGACACCTCATGCCTTTGTAGCCAATGGTGAGGACGCTTGGGAAGAGACTGAGAATAATGTGGACGGCAAGTTCCTCGAAGGTCACGTCGTAGTGGCTGATCCTACCCGCTACAACCTCATCATCGAGAACCTGACCTACCAGAGCAGCTACCGCTTCTGCATCCGTGCCCTGAATTCGTTCGATCCCAGTGGTTATCAGCTGTGGAAAGGCGAGGCAGGTGTCTACGACGTGCTGAACTCCGGTGATGCCGCCTGGAAGAACGACCCGAAGAACTCTTCATGGTATGGACGTGGAAACCTGCGCGAGTGGGCTGACTACTTCCAGCTGGAAACCTCTGCCCGCGACTGGGTGCCCTTCGTCATTCAGGTGTCTGACATCACCAAGACCTCGATGAAGCTGACGCTGAACCGTAACATCTCTGGCTATAAGGAAGAGGAGCAGGAAAAGTTCCGTGAGTACTGGCACTTCGTCGATGCCGAGAAGACCATGCTGTGTGTGGACTTCCTGACCATCGAGGCCAATGCCTCTACGCCCAATGCTACCGTTCCTGCACAGTATGCGAAGTACGACATTCCCGAGTCCGCCTGGAACGAGGCAGGTATTGCAGAGATTGTGGTTGAGGGACTCTCCGAGAACTCCGCCTACAATATCAATGCCTGGGACAAGCAGATTTCGCTGGCTATCGATGCTGTCTATAACACGACGATGAAGCGCACAAAGGGTACTCCCGCCGATCCTATCCTTATCAAGCATGAGGTTTGGGCGAACGACACGATGGGTACCGACCCCGCAACGTGGAACATCTACGACATCTCGCAGTATAAGGCTTGTAAGATTGACAAGGTGCTGGACGACTACTGCTCCAGCAGTGTGACGGCCGAGAATCAGATATTCTATCTGGAAGGCGGCAAGACCTACTTCGTCAGCTCGAACGTTCAGGTTTACAAGGGCTTCACCCTGATGACCAATCCTGCCGACCTCGCTGCCGGTAAGGGTCGCGCCAAGTTCTACCTGAGCGGTATGACCAAGACGGGTACCTCGGTGAACACCTGTAACTTCATGCTGGGCCGTCAGCCGGTAGCCGGTGAGAACGCATCCATCACGCTTGACATCGACTCTGTACGATTCATGGAGCTCGACGTCAACGTGCCGATGGCTACCAACTACGGACATGCTCAGGAAGGTATCGGCAATGCTGTCGGTAACTACTTCATGAATATGTATTCGAATGGTATGGGTATCAACGTCACCACACTGGAATGGCGCAACTGCTCGTTCCAGGGACTCATCCGCGGATTCTTCCGTATCCAGGGTTCTAACGACTTCTACATCCAGCACATCCGTCTCGTAGGCTGCGACTTCTACAATTGCGGATACTATGCACAGACGGGTGGTGACTACGCCTACATCTTCGCCGATCATGGAGGCAAGGTCAAATCTAACATCCTGCAGGATGTTGAGGTCAGCGAGTGCGTCTTCTACAACAACCCGAAGCGTTCGGTCATTACAGACAATAACAAGAACAATGTATGGGACGAGAGTGTGCGCTGGAACATTGACGTCCACCACAACACCTTCGTCAACTTCTGTACTGTTGCCAACAACCCGATTCTGAATACCCGCTACAATCCTGGTGGTTCTACACTCGGATTCCACGACAACGTCATCATCCTCACCAAGAATGCTGCTGACGTCAACCGTCAGATGAGCTCGGCCGGTTGGGACACCCGCGAGATTCAGGGCGGTGACGGCTCTGGTACCGTGACCTTCAACATCTACAACAACTGGACCACCAACGACGAGGAATACCTCACCAACGGCCAGCCCTTCGCAGCCAATGCGCTCAACGCTACGTCGAACGCTCCCGGTAAGTTCGTCAAGGGCGGCGAGGGTATCTATCCTTGGGGTACCGACGAGCTCACCGTCCATCTGGAAGAGAACCTGCGCGCTACCGACTTGATGGAGAGTCCGAATCCGAAGTACTTCATCGGTGAGACTCCTACGGGTAAGGACTTCCACACCGATACCGGTATCGAAGGTCTCTACTACAAGCAGACACCTCAGGTGCAGAACTCGGCCATCTACAAGAGCGGTGCTGGTTGCCAGCGTCTGTTGAAAGGCAAATGATAACTGATAATTGACAATTGAAAATTATAAGATTATGAAGATTTATAAATATGTAACAGTGCTCCTGGCAGTGATGGCTATGTCGGCAACGTTCTTCAGCTGCGACCGTGACAACGATATCACTGGCGAACCGATGGCTGACCACACCCAGGGCAACAAGCAGGACTACTGGATTGACTTCCAGCTAACCAATCCCGGCTCGCTCAGTCCTGCCGCCCAGGCTCGTTTCGTGGAGCTGAAGGATACCGTCGTCTACGGCGAGAAGCTCATCAAGGTGATTGAACACCCCATCTACGAGACCTTGGAATATGTCACGGACAACTTCAACCGCGTGGCTAATCTTCCTGTCGAAGAGAACGACATCGTCCAGAAAGTCATGAAGCCCACGGCAGCCTATGACGGTATCGTCGACAAGTCCGGCATCATCAAGAAGGACTTCGTCGTCACCATGGTCCTCTCGAAGGACAGTATGCGCACCGTCCTTGCCACCAAGGACTGGCCTGCCGCCGAAGTGTTGAACTAAACACAAAGCATTTCTCATAGATTTGAGTGCGGACATCAACAGTGGTGTCCGCACTTTTACTTGCTACACGTAAAGGTTTGCGTGGGTTTTTATAATAAATAGGTGGAAAAGTTTGGCAGTTTCGAAGAAATATCGTACTTTTGCAGTGAGTTTGGACTCAAAGGTAATGATAATATAACTTTTTACTAACAATTTTAATAAAACTATCAAGCGTATGAAGAAAATTTTTACTCTTATCGCAGTATGCGCAATGGCTCTGACCGTTAATGCTCAGGGTAAGTATGCAATGGAAGAAGGTGAGGAAATTGCCTACGGCACTCAGCCCGCAAAGGACAAGCGCGTGGAGAACTGTAAGATGTACTTCGGTGATCCCGACATTAGCGATGGTACTGCGTTTTCTGCAGCAGTAGCCGACGGCAATGTTGACGGTTATCCCGCTTACACAAAGGGAAATGGTGTGAACGGTAACAAGGAAGGTGGTACGATCTATGTATTCAAGCCCGCTATTGACGGTAACATCACTGTTGCTATTGTGCTGAATGCAGACAAGAAGTTCCACATTTCTGAGGACGGTACCGACATGGCTGGTTTCGAGGGTATTACCGTAGACGAGAAGTACTATGGCACTTACACTTTCAACGTGAAGGCTAACAGCACTTACAAGGTATGGTGCGACGGCTCTAAGCTCGGCTTCTACGGCTTCGAGTTCAAGGAGGGTAGTTCTACTGGTATCAACACTGTGAAGGTTGCTGCTGAGAACGGTGTTCGTTACAACCTCTCTGGTCAGAAGGTTGCTGAGGACTACAAGGGCGTAGTCATCGAGAATGGCAAGAAGGTCGTGATGAAGTAATCCTACTTTTTCGCAAGAAATCTATAAAAGGCGGGTCACTACGGGCTCGCCTTTTTTAAAAGAACAAACTACTAAACAAAATGATACGTAAACTATTATTTTTCGCTGCTCTCCTGTTGGGATTTACGCTAAACGTGAATGCGCAGAGCGCTTCGAGCATGAAGTGGTCGGAGATTTGTTCGGGCAAGATGCCAGCAGACTGGTATGGCAGCGATGAGGCTCAGCAGATAGCCGACAACCTGCTGAAATACCAGAAGAACTCGGGCGGTTGGATGAAGAATATCGAGTTTCACAAGGCAGCCGATACGGGTGGCGCCAACGAACACTCGTGCCTGGACAACGGGGCGACGACAATGGAGATGCGTTACCTGGCGAAGGTTTATCAGAAGACCTTGGTGGAGAAATACAAGGAATCGTTTCTGAAGGCGCTGGATATGCTTTTCACCGCCGAGAAGGGTTGTGGCGGCTGGTCGCAATATTGGCCGTTGTCGGGTAAGGGCAGTTATCAGGACTATATCACGTTCAACGACGACCTGATGACGAACATCATGAAGATACTCAGGGACATTGCGGGCAACAAAGGTGACTTTGCCGATATTGCCGACGAGGCGACACGTGGAAAGTGCCAGGCTTCGTTTGACAAGGCTGTTGAGGTCATCATCAAATGTCAGGTTGACGATAACGGCACGCCTGCTGCTTGGTGTGCCCAGCACGACACGATAACGTTTCTGCCAATGGAAGGCCGTCCCCACGAATTGCCATCCATCAGCGGTAGCGAGTCGGCTAGTCTGCTGTCGTATCTGATGACCATTGAGCAGCCATCAGAGGCTTTACAAAATACCATTCATACGGCTGTTGCATGGCTCGACGCGCATAAATACAAGGAGAATGCGGCGGTAGAGGACTTTACGAATGCCAACGGTGAGGCCGACCGTCGTATTGTCGAAAGAGCCGGCAGCGCGGTATGGGGTCGTTTCATCCAGTTGGGTGGTGAGACGGGGAAGCAAAACTACGACGTCTTCTTCAAGAAGCTGAAGGATCGCGGCAAGTCGCGCTCCTACACGCAAAACGGCAAGACCTACACCTATACGGAGTATGAGATAGCCACCAAGTCGTATAATCCAGAGAAGGCCTATCAGCCGATTTTTGCCATTTACGATGACAATCTGCAACATTTGTATTATCGCTACATGTACCATTACGAGGATGCTCCCGACTCTGTCGACTGGAAGGGTTGTACGGTTCCCACGTCGCTGAATGCGCTGCGCCGTACGAAGTATCAGTTTATGGGCAGCTGGCCGCTGAACGTCATCAAGAACGAATATCCCAACTGGAAGCAGCGTATAGAGAATCAGCAGGGTGCTGAGGGTTATACGCCTCATGAACTGTCGGGGACGACCTATACCAACAGCGACCCGAATACCACCTACCATTTCGAGGGCGGCATCTCCGTGAGCAACTCGAATGGCAAGGGTTACAACAAAGGCAAGTCGGAAACGGTGAAATATTCGGCCAGTACGTTGTACACCGCCAGTTTGCCTGAGGGGATGAAGGTAGGCAAGGTGCAGTTCTATGGTTATGACAATTACGACGAGGATGCATATATCGCAGCGTTCAACGGGAATGACTATAGTGCTACGGACTACGTGTTTCCGGCAAAGAACGGCGACGAGATGACTTATGTGTCACACACGCTGACACCGGCCAGTCCCATTGAGGGCAGTTTCACCTTTAAGCTGGGTAAGAAACAATGCTGTCTGATTATCACCGTCTATGAAATAAACAACGCCAGCGGCATTCAGGAGGTCGAGCACGTGCTGTCGGACAATGCCAAGGTATATTGTCTGCAGGGCATTCAAGTGGCGAATCCAACAAAGGGTATCTATATACAAAATGACAAAAAGTATGTAGTGCGATAAAACGTTTAAATAATTATTCCCGCTTTTCTTTGGATATTTGCAGTAAAATGCGTAACTTTGCTGCATGAAAGAGACGAAGTGGTGCGAAAATGTCATCCTTGTCGACGCAGATTACGTCGACAAGGTTGCGTTTGATTTGACGGTGAACTTCGAACGCATGATAGGTCGCCGCATTCCACAGGCCGATATGGCGCAGTGGCTGGAGTGTGTAGCACTGGACGGAGGACTGCGCCCTCAAACCTCAGACGACAAATCCCAGACATCAGCCCTCAGCCATCAGAGTTCAATCCAGGCGGTGCTGTTGCACAAGCAACAGAAGATGGAAAACTTCAACCCAGGTGCGTTTGCTGAGCTTGACGGCAAGGCGTTCGAGAGTAGGCTGGGGGAGTTCCTCATCAGTTGCGTGAAGGTGGAAGACCTGACGACGATGGATGACCTGTTTGTTGACTCCATGCAGGTGTTGGCCAATGCGGAAGAGGTGAAACGGCTGATTGTGGTGCCTGATGCCGAGCATATATATAATAATGTACGCGAGGGACTGCGCCATGCTGACGGCGAGAAACGCATCACGGTGCTGGCCATGCAACCGATGCAGGGCGGCAATTTCCGTCAGGAAATCCTGGGTTACTCGCTGATGGCAGCACTGGGTATCAAATCGGAAGAATTAAACAAAGTGTCGTAATAACGGTATAACGGAATAACGAAAATAACGATAATAACGAAAACAAAAAACGAAATAGGACTATGTCAAGAGTATTAATGATTGGCGCAGGTGGCGTCGCAACGGTGGCAGCATTCAAGATTGCACAAAATGCTGACGTGTTTACAGAGTTTATGATTGCAAGTCGCAGAAAGGCGAAGTGCGACAAGATAGTGGAGGATATCCATAAAGCCGGCTATCAGCTGGATATCAAGACGGCTCAGGTGGATGCCGACGATGTGGAGCAGCTGAAGGCGCTGTTTAATGACTACAAGCCCGAACTGGTCATCAATCTCGCCCTGCCTTATCAGGACCTGACGATTATGGATGCTTGCTTGGCTTGCGGATGCAGCTATCTCGACACCGCTAACTACGAGCCCAAGGATGAGGCTCACTTCGAGTACTCATGGCAGTGGGCTTATCGCGAGCGTTTCGAGCAGGCTGGCCTGACAGCTATCTTGGGTTGCGGCTTCGACCCGGGCGTGACGAGCATCTATACGGCTTATGCCGCCAAGCACCATTTCAAGGAGATTCAGTATCTGGATATCGTCGACTGTAATGCCGGCGACCACCACAAGGCTTTTGCCACCAACTTCAACCCAGAGATCAATATCCGCGAGATTACCCAGAAGGGATTGTACTGGGAAGATGGCAAGTGGGTAGAGACGCAGCCGCTGGAGATTCACAAGGATTTGACCTATCCCAACATCGGCCCTCGCGACAGCTATCTGTTGCACCATGAAGAGATTGAGTCGCTGGTCATCAACTATCCGACCATCAAACGTGCACGTTTCTGGATGACGTTCGGTCAGCAATACCTGAAGCACCTTGAAGTGATTCAGAACATCGGCATGAGTCGTATCGACGAGGTCATCTATGAGGCTGCGTTAGCTGACGGCAGTGGTGTCGCCAAAGTAAAAATTGTTCCTTTGCAGTTCCTGAAAGCCGTGCTGCCTAATCCTCAGGATTTGGGTGAGAACTACGAGGGTGAGACCAGTATCGGTTGTCGCATTCGTGGTATCGGCAAGGATGGCAAGGAGCACACCTATTATGTATATAACAACTGCTCGCACCGTGCAGCCTATGAGGAAACGGGTATGCAGGGCGTCAGCTATACCACCGGTGTTCCAGCCATGATTGGTGCCATGATGTTCTGCAAGGGGCTGTGGCGCAAGCCCGGCGTTCATAACGTCGAAGAGTTCGACCCCGATCCTTTCATGGAACAATTGAACAAGCAGGGCCTGCCTTGGCATGAGATTCACGACGGAGATTTGGAACTTTAATCCCGTAATAACGAAATCCCGTAATAACGAAATAATAAAAACTATGGCAAAGAAAGAAGAAAATGCGGAGCAGCTGACTCCGCAAGAGCAAAAGATGAAAGCCCTGCAGGCGGCTATGGCGAAGATTGAGAAAGACTTCGGCAAGGGTGCTATCATGAAAATGGGCGACGCAAAGGTGACAAATGTGGATGCGATTCCCACCGGCTCGATAGGCCTTGACGCCGCTTTGGGCGTTGGCGGTTATCCCAAAGGACGCATCATCGAGATTTTCGGTCCTGAGTCGTCCGGTAAGACCACGCTGGCCCTTCACGCTATTGCTGAGTGTCAGAAGACTGGTGGAACTGCAGCATTCATCGACGCTGAGCACGCCTTCGACCGTTTCTATGCCGAGAAACTGGGCGTGGATATTAACAACTTGTTGATTTCTCAACCTGACAATGGTGAGCAGGCACTGGAGATTGCCGACCATCTGATTCGTTCTTCAGCAGTTGACATTCTCGTGGTTGACTCTGTGGCAGCCCTGACTCCGAAGGCTGAGATTGAAGGCGATATGGGTGAGAACAAGGTTGGCTTGCACGCTCGTCTGATGAGCCAGGCCTTGCGCAAACTCACTGGTACCATAGCCAAGACCAATACAACCTGTATCTTCATCAACCAGCTGCGCGAAAAGATTGGCGTGATGTTTGGCAATCCTGAGACGACGACGGGTGGTAATGCCCTGAAGTTCTATGCTTCTGTTCGTATCGACGTCCGCAAGGCAAACACACCTATCAAGGACGGTGAAACGGCCATTGGTAGTCAGGTGAAGGTGAAGGTCGTGAAGAACAAGGTGGCTCCTCCCTTCCGCAAGGCTGAGTTTGAGATCATGTACGGTGAGGGTATCTCGAAATTGGGCGAAATCGTCGACCTGGGTACACAGTTTGACATCATCAAGAAGAGCGGTTCGTGGTTCTCGTATGGCGATACCAAGCTGGGGCAAGGACGTGATGCCGTCAAGACCATGTTGGCAGACAATCCTGAACTCTGCGAGGAACTGGAGAAAAAGATTAAGGAGAAATTGGCTGAAAACAGGTAAGCATCGTTTGTCCGGATATAGTAAAGGCTGCGCATCCACAACGGAAAACGCAGCCTTTATCTTTTTTTGGCGCTTGGATTACTACTGTACGGGAGTAGCAGTACCAGTATCTCTTAAACCATTATTTGTTCGGAGCTGACCGCTCGAACTTTGTTCAGCCATTCTGCGCTTCGTGGTATTTGAAGTGCCACCACCCATAGCTCGGGCTCCAGCCTTCTTCACAATACCGTCTTTGTCGAACTGAACAACCAATATACTGTTCGAACGCGGATACATCCATTCCGTCAAACCGTCGCTGGTGGTCATCTTGGTGGTAGACTCACCGACAGCCATCTCAACCTCTTCCATCGACATACCGGGAATCACGCGACCCTCGCGGATAGCCGTACGGGTTTCAAGCGTCGTGTTGCGAGCCGTTCCTTCGCCCATAGCGAACAGGTAGCCGAAGTATTCTTCTCTCGGACCGCGATTGTCCTCGTTGAAGGTGATTTCCTTATAAAAGATACGACGTGTCTCCACCTCACGAAGGGTCAGTACGTAGAAGCCCTCGCGGTTCTTGTCACGATTGATTTCGTCGATGATGAAACCGGTGAAACGAGGCACCTTCACGTCACGCTGCTTGCCGGCACCCTTACTGCTCATGGCGGTGGCATACTTGTTATGGACGGTCTTGTTCAGGTAGCTCTTGATGTCCTTCGCTACTGTCATCTCGGCACCCGTGAATTCAAACGAGCCTTCGAACAGGAACTTGGCATTGTCGACGTCAAACTCGTCGTCACGCATTCCGCAGTTGGTCTTCGACATAGCGACATTCTGATAGAACTGGTCGCCATTTTCGTCCTCAACGATAATCTTGACGGGGAACGAACGCGTGCCGACACCGATGGCCTTCACCGTCACGAGACGGTTCTTTGGAAATTTCACCTCTTGATAGCCGTCACCGTCGTAGTCAGTATCAATGCGGAAGAACTGGGTACGTGTAATCAGTGGCTGGTCCATCAGCAATTCGCGGGCCTTGTCGACATCACCCAAATAGGCGAGGGTGGGGACACCCATCTTGCCGTAGCAGTAGTCGTCGAACGTTCCGTTTGGCAACTCGTAGAAGTAGCTCTTGTTGTTCGTCTCGCAGAAGAAATTGACGTGGACGCGACCATTTGGCATGTCCTCATGTCCCTTATATACCATGATATGATGGCGTAGGGCGCCACTGCTCACCTCTTTGCCGGTGTTCATGTCACGGAAGGTGCCTACCAGCAGGTCGTACTTCTCCGGAACCACCATAAATCGCATACCGTCCTTCCAGTCACACATACTGTAGTAGCGGAAGTTCTTACCCATAAAGTCCTTCGGCTCTGCGTCTTCGGCAACGACGTCGTCTGTCGTGATAGTAGCAGCAGCTTCTGTCTTCTTCACGTTCTTCGTCTTGACAATGTAATCATTGCTCTGAGCCATAGCGGTAGTCACGGCGAAAGCCACTCCTGCCAACAAAATCATTCTTTTCATCATGATGTATTTAGTCAATTATCGATAATCTGCCGACAAAGTTACGAATAAACGAGGAAAATACCAAATAAAAATGAATTTTTTTGTATTTTCGAGCGAGAGTGACTTCTCCGAAGGAAAAGTCACGAATAAACGAGGGAAATACCAAATAAAAGTATGCCAAAATGTCATTATATTCTTCATTTGTATTTGTTTTGGCACACACTTTGCTATTTTGTCAGTGTCAAAACGTGCATATTAACAATTAAAAAATATAAGAATTATGGGAAAGATTATTGGAATTGACTTAGGAACTACCAACAGCTGCGTTGCCGTATTCGAGGGTAACGAGCCAGTAGTAATCGCCAACAGCGAGGGTAAGCGTACAACACCTTCAGTCGTTGGTTTTGTTGAGAATGGTGAGCGTAAGATTGGTGATCCAGCCAAGCGTCAGGCCATCACGAATCCGAAGAACACCGTGTATTCTATCAAGCGTTTCATGGGTGAGAACTGGCAGCAGACCGAGAAGGAGATTTCTCGTGTACCTTATAATGTTGTCAACGAGGGTGGTTATCCCCGTGTCGACATCAATGGCCGCAAGTACACGCCGCAGGAAATCAGCGCTATGGTGCTGCAGAAGATGAAGAAGACCGCCGAGGATTATCTCGGTCAGGAGGTGACGGATGCCGTCATCACCGTTCCTGCCTACTTCTCCGACTCTCAGCGTCAGGCTACGAAGGAGGCTGGTCAGATTGCTGGTCTGAACGTGAAGCGTATCGTGAATGAGCCTACAGCTGCCGCTTTGGCATACGGTGTCGATAAGGCCAACAAGGATATGAAGATTGCCGTATTCGACCTCGGTGGTGGTACATTCGATATCTCTATCCTCGAGTTCGGTGGTGGTGTGTTTGAGGTGCTCTCTACCAATGGTGATACCCACCTCGGTGGTGACGACTTCGACCAGGTCATTATCGACTGGCTGGTACAGGAGTTCAAGAACGACGAGGGTGCCAACCTGAAGGACGACCCCATGGCTATGCAGCGTCTGAAGGAGGCTGCCGAGAAGGCTAAGATTGAGCTGTCAAGTTCTACCTCTACTGAGATTAACCTGCCTTACATCATGCCGGTAGGCGGTGTTCCCAAGCACTTGGTGAAGACGCTGACGCGTGCTAAGTTTGAGCAGTTGGCTCACGACCTCATCCAGGCTTGTCTGGCTCCCTGCCAGAAGGCTATCGCTGATGCACACCTCTCTACCGCTGATATCGACGAGGTCATCCTCGTAGGTGGTTCGAGTCGTATTCCTGCTGTGCAGACACTGGTGAAGAACTACTTTGGCAAGGAGCCTTCAAAGGGTGTCAATCCTGACGAGGTGGTTGCCGTTGGTGCTTGTATCCAGGGTGCTATCCTGAACAAGGAAGGTGGCGTAGGCGACATCGTGCTGCTCGACGTTACTCCGTTGACACTGGGTATTGAGACGATGGGTGGTGTGATGACCAAGCTGATTGAGGCTAACACGACCATTCCTTGCAAGAAGAGCGAGGTGTTCTCTACCGCTGCTGACAATCAGACAGAGGTAACCATCCACGTGCTGCAGGGTGAGCGTCCAATGGCTGCTCAGAACAAGAGTATCGGTCAGTTCAACCTCACCGGTATTGCTCCTGCCCGTCGTGGTATTCCTCAGATTGAGGTAACCTTCGACATCGATGCCAACGGTATCCTCAAGGTTTCTGCCAAGGATAAGGCCACTGGTAAGGAGCAGGCTATCCGCATCGAGGCTTCGTCTGGCCTGTCACAGGACGAGATCAACCGCATGAAAGCTGAGGCTGAACAGAATGCCGAGAACGATAAGAAGGAACGCGAGCGTGTAGATAAGCTGAACCAGGCTGACTCGATGATTTTCCAGACGGAGAACCAACTGCAGGAGATTGGCGACAAGATTCCTGCTGAGCACAAGCCCGCTATCGAACAGGCTCTGCAGCAACTGAAGGATGCCCACAAGAGTGGTGACATCACCGCTATCGACAACGCCATCAACGCCCTCAACGCCGCTTGGCAGACTGCTTCTCAGCAGATGTATCAGGGTGCTGGCGCTCAGGCTGGTCCTCAGGACAATCCTTTCGCTGGTCAGCAGCAGGCTCAGCAGAACGGTGCCCCCAAGGATGACAACATCCAAGACGCTGACTTCGAGGAGGTTAAATAAATAAGCATTTATAAGGAAAGTGGTGTAATCCAAGTGGTTACGCCACTTTTTTCGTATTGTTAAACTTTGTTTCATTTCTTGCTATTTTCGGATTTTTACCGTATTTTTTGTGTCATACTCTCACGTATCAATTCGTCTAATGAGCGGAAGATAGTTCTTGGCTATGGTGACATCTGACTTTACGACTCTTCCGTCTGGAGCATTCTTCCATGTTGTCAATCCCATGTGAGGACGTTCCGCATCTGCACGATCATAGATAATCTCAGCAGCAGTCTGCTTTGTTACTGCATAATGCATCATGTTCTGCACAGTCTTGAAGAACAACTGTGTTTCCTCAGAATCCTTATCATAGTCGGAACTACACTCACTGTATATGTCTGTAATCTTCTGATAATAACGTCGCTCACTGATACGTATCTCGCGGATGCGGTCAAGCAAATCATCGAAGTAGTCTGCCCCGAATACGTTCTTTCCTTTCAGACGCTCATCATCCAACACAAAGCCTTTGGCATATGCTATTGTAAAGAGCTAGTCCTTTTACCGTCAGCAGGTATTTCTGGCGAGGGTGACGGGGCGAATCAGGATATAGCATACGGATATAGCCCTCGTTCATAGAAGGATTAAGAGAGTAGTCAAGGAAGTTTTCCCTATCTTTCAAGCCAATCCTCTCCATCATCACTTTGACGGAGAGTTGCTCTTCACCCAAAGCCTTCACTAATCTAATAATATTTTTATTATTGGTGTGAATAAAACTTGTCGGGGTACTTGTCGGGGTACTTGTCGGGGTACTTGTCGGTTGTTTTGAAGGAACTGCAAGGTTTGGCTGTTCTTTCCATTCTGCAGGCGGGTTAATATGCAGATAACGATTGCGCAGATCCCACT
>JAFSNG010000027.1 GCA_017447515.1 Prevotella sp. | reverse complement strand
AGGAGGATACGACTATGATTAGAAAAGTACAGTTTGAGAGTCAGGAGCGCCGTATCAACCAGGTTCTTGCTGCTCTGAAGGAGAATGGCATCAACTCTATCGAGGAGGCCAACGAGATTTGTGACAAGGCAGGCGTGGATCCCTACCAGATGTGTGAGGACACCCAGCGTATCTGCTTCGAGAACGCTAAGTGGGCATACGTTTGCGGTGCCGCTATCGCTATCAAGAAGGGCGTGAAGACTGCTGCTGACGCTGCCGAGGCTATCGGTATCGGTCTGCAGAGCTTCTGCATCCCCGGAAGTGTTGCTGACGACCGTAAGGTTGGTATCGGCCACGGTAACCTGGCAGCCCGTCTGCTGCGCGAGGAGACCGAGTGCTTCGCATTCCTGGCAGGTCACGAGAGCTTCGCTGCTGCCGAGGGTGCCATCAAGATTGCCGAGATGGCCAATAAGGTTCGCCAGAAGCCTCTGCGCGTTATCCTGAACGGTCTTGGCAAGGACGCTGCCCAGATCATCAGCCGTATCAACGGCTTCACATACGTACAGACTCAGTTCGACTACTTCACCTCTGAGCTGAAGGTTGTCAAGGAGATTCCCTATGGCAACAACCCCAGCCGTCTGAAGGTAAAGTGCTATGGTGCTGACGATGTTCGCGAGGGTGTCGCTATCCTGTGGAAGGAGAACGTTGATGTGTCTATCACGGGTAACTCAACAAACCCCACCCGTTTCCAGCACCCCGTAGCAGGTACCTACAAGAAGGAGCGCGTGCTCGCTGGCAAGCCCTACTTCTCAGTAGCTTCTGGTGGTGGTACGGGTCGTACTCTGCACCCAGACAACATGGCTGCCGGTCCTGCTTCTTACGGTATGACTGATACCCTGGGTCGTATGCACTCTGACGCTCAGTTTGCAGGTTCTTCTTCTGTTCCTGCTCACGTTGAGATGATGGGTTTCCTGGGCATTGGTAACAACCCGATGGTTGGTGCTACTGTGGCTATTGCCGTAGCTATCGACCTCGCCTTGAACAAGAAGTAATCCATTGCATGATAAAGGAGAAGCCCCACCCAAAACGGTGGGGCTTTTCTTATGAAAACATTAAACGGATTGAATTCCGTTGGAATCAGTCCGTTTATTTACATTGCTGCGTGATAGTTATACAATCTTGCTATGTTCAAGCAGTACTCAGTGTAACTTTCACTCTTCAACCATTTGTTAATCAACTTTTTCATAATCTTTTTACCTTTCTTTACTTTACTCGGAACGGTGTGTTGGGCCGTCCTACTTAAATACTTAGTTATCCTTATTTTTTGTTATCCTTGCCGCACCACTGTGCAGCCTTTGTTTCTTTTTCACGATGCAAAGTTACGACGTTTTTTCGTACAAAACAAGGAAAATGATAAATTGTTTGCGTACACAGTCCGTTTTTTGACCTGTGTCAATTCTCAATTATCAATTACCAATTGTCAATTATTTTTGGTTGTGGGTGACCGCTTCGCGCATTTCTTTCAGCAGATCTGAGGCGAAGATGAAGTCCGTCAGGCGCTTGTTCGTCGAATTCATGATGTCTCCCGAAACACCCTGCCATTCCTTGTGGCCTTCGTAGATGAAGATGATGTTTTCGCCAATGCCCATCACCGAATTCATGTCGTGTGTATTGATGATGGTTGTCATGTTGAATTCCCGCGTGATGGAGTGCAGCAGGTCGTCAATCACCAACGACGTCTTGGGGTCGAGACCGCTGTTCGGCTCGTCGCAGAACAGGTATTTGGGGTTCAGAGCAATGGCGCGGGCAATGGCCACACGCTTCTGCATACCACCCGATATCTCGCCAGGATATTTCTCTTCGGCACCCACGAGGTTCACGCGGTCCAGACAGTCCATCGCGCGCTTCTGCCGTTCGCGCAGGTTCATTGTCGAGAACATATCCAGCGGAAACATCACGTTCTCCAGTACTGTCAGCGAGTCGAACAGTGCAGCGCTTTGGAATATCATGCCCATTTCGCGACGCATGTGTACCTTTTCCTTTTTCGACATCTTCACAAAGTCGCGCCCGTCATACAGTATCTGCCCTTCCGTGGGGTCGAACAGTCCCACGAGGTTTTTCATCAGCACCGTCTTGCCCGAGCCGCTCTGTCCGATGATGAGGTTCGTCTTACCGTCCTCGAACACCGTCGAAATGTCCTTCAACACCTCGATATCGTCGAAACGCTTGTATAGGTTCTTGACTTCTATCATGACAGCAGCTGCGTTAAGAAGACATCGGAAAAGAGAATCAGCACACTCGAGGTGACGACGGCATCCGTCGAGGCTTTACCGACATTGACGGAACCGCCCTCTACGGTATAACCGCAGTAGGAAGGCACGGCAGAGATGATAAAGGCGAAGAAGAGGCTCTTGATGATACTCATCCACATAAACCACGACTTAAACTGATGCTGCAAGCCCAGCGTTAGGTCGTCAGGCACAATGATGTGTCCGACGTAAGCCGTTCCGTAAGCACCCACGATGCCCAATGCGCTGGAGAAGATGACCAGCAACGGCATGATGGTGATCATGCCCATGATTTTCGGCAGTATCAGGTAGCACGCCGAGTTGACACCCATGATGTCCAGCGCGTCAATCTGCTGCGTCACGCGCATGGTACCAATCTCCGAGGCGATGTTCGAGCCCACCTTACCGGCCAGTATCAGACACATGATGCTCGACGAGAACTCCAGCAGCATAATTTCACGGGTGGTATAGCCGCTCACCCAGCGCGGCATCCAGGGCGACTGGATGTTCAGCTTCATCTGGATGCAGATGACTGCTCCGATGAAAAACGAGATGAGCAATACGATACCGATTGAGTTGATACCCAGTTGTTCCATCTCCTTTACGTACTGTTTCCAGAACATGCGGAAGCGTTCAGGGACGCTGAACGTACGCCCCATCAGTATAAGAAATTGGCCGAACATTGTCAGCCACCGATGCAGAATCTTTATCATATCGCCTGCAAAGATACGAATAAGCGAGCAAAGAACCAAAGGAAAACGAGTTTTTCTTTGTTCTTTCGAGCGAGAGTATCTTCTCGCGAAGCGAAAAGGTAGTGCAAATCGAGCGAAATACCAAATAAATTTGGATTTTTCATCGGAAAGTGCTACCTTTGCAGTCATTATGATGATGAAACGCAATCTTTTATGGGCATTCTTGGGCCTTGCAGTATCAGTCCAAGCACAACACGTTTACGAACTGACGGCTCCTGACCTGCCGCGGGCGATCAAGAACGGACACCTGAAAATGGGTGGTGCGAATCCGCAGGGCGAGCGCATCGACGTGAACAGCTTCTACGTGACCATCGGCGGACGACCGGTCATTCCCGTCATGGGTGAATTTCATTTTTCGCGCTATCCTGCAGACCAGTGGGAAGAGGAAATCCTGAAGATAAAGGCGGGTGGCGTGACGGTCATTCCCACATATGTGTTCTGGAACCTGCATGAAGAACGCGAGGGTGAATTCCACTGGGACGGACAGCTCGACCTGCGCCGCTTCCTGCAACTCTGCCACAAGCACCAGATGCAAGTCATCATCCGCATTGGTCCGTTCTGTCACGGCGAGATACGCAGTGGTGGATTCCCCGACTGGATTTTTGCCAAGACGCTGGAAGTGCGCTCCGACGATCCTGAGTATCTGAAATATGTCCGTCGGCTCTATGGCGAGATAGCGCGACAGATGCAAGGACTGTATTATAAGGATGGCGGCCCCGTCATCGGTTGTCAGATAGAAAACGAGATGCAACACTCGGCAGCACCCTGGGCCATCTGCTATCCAAAAGAGCCCAAGGATAACACTGCCGCCAGCTATAATGCCGCTGAGGCCAGCATCGGCGTGGCCCAGCAGACGCGAAAGGCCACACGCGCTGAGGTTGGCGAACAACACATGCGCACGCTGAAAAAGATAGCCGAAGAGGCTGGCATCATCACACCGCTATATACCGCGACGGGATGGGGCAATGCGGCCATCATTCCCGACGAGACCATTCCTGTGACAGCGGCTTACACCTATGCCACATGGACGAAACCTCAGCAGTCGCCGTTCCTGTTGTTTAAAGATATGCAAGGCACGCCCGACTATTCCCCTGTGCGCTACCAGCCTACGGACTATCCCTCGTTTGCGGCAGAGATGGGCGCAGGCATCCAGATGACCTACGACCGTCGCCCCTATTGCTATGCCTCGACCGCTGAGGCAATGATGGTGCGCTGCCTGGGCGGTGGCTCCAACGGCATTGGCTATTACATGTATCACGGTGGTTCGACCCCGAAGATGCAAGGAGGCACGGGATTCTTCTCCGACGAGCCGATGGGTGTGCCTAAAATCAGTTACGACTTCCAGGCTCCTTTGGGCGAGTTTGGACTGGAAAAACCCGTTTATCGCCATCTGCGACTGATTCATCTGTTCCTCAACGACTTCGGCGACCGTCTGGCACCGATGCAGACCGTGCTGCCTGACGGCTATGACAAGATGACGCCCGACAATCGCGACGACCTGCGCTTCTGCGCCCGAATGGCTCTTGCTCCTCAGTCCTCAGCCTCCAGCCCGCTGACGTCTGGTTTCCTTTTCATGATCAACGCGCAGGACCACGACACCCTGCGTCACGACCAGTCAGGCCTGCAAATAACATTAAACCTGAACGCTGAAACATTGCGCGTTCCTACCAACGGCACCTTTACGCTGCCCAAGGACCAAAGCATGATTCTGCCCTTCAATTTCGATATGGACGGCGCCCTGCTAAAGTACGCCACCGCCCAGTTGCTAATGAAGATTGAAGACGGCAACAGTGACCACTATTTCTTCTTCACACCTGAGGGAATGACGACGGAATATCTCTTCGACCCCGCGACGGTAAAGGGTAAGCATGCGTTCAAACCCCAGCCCGGACTCAAGAGCACGTTTACGGTCAAGACCAAGACAGGCAAGACGGTCAAGGTGACGACGCTGACCCGTCAACAGGCGCTGAATGCCGCGAAGGTGAATGGTCGCCTGCTCATTACCGAGACCACCGTACTGCCTCGCGAGGATGGTGCGGACCTGCTCGCGCTGGGCAAGAACACCGTCATCTATGTGCTTTATCCCTCTCTTCAGGGCTTCAAGGAACAGACCCTTATTGTCGACCCCGTCACTCCGCAGTTCGAGGTAAAAAAGGCCGGTCCGCGCCGCATGAGCGTGAGATTGAATAGCCCATCGTCAAATAGTCAAATACAAGAGTTTTTCCTCCGCATCAACTATGTCGGCGACGTAGCGATGGCCTTTATGAACGACCAGCTCGTGCAGGACCACTTCTATTATGGCGACCCGTGGATCATCGGTTTGAAGCGTTATGAGGACGACCTGAAGACCAATCCTCTGACCTTCTATTTCCGTCCTATCCGCTCCACCGTTCCCTATCTGGGCGATTTGCGTGCCGAATCGGTTCCCGACTTCACGAACGGTTCCGTCATCGACATCAAAGCCGTCGACGTCATCCCCGAATACAAGTTTACATTGAAATTTGACATATGAATACCATTTTCATCGTTTTACCGATACTGACGCTGCTGATGTTCGACCTGGGACTCGCACTGCGTCCTGCCGATTTCCGCCTGCTCGTAGAACGTCCGAAGGCCGTGTTCGTCGGACTGACGGGTCAGATTCTGCTCTTGCCCCTTATTGCGTGGGCGGTGGCCAGCGGTTTCCGCCTGGAGCCCTTGTTCTTTCTGGGTGTGATGCTCATCGCGTGCAGCCCGGGTGGCAGTTCCAGCAATGTCTTCTCCATGTTGGCTGGTGGCGACGTGGCGCTATCGGTATCGCTGACGGCCTTTAGCAGTGTCATCACGTTGTTTACAGGTCCGCTGGTTATGGACTTCGCCACCGAGTTCGTAGGAACGGAGATGAGTGGCATCCATCTTCCCGTAGGCAATCTGTTGGTACAGAACATCGTGCTGATGGCGGTACCCATCGCCATCGGTCTCGCCATCGCCGTGCGCAACGAGAAACTGGCGGAACGCATGCATAACGTGCTGAAACGCCTCGCCTTCCCCTGTCTCATCCTGTTGGCAACGGTGTTTTTCATCCAAAACCGCGACATTATCATCCGCGAATTTCCCCAGCTCGGACTCTCTGTCACCGTCCTCATCCTCTTGTCGATGGGCGGAGGCGTCCTGCTCTCGTGGCTTATGCGTCTCAACGGCCGCGAACAGCGCACTATAATTATAGAAATAGGTATGCAGAATGCCGCGCAGGCCATTACCGTCGCCAGCAGTCCCTTCGTTTTCAACAACGACGTGATGGCCATCCCCGCCATTATCTACGCGCTGATGATGAACGTCGTCCTGCTGACCTATGTCGCCATTCAACGCGGCAGGTAAAGTGGCGGGCGTCTCGTCATTTAAAGGTGTACTCAGTGTAGCTGTCGCTACGGGCGTTCATGCGCAGGCGCTTGATGGCCGACGACTTGCTATCAACGACAAGGACGAAGGAGGTGAACATCTGGCGCTTCTTACCCGAGGGGGTAATGGTGATAGTTTGCTCGCTGCCCTTGCTGGTTACCTTGATGTCATCGCCAGCAGGGATGGGCTGGTGGTTGATGACGGCTTTCAGCACGGCGTGGAAGTCAGCAAACAACGGATTCTTGCGACTGTCGGTAACGTGTTTTTTACCTTTCTGGGTCATGGTGAACTGGGTGCCGTCCATCAGTAGTTGGTCGCGTCCGCCATCGGTAGTGATGCTGATGTAGTCGGGTTTGCGGATGGTCGCTTCGCCAGTGGTTACGACGTCGGTCTTGACAGCCTTCGTGTGGCTGACCTTGGTAACGGGTGTCTGTGCGTTGGCATAACATGTCAACATGCAGAACAGAATTGTCAATATGGTTATTTTCATAATTCTTAACTCTTAACTCATAACTTATGTGTACAGTCCTCCGTTGATGGATACGACATTGCCCGTGATGTAACCCGCATTGGGTGAGACGAGGAAAGCCACCAAGTCGGCAACCTCCTCAGGGGTGCCGAAGCGGTTGGCAGGGATGGTTTTCTTCAGTGCAGCCTCGTCGAGTCCTTCGGTCATATCGGTCTTGATGAATCCCGGGGCTACGGCATTGACGGTGATGCCTCGACGTGCCACCTCCTGAGCCAAGGCCTTGGTAGCAGCAATGATACCCCCCTTGGCTGCCGAGTAGTTGGTCTGACCAGGCAGTCCTTTCAGTCCGCTGACGCTGGCCATGTTGACGATGCGCCCGAACTTATGGAGCTGCATGGCAGGCAGCAGTGGCTGGGTGACATTGAAGAATCCCGACAACGTGATGTCCAGCACGCGATGCCAGTCATCCTCAGGCATCAGCGCCATCACATTGTCGCGACGGATGCCAGCATTGTTGATGATGACTTCAATATACTCCTCAGGATGGCGCTGCTGCCAGTCGCTGAGAGCTGCACGCGTCTGTTCGACATTGCTGACGTCGAAAGGCAGCAACTCACCGTTTCCACCAGTCATCTCCAGCGTCTTCTGAGCTTCTCCCCCGTTGCTGGCATAGTTGATGATGACTTGATAGCCATCCTGGGCCAGTTTGACGCAGATGGCTCGTCCGATTCCTCGGCTGCCACCGGTTACTAATGCATACTTATTCATATTCTTAACTCTTAACTTCTTCCAGTGTTTTGAATGCGGTCATGGTGACCCCCTCCAGTCCGTGCAGCACCAGACTCTGGCCTGTCAGGAAGAGGTTGGGTACAGGTGTCTTAGGCGACAGCATGGTAATCAGCGGCTGGCGACAGTCTTTCCTGATGCCAAAGGCCGAGCCGCAGGGCGACAGCGTATAGTCGCGCCACGTCAGCGGTGTACTGGTGTAACATGTCTCCACCATATCGCGCAGGTCAGGGATAACTTTCTCTGCCAGACGGATGCAGTCGTCGGCCATTCGCTGCTTTTGCTGTTCATATTTTTCGTCACGACGTCCTACGACAGTGTTCTCCCAGTGTTTGCAAAGCGCCCAGGGCATAGGTGTCAACAGGTCTATCTGACGTGCATAGTCTCCGTTCTCTGGCACGCGGCAACTCACCATCACGCCACCCACGCCACCAATATCCTCGTGGAATGTCCACACATTCGCCTTTCTAAAGACGTACTTGTTGTGGTTGAAATAAGGCAGTGTATCGGGCTTCAACACCAACGAGGCCGTAAATATTCCAAAGGTATTCTCCAGCGCATTGATGCGACGACGGAAGATGCCCTTCAGCGCATATGTGTCCTTCAGCCATCCGAACGTCAGTTGCGGATGTACGTCGCTGATGAATACACGTCCTTCGTAGATCTTGCCGTCAGGACATTTTGCCGCCACAATCCTGCCGCCCTGCTCCATGAGTTCTTTTACTTCTGCACGGCAGACGACGTCGCCTCCAAAGGCTTTGATGTCGTTTACAAGCGACTCGACAATCATGTTGCCGCCGCCCTTGAGGCGCCAACTGCTCTGGACGTAACTGCTCATGGAATGGGCAAAGTTGAATAGCGGCAGCGACTCCCGCCTCAGTTCCATCTTCATAGCCGTAGCCGAGAGCACATTGACGAGCAGCGGGTCGCGGAACAGCGACGACAGCCAGTCGTAGGCATTCACCTCGACCGCTTCCTCCATCGGCGGCAGGTGGCGAAGCATATCGACATACTTTTTCAGGGCGGTCTTCTCCCGAGGAAAATACTCACTCAGCGTACTGGCAAAGCGGTCGAAGCCCTCACACAGCGGGAAAGTCTGACGGTCAATCGTCACGCGGTCAAAGCCATCGGCATCCAGCCGCACCCAGGGCAGGCGCATCAGTCCCAACTGTTCGAAAGCTTCATGTAGTGATTGTCCCTGCGCCAGTCCGCCCACATAGTGCAGACCCGTATCAAACTCAAAATCACCCCTGCGATAGCTCTGGAGGCATCCCCCTGGCTGCGCCTGGCGTTCGAGCACCAGTACGCTACGACCCAACTGTGCCAGTTGTCTGGCACAAATCAGTCCGCCGAGACCGCTTCCTATGATGACCACATCGTATTTCATTTCTTCTGTCGGTTAAGCCATCGATAGACGGCGGGTTGTAATACGTATGATAAAATGACAGCCGAAAGTAGACCTACGAGCGTTGAGAAGCCAACACTACGGATAGCGGGATGAGAAGCCAGAAGCATACTGCTGACAGTCGTAATCAGCGTGACGGCACTAAGCAGGATGGCCGTCTTGTGTGATGTGAGCAGTGAGAAGTGAGCGTCGGGAAGTTTCCCTTCTCCCAAAAGCCCAGTCATCACGAAGATGCTATAGTCGACACCGATACCGAAGATGAATGTGGAAATGATAATGCTAATGAGGTTGAAGCGCACGTCGAACAGTACCATAGCTCCCAGCACGATGAGCCAACTGAGCAGGATGGGCATAAAGGTGAGCAGTGCATACTTCAGATTGAAGTGGAAACTCAAAAGCAATACCACGAATACAAACAGCATAGAAATCCATTGCAACACATTGAAGTCGTCGTTCATCTGGAGTAGCGTGTCGGTGGTATAATAATAGGTATCGAGCACCAATAGGTTGGGGTCGCTGGCAATGGCGTCGCAGATGCGGATATAGTCACTCTCACTACTGCGTACAGAGTCGTTGGCACAGCGCACGGAGGTGAAACAAAGATAGTCGCCGCCGTACGACTGCTCCATCAGCGTCGACTGATAGCCGGCAGGTATCAGTCCTGCGGCATAGAGCGAATCGGGCTCGTAGTCGCGCGCGGCCATCTCGAAGAAGGTGTCGAAGGCTTCTGCGTTGAGGTCGGCGGCCGGGGCCGTCTGTGCTATCAGCGAGCGCACTTTGCCGAGACGGTCTGGTGTCCAGTAGTTCTTCCAGGCATTGATACGTTGCTGCTGCACCTGCATGGGTACGAACACCTGATTGGTATGGGTGTAGTCCTTCACCAGTCCGAGTTGTTGCAGGGAGTCGAGTTTACTGTCGAGGACAGCGAAATGTTCGATAGCCTCCTCCATCGTTTTGCCCTGACTGGCAAAATACTTGGTTTTGTCGCCTGTATAGGTCTTGCTGCGCAGCAATTCTTCGGAGTATTCTGTCATATCGTCCAGATAGCCCAGATTGTGCATGTCAGCATCGAAACGTATACCGCCCACGAAATAAGCACCGACGCCAATGACAATGACTAAGACGACTACCGCCAGCAAGGGTTTGTTGCGGTCGAAGGGATAGTTGTTGACGGCTTCGATGAAGGCAGGGAAACCCCTTACCTCCGACCTTTGACCTTCGACCTTCGACCTTTGACCTTTGACCTCCAACATCTGTGGCAGATAAACCAATGAGAACAGCGTTGTGCCGAGGATGGCAAAGGCAGCGAACAGTCCGAAGTCCTGCAACAGGGCGGTATTGATGAAGATGAGTCCAGCGAAGGAACCGATAGTGGTGATACAGCCCAGCAAGACGGGCTTTACCTGGTCGCGCAACATCTGCTCGCCATCGTCTACGTACTGATGATGGGTCAGAATATGGAGTACGTAACTCAGGGCGACACCCAGCACCACACCGCCGATGCCCAAGGCCAGCAACGAGAATTCCCCTTTCAGCCAATACATAATCGACAGTCCGAAGAGGGTACCGAAAACGACAGGCAGGAGGAGCAGAGGAATGGTATCCCAACGGCGGAAACAGAAAAGCAGGAACAGCAATACCAAGACGAGTGCCCCTGCAATGGTCGTCGTCAGGTCGCGCTTGATGGTTGAGGAGTTGTAATAACCGCTGGCAGGCGTGCCGTGATAGGTAATGCGTATATCAGGATAGGCCGTAGCAAACTGCGTGATCAGTGTGTTCAACTGTTCAAAGAGCGCAGAGCCCTGTCCCGTGTTGGTCGATGAGAAACGCGGGGTGATGAAGGCAATGCATACGGTAGAGTCGGGCACAAAGAAGTGATTGTCTATCGTACGATAGCTGCCGGCACTCAACAATGGCACCATTTGCTCAGCCAGTATGTTGCGCATGCCCAGCGGGTCCATCTCAATCAGTTCCGGGAACATCTCTCCTACCTCACTCTGCAGGTCGGCGTGGTTTTGATGCATCTGTTGGGCGAAATGGTCACGAGTCAGTAGCGAGTCAAAGCGTGCATAGGCCGCTGTGTCGATATAGGCAGGGAGGTGGTTGCTCAGATAATCGATGGCATCGGGGAGCAGTTCTTCGTCCAGAGAGTAGAAAACATCACCGATGACCGAATCCTTGTCCAATGCCAGCAAGGAATCCACGAAAGCGTCGCAGGTTTCCGTCAGTTTGCTGACATCCGCCGTGCCTCTGCTCTCGAACAACAAAAAAGTCTTATCCTTGATTTTCAGGTCGGCAAAGGCCAGCTTGGTTGTACCGTCCTCATTCTTCGACGACGGCATCAGTTTGTTGATATCCTCCTCCAGATGCAGCTGTGCGGCAAAATAACCAAAGAAAGCAAACAGCGCAACCATCGAAAGCCAGCAGATTGGTCGGTGGTTGCGGAGATAGTGATATATGTGGATGAAGAAATCCGTCATTACTGCACAAATATCTTTAGTTGTGCTTTGGCTATCAGCTCCTTACCGATGCGGCTCTCACCCGTGGCAATAGTGACATTGCCGAAAATAAGTGCGAATTCGATGGAGGTACACACCTTTTCGTCTGATTGGGGACGGCGCTGACATTCGAAGCGCTTCACCTCACCGATGAGTCCGACGGGCGGACATTCCTGTCCCAAAGCCAAACTTCCCATCAATGCCGAGCACGACTGGGCGATATGCTCTATCAACCCTGTCTCCGACATGGTGCCGTCGGGCAACATGAAATAATTGCCAGAGCGGACGGTAATGGCGGTGACGGCATGCGTGTCGTCACTCGTCTCAATCTCGTCCACCATGATGAATGGCTCGCGCTGAGGAATCAGCCGTTTGATTTCTTCACCCTGAAACCTCATGCGGGCATGTGCTGCTCAATGTAGTCGTACAAGTCGTTGAACGACTGTATCTGGTGCAGTTCGTTCACGGGGATGGTAATCTTGTAGTTGGCCTGCAACAGCGCAACCATGTCTACCAGACTCAGACTGTCAAGCATCAGTGTCTCCTTGACGTTAGCCTCGGGAGTGATGTCCGTTACTTCTACTTCAAACTCGTTGGCGAGCAGCTCGTTAACCTGCTCAATAATCTCATTTCTTGTCATTGTTTTTTACCTTTATAAGTTTTTTACGATTAGTGTCGAATTGGTTCCTCCGAAGCCGAAGGAGTTGCTTAGGAACTGGTCGAAGCCAATCTCCTTGGTCTCGCCTAGCACATTGATACAGCTGGTCTCATCGTCGGGATGCTCGAAATTCACGTTGCCGGCAATGAAACCGTTCTTCATCATCAGCATCGAATAGATAATCTCCGATGCACCTGCCATCCACATCTCGTGACCCGTCTGACTCTTCGTCGAAGTAACAGGCACATTACACTCGCCAAAGAATTGAGCGATGGCCTGAGCCTCACGGGCGTCACCAATCTTCGTCGAGGTAGCATGTGCGTTCACATAGCCAATCTCTTTCGGACTGACGCCGGCATCCTTCAGACAGAGCTCCAGCGAACGTGCAGGACCGGCCACATTGGGTGTCGAGATATGGTCGCCATTGCCCGAGAATCCCCAGCCTACGATTTCTGCCAGGATGGGAGCACCACGACGTACGGCACTCTCGTAACTCTCCAGTATCACCGTTGCAGCACCGCCGCCAGGTACCAGTCCGTTGCGGTCGCGGTCGAAGGGACGGCTGGCTTTGGTGGCGTCGTTGTCGTCGCGCAAGGCAAACGACTGGATGCCGTCGAACGAGGCCACACCATACATATTAGCCTCCTGTGCACCGCCACAAACCACACACTCCTGCAGACCATTGCGGATGAGCAGCGCACCAAGTCCTATCGACTGTGAACCGCTGGCACAAGCCGCCGAGGCTGTCAGGTTGATACCCTTCAGATGGAACAGACAAGCCAGATTCATCGTCACCGTCGAGTTCATCGACTGGAAGATGGCACCACTGCCACAAGCGGCCGTCGAACCCAGGTTGCGGAACTTGTCGAGGGCTACCATCGTAGCCTCAGCCACAGAGTCGTTGCCATAGATGATGCCCACCTCATGGCTGTCGATATAATCCATATCCATGCGGGCAGCCTCCAGGGCGTCCTTCGTGGCCATATAGGCATACTGCGCCTCCTCGGGCATAAACTGTCGCTGGTTGCGACCGATAAACAGCTTCAAGTCAGGTCGTGGCACGTTGGCTGTAAACGGTGAGCGGAAACCTGCATCCACACGCTCCTGACTCAGCACGATACCACTCTTTCCTTCGTACAGGGACTGGCGCACCTCGTCGAGCGTTACACCCAGGCACGACCATATTCCCATTCCTGTTATTACTACTCTATTCATTTTATTAATTATCAATTATCCATTATCAGTTACATACAAAGTGCGCCTATAGCACCTGCGGCGCTTCACAACCTCCGGGTGCAGCGGCTTCCATTGCGACAGTTCACGCACGTTGTCCTCCAGCTGCGGACCTGTCTCAGCCCAGCGGAACCCATACTTATTATAAATAGGTATCAGGTCTTCGAAGAACATCGCGTTCACACCATAGCCCTGCAGGTCGGGGCGCACCGCTATCAGCAGCATCTCGGCATTGTCCTCACGCTTCCACTTCAGTGCCTTCAGCAGGTGATACCAGCCCGTTGGCCACAGACGGCCATTGGCCTTGCGTATAGCCTGCGAAAGACTGCCCATCGTGATAGCCACACCCACCACGTTGTCTTTTTCATCCACGATGACAGGTACCAACTGCTTGTCAATCACCGGCAGATATTTGTGCAAGAATAGATTGACCTGCTCGTCAGAGAGTTTGCTGAATCCGAACAACGGCTCGTAAGCTTCGTTCAACAGGTCGAAACACTTCTTGCCGTAGCCCTTGTGGTAAACCATGTCGTCAGTCACCTTGATGACCCTCAACCCCATCTGCTCCCTGCAATACTGGGCTACACGCTGGTAACGGGCAGGAATCTCCTTCGGCACATTGATGCGGATCTGCACCCAGTCCACCTCCTTCTCCAGACCCAGTGCCTCCATGTGGCGAGGGTAGTAGTCAGGGTTGTAGATGGTATTGACCGACCCCATCAGGTGGAAGTCCTCGACGAGCATGCCTTCCTTGTCGAAGTCGGTAATGCCCAGCGGCCCCTGCAGCGTGTCCATGCCTTGTGCTGCACCCCATTGGCTTACAGCATCAATCAGCGCACGGCTTACCTCTAAGTCGTCGATAAATTCTATCATCGAGAATCGCACATTTTTGGTGCCCCAGCGCTCGTTGGCTTTCTTGTTGATGATGCCCACGATACGTCCGACGGGAACATTGTCACGATAAGCCACAAACTGCTGGATGCTTGAAAACTTCATGCCGGGGTTTTTCCTGGGGTCAAAGAGACTACGCACCTCACCGTCCAAGTCAGGCACATACTGCTCCACGCCATCATAAATTAACCTTGTCACACTGACAAAGTCTTGCATCTGGCGTTTGGTCTCGACCTTTATAACCGTTGGCCTATCCATCATCTCTTTACTCCTTTCCTATATTCCAGTGGGGTCATACCAGCCTGACGGCGAAAGAATTGACCGAAAAATGACGAATTGGGGAATCCCAAACGGTTCGAAATCTCCTTCACCGTCAGTGTACTGTTGTGAAGCAACTCATAACATTCTCCCATCACGTTGTCCGTTATCCAATGGATAGGCGACTTGCCACTTGCCTTATGACATACAGTAGAGAGATATTTGGGCGAGACACATAGTTTCTCGGCATAATAACTCACCTGTTGCCGTTTGTACGGCTCCGATGACAACAGTTCCAGAAAACGTTTGAAGAGCCGCTTCTCACGATCGTTCGACGTGTCCTCCTCAGTCCAGTCACCCTCCGTACGGAGCAATTCCTCGCAAATGACCAAGAACAGAATCCTGAGAAACGCATACAAGAACTCATTTCGCAGTTTCAAGTCCTTGTCCTTGAAGATGCTGTTAACCGAATCCTGCAAGAACCGAGTCCATTTGTCACCAGTTATCACATACGTCTCACTGATATACATCGCATGGTTCCAAATGTCGGTCTGAGGACCCAAGGCGGCTTTCAGCACGCGGTTGCTGATCAGCAAGGCGACGGCATCAATATCCGTACTCACCATCATGGGCTGCAGTAGTTTTTGAGCCGGAACAAGCATCAACTGCCCCTTCTCCAGTCGCACCTGACTATTGCCACCAATTTCCAACATGATTTTACCACGTCGGCAGAGGATGACGGCATTGTAGTCCATCTTGACAGGCGAAGTAGAGGACAGCGTCTCCAATTCGCGCAAATTATCCAGGAATACCACTTCATCCTCGATCACTTGCACGGGTTCTACGTCGCCTACTATTGCGTTGAGTTGCTCTATTTTTTTGCTTACCATACGTTTCAGCGTGCAAAAGTAAACATTTTCCGCCAAAAACCGACGTTCATTTTTTCGTAAAAGATGTTTCTTTCCTCTATAAATGTTTCTTTTCTGCTTTTTTTGCTATTTATATCGTAACTTTTCGCTTTACGAGAAGTTACTTACGCTCGAAAGAACAAAGAAAAGTGAACTTTCCTTTGGTATTTTGCTCGCTAAATCGTAACTTTGCAGGCTGAAAGTTAAAAATCAACGCGATGGCCATTAAATATACCCATAAGGAAGAGCTTTGGAATGCGTGGAGCCACGCAGGAGGCATCGTGATGGGAGCGGCTTTCGGAGCCGTGTTCCTGTGGATGGCGTTCCGAGGGGAGAACCCCTGGGCGCGACTGGGCGTCTGTCTCTACCTCTTTGGCATGTTGGCCAGCTATGTCACCTCTACCGTCTACCACACCCTACTCCGCCGTTCGCCGTGGAAGGAACGGTGGCGCCATTGGGACCATGCCGCCATCTACTGGCACATTGCAGGCTCCTACTCACCATTGACGCTTATCGCCCTGTTGAACGCCAATACCCAATTCTCCATTCTCAATTTTCAATTCTCCCTTAACTGGGGTTGGGGACTGTTCATATTCGTATGGGCATGTGCCATCGTAGGTACCGTCATCAGCTTTGTCCACCTCAAAGAACACTCCAACATCGAGACATTTTGCTTCATCGGCATGGGCTTGAGCGTCCTCGTGGCCTTCAAACCCCTCATCGACTCCGTATCGACAGCCGCCTTCGTATGGATTGTCGCCGAAGGTGTGTGTTACATTACCGGCACCGTTTTCTATTCGTTCAACCGTCGCCGCTACATGCACTCCGTGTTCCACTTTTTCGTGCTTGCCGGCTCGCTGTGCCACATCATCGCCGTCTGGGACGTCCTGATGGAGTATCTCTAACGGGCAAACTCCGTCTGCCGTGACGATTTGTAACGGAATGACAGTATTTTGGTGCAAAATGCTACCAAAATGGAAGTAAAAGTGTTTACAAACCTTACAAATTGTTATTTTGCTATATTTTTAACAATCAAACTGTAAGCAGAATAACGGCTGTTTTTGCAGAATGTATTACTTTTGCCGAGAAATTTGGCGAGACTTATAGATATATAGAATAAAATTATGAAGACTTTGAAGGTAAAAAAACGTTGGATCATACTGATGACGGCAATGACACTGATAGCCGTCGCAGGGCTGGCGGTGGGAGAACCGTCGTTTGAGTGTGACTGGTCGGTGATTTCTGCTGCCGACGTGGCGTGGCTGATTACGGCCACGATTTTCGTGTTGATGATGACACCCGGACTGTCGTTCTTCTATGGTGGCATGGTGGGTGCGAAAAATGTGATTTCGACGATGTTGCAGTCGTTCATCGCCATGGGACTGATATCGGTGCTGTGGGTGGTAGTCGGCTTCTCGCTGTGTTTTGGCGACGACATCGGCGGTGTGATTGGTAACCCGCTGACATTCTTGATGTTCCACGGTGTGGGCGGTGCAGTGTATACCACGCCCGCGGGTAATATATTAGGTGGTGCGACCATTCCACTGGCATTGTTTGCGCTGTTCCAGATGAAGTTCGCCATTATCACACCGTCGCTGATTACGGGTTCGTTCGCCGAGCGCGTGAGGTTCTCGGCCTACATGTTCTTCATGATGTTCTTTTTCTTCATCATCTACTGTCCGCTGGCACACATGACGTGGCACCCCGAGGGATTGTTCATGAAGTGGGGCGTCATCGACTTCGCAGGCGGTATCGTGGTACATGCATCGAGCGGCGTGGCGGCTTTGGCAGGTGCTATCTATTTGGGACGGCGCAAGGCTGAGACCCGTAAGAGTGAGCCGGCCAACATCCCCTTTGTACTTCTGGGAGCCGCCATGCTATGGCTCGGTTGGTTCGGTTTCAATGCAGGCTCGTCGCTGCATGCCGACGGACAAGCCATCAAGGCATTCCTGAATACGAACACGGCGTCGGCAACGGCCATGATGACATGGATATTCTTCGACTGCCTGCGTGGCAGAAAGCCGTCGGCCATGGGTGCGGCAGTGGGTTGCGTGGTTGGTCTGGTGGCCATCACGCCCTCGGCAGGCTACGTCACCGTAGGGCAGAGCATCTTTATCGCGTTCGTCATCACGCTGATCTGTAACGTCGCCGTCTATTGGCGTTCGCGCAGCAGCATCGACGACGCCCTCGATGTGTTCCCGACGCACGGCACTGGCGGTATCTTCGGCACCGTGCTGACAGGTATTTTTATTCAGGAAGGCCTCATTGCAGGTACATGGGACGGTTTTGTGATTTTCCTCTATCATCTGCTGGCCATCGTCATCGTGTTCATCTACACCTTCGTCATGAGCTGGCTGGGCTATAAGCTTATCGACAGTCTCATCCCCATGCGCGTGTCGGCATTCAGTGAAAAGGTCGGTCTCGACTTCTCGCAGCACGACGAGCACTACGGCCTGGCGCATATCGGCGAAAGGGAACTCGCTGAATACGAAGAGCATATCCGAGAAAAGAACAAATAAACTTATCAAAAAACGAGACACAAGAAAAAGAGCCAGACGTTTGTCTGACTCTTTTCTTTTGCGGTGCTCCTGCTTGCGCTTCAGGATGGGCTTGAACCAACGACCCCCTGATTAACAGTCAGGTGCTCTAACCAACTGAGCTACTGAAGCAGATTTTGTTGCTTTCAAGAGCACCTTTTGCTGATTGCGGGTGCAAAGGTACGTCAAAAATCTGAATCGTGCAAATTTTTTGGCGAAAAATTTTATAGATTGCGTTATTTTTTGTACTTTTGCCCCGAAATACAAGGAAAAAGATGATGAAACGATACATGATACTGTTGTTCGGCGCGTGTCTGATGGCACTGCCGACGAATGCCCAGGAAGTGAAGAATCACAACCTTGAGGTGGCGAAGAATCTGGAGATATTCAATGCACTGTACAAGAATCTGGACTTGATGTACGTCGATACGCTGGACGCCAACAAGGTGGTGACGGCGGGCATTGACGCCATGCTGAATTCGCTGGACCCGTATACGGAATACTATCCCGAGGAGCGTCAGAAAGAGCTGAAGCAGATGCTGACCGGCAAGTATGCAGGCATCGGAGCGTTGATACGCTACCATCAGAAGTTGAAGCGGTGCGTCATTGACGAGCCCTACGAAGGAATGCCGTCCGCGGAGGTGGGATTGAAGAAGGGTGACATCATCCTTCAGATAGACGACACGGTGATGACGGACAAGGACACGCGCTACGTGAGCAGTCATCTGAGAGGCGAGCCGGGTACGACGTTCGTGCTGAAGATAGAGCGTCCGTCGACGGGTAAGAAGATGACGTTTAAGATAACCCGCCAGAACATCAAGATGCCAGAGATTACGTGGTACGGCATGTTGGACAACGGCATCGGATATATCAATCTGAACACCTTTACCGGTGAGCCCGCGAAACCCATGCGTCTGGCGTTTGTCGACCTGAAGAAGCAAGGGGCACAGAAGTTGATTCTCGACCTTCGCGGCAATGGCGGCGGTTCGCTGCCGGAGTGTGTCGACATTCTGAGCATGTGGTTGCCGAAGGGTAAGCTGATTGTAGAGACGAAGGGTAAGCTGAAGCGTGCCAACGACGTCTACAAGACCCGCTTCGAGCCTATCGACACGGTGATGCCGATCATTGTGCTGGTGAATCAGGAGACGGCGTCGGCATCGGAGATTACCAGCGGTGCGCTGCAGGATTTGAAACGTGGTATATTAATAGGTACGCGCACGTACGGAAAAGGCTTGGTACAGCGTCCCAACATTGAACTGCCGTATAATGCCAACCTGAAGCTGACCACGTCGCGCTACTATCTGCCCAGCGGTCGCGGCATCGACATGAAGGAAGGCTTGAAGCCTGACATCGAGGTGAAGCCCGACACGATGGCCAACATCACACTCTATCTGGACCGCCTGGACTCGACGGAGGTGGCGTTTGACTACGTGACGGAATATATTGCCAAGCACCCCACCATCGCTGCCGCCAAGGACTTCCACCTGATGGATGCCGACTATGAGGACTTCAAACAGCGTGTCATCAAGGCAGGATTCACCTACGACCAGCTGAGCAAGAAGCAGATGGGCGAGTTGGAGAAGGCCATGAAGTTTGAGGGCTACATGGACGATGCGAAGGCTGAATTCGAGGCATTGAAGGCGAAGATAGATCACCACGACGTAGCTCGCGACCTGGACAAGAACCGTCAGGAGATCCAGCAGATGATAGAGCAGGACATCGTATCGGCCTACTACTATCAGGGCGGGCAGTTGCAAATCGGTCTGCGCAACGACAAAGCCCTACAGGAAGCCGAGCGTATTCTGACCACCGAGGGCGAATACGCACGGATTCTGAACGGCGAAAAGGCGGAATAATCCCTTTTGCTATCTCTTTATAATAACGATTTTTACGGAACGAGGATTTTCATCAGCTCCTTCATACCTTCGGAGGCGCCCTTCTGGATTTGTGTCACGTTGCTACCTGCACTGATGGGGTTGGGGTCGATGAGATAGACGGGAACGCCCGGACGCACGTAATGGATGAGT
>JAFSNG010000026.1 GCA_017447515.1 Prevotella sp. | reverse complement strand
CGTGCTGGTGCTCAGTACATCGTTCCTAACTCACCTGGTGCCGCTAAGGCTTTCGGTCTTGTTATCCCCGAGCTGTACGGTATGTTGATCGGTGCTGCTCAGCGCGTTCCAACTCCCACTGGTTCTACCACTATCCTGCACGCTGTTGTTAAGGGTGAGGTAACTGTTGAGGGTATCAACGCTGCCATGAAGGCTGCTACCAACGAGAGCTTCGGTTACACTGAGGAGAAACTGGTTTCTAGCGACATCATCGGTATGAAGTTCGGTTCACTGTTCGACGCTAACCAGACCATGGTAAGCAAGATGGGTGACGGCAACTCTCTCGTACAGGTTGTTGCTTGGTACGACAATGAGAATTCTTACACTTCTCAGATGGTTCGCACCATTAAGTACCTCGCTGAGTTGAAATAATCGAATTTTAGGTTATTATTTATAAAAAAGCCGTCTGACGTTTTGTCGGACGGTTTTTTTTGTTTAATTTTGCAGGCGAAAGTACAAAATTATAAACTTAACCAAGATGAAAAGAATTTTGTTTTCAATGATGGTGTATCTGTGTGTGCTGTGTGGCATGCAGGCACAGACCATTCAGAATGCCTCCAATTGGTGGGATGGGTCAGTGCTTTATACCGCCAAAGTCAGTGGCAACAGTGTGACGATGAGTGGTATCGGTGAACATGAGGGTGGTTTTCGCTTCCACCTGACGAAAGTCGAAGGAAAACAGGGTGAATACATCCTAACCGGTAGTGAGGCAGAGGCTGAGGCCCTGCGTGCGAAGATAGGCTGGCGTGTACAATATGTGCGTCAGGACGGCATGTATTTCCTCGCTGTGCGCAAACCTAATGGCGACACCGTGTGGAAGATGACGCTAACGCCCGACAATCTCGAGAATAGCCTAGCTCAGGAGCGTTCCGCAGAGCAGCGGAACCCCAGCGAACTATTGTCTAACTGGCTGATGAACACCACCTACCTCGCCAATTTCTCGAAGGACGAACTACGCCTGATGCGTAACGAGATTCTTGCACGACACGGCTGGAAGTTCCAGTCGAAGGACCTGCAGGACTATTTCGGACGTCAGTCGTGGTACAAGCCAGGCACCAACAACAATGCCATCAAACTCAGCGTCATCGAACAGTTGAACATCCAGCTCATCAAGAGCGAGGAGACCGTTCCTGACGAGGTGCGCGGCTATCGCAATTATGCGAGTGGACCAGACTATAACAGCGACCTGCGTAAGCTTAACGAAGGCCACTTCCCTGGTGGGCTCGACGACGACGGACGCGGCCCTGATGAGGTGGATGGTGCTGATTACTATAGCGTTACCAACGAACAGGAATTTCTCAACGCACTGGGCAACAATCGTACTGTTGTCATTGCCGCTGGTGTGCACCTGAACCTCTCGCGCGTCCTCGAACGTGAGGAGTACTTCCGAAATGTTTCCGGTCGCCGCTGGATGTCGATAGCCTCCGACTACACGGGGCTCGCGCCGCTGGTGGTCAGCGAAAGCGAGACCGACGGCCGTCAGCTGGCATTGCTCAACATGAAGGGCCTGATCATCAAGGGTGAGCGGAATTCGAGCATCGAGGTCGATCCCCGTTACTCCTACTGCATCTATTTCATCAATTGCGAGAATTGCGAAGTCCATAATCTTACTATTGGACATACTGAGGGCGGCTACTGCTCGGGTGGCGTTATCGGCGTGAAGGGTGGTCGTCAGACGCTCATCAAGGACTGCGACCTCTATGGTTGCGGCACCTATGGCCTCGACCTGATGGGTACGACGGACTTCACGCTGATGAATTCTAATATCCACGATTGCACCTATGGCATCATCCAGCTCCGCAATTGCATCGCTACGTATTTCACGCATTGCGACTTCTTCAACAATCGCCAATACGACCTCATCGAGGGCTGGAACAACGAGGGTCTGACCTTCACCGACTGCCGCATATTTGCCAATTGGGGTGATGCACCGCTGTTCCATCTCGACCAGGCGTTCTATATGAACAATTGTAAGATCTATCATCCTACAGAGAAGCTGGGCACTGTCAATATGGCGGCTAAGCAGAACTGCGAGTTCTTTGCCAACCCCTTCGACACCAACATTCAGAGCCGTAACCTCGGACCCGACCAGAAAAAATAGCATATATGGATACGAATAACGTAAAAGAAGGAGCAGGCAAACTGCTGAAAGGCTGCGGATGTCTCAGCATCGGCTTTGTCATTCTGATGGTCATCGTGGGCATCTTTGTTGATGACGAGGAAGTGAAGGACGACGACCAGTCCCAGACCGCACAGACGGAGCAGACGGAAAAGAAAGACTCCGTCGTTGTCAACGAACCCCTCGAAGGCGACCCCTATCAGGAACTCGATGAGCTCATCGGACTGAACAGTGTGAAAAAAGAGGTGCGCTCGCTGGCCAACTTTGTCAAACTGCAGAAGCAGCGTGAGGCACAGGGCCTGAAGACCGCCAAGGTGTCCTACCACCTTGTGTTCTACGGCTCGCCAGGTACTGGTAAAACCACCGTCGCACGTATCGTAGGCCGCATCTACAAAGACCTCGGCGTATTGAAGAAAGGTCATACCGTTGAGACCGATCGTGGCGGACTCGTGGCCAAATACATGGGACAGACGGCACTCAAGACCGATACCGTTATTCAGCAAGCCCTCGACGGCGTGTTGTTCATCGACGAAGCTTACGCACTCGTGCCTGAGGGAGATAATGGTCAGGACTACGGTCAGGAGGCCATTGCGACGTTGCTGAAACGCATGGAAGACTACCGCGACCGCTTGGTGGTCATCATTGCAGGTTATAAGGACGAGATGCAGCGTTTCATCGACTCCAACCCTGGACTCCAGTCGCGCTTCAACCGCTATATCGACTTCCCCGACTATTCACCTGCGGAACTGACCGATATCTTCAAGATGTATATGAAGAAAAATCAGTACACTTTGGCTCCCGATGCTGAGGATTTCCTGAAGGAGCAGTTCGACAATGCCGTAGCACATAAAGATCGCAATTTCGGTAATGCCCGCTATGCACGTAACGTCTTCGAGAAAGCCATTCAGCAACAGGCAAACCGCTTGGCAGGCCGTTCGAATCTCAGTAAGCAGGAACTGACAGAACTCACCGTCGAAGACCTCCGTGGAGGTTTCTCGGCAAGAACGAATATTAGAAATTAAGAGAGGTAAGAAGTTAGAGGTAAGAAATAAGAGTTTAGAAGTATGAAAAAACAATTGTATATTTTATTATTATTCATGATGTCCGTCATCTGTGCCAACGCACAGAATCGTGAGTTCGAAAGCTGTCCGCTCGACGTGATTGACAAAGGGTGGGGCACCAAGACCATTACCAACGTCATCAACGGCAGTCTTGGCATTATGCTCGAAAGTTTCAATCGCACGTGGCCCACATGGATGGGTGGTGCCATCTGTGAGACCATGGAACAGGGTCTCGCTAAGCGTGTGCTCGACAAAGAGACGGCACTCACCGTCACCATTGACACTAAGAACGGCTATGCCGAGATGGACGATGGGGGCACTGATGGCGCTTACATGTCGGTTTGTTTTTGGAATCGCAGCAATGGCCATAGGCTCTTTGCCGTCCGCATAGGTAAACCCACCGACCCCTGCCTGGAGTTCGTCTGCTTCTACGACTACGATGCCGCAAAGAAGACGCTCACCCCTGAGCCCGACATCCTGACAGGCTTCCGCTGGGGTGACCGCGGCGAGTTCACACAGATATTCTGTCACCTGCCTCGCAAGGGCAAGACGCTGCTCATCGACGAGTGGGGCAATGACGGTCCCAAGCAGCACACGTTTACGTGGAATGGCATGCGTCCCGTCTATGCCAAGACCGTGAAGCTCGACGAAAACGGCAAACCCATACATGATAATGGCCTGTCAAAATATTCAGAATAACGATATGAAGAAACTCGCCCTTTTTGCCATCTGCGCGATGGTCATGTTCGTCGGTTGTAAAAACAAGGGTCAGACAGCCCCTGCCGACACGAACGACACCCTTGCTGCCGTCATCGACAGCATCATTGAGGAGAACGACACCACGCCACTGCCTATGTTCATCATCGGTGGTGACAGCAAGTATATGCACATGCTCTACTGGTCCAATCTGGACGAGCCCAACGCGGATAAGTACAAGGAGGATTGTGGCACGCTCGACGGATTTGAAGCGTTGCACAAGCGCTGGGAACTTCAGGAGATGTTCCGTCGCAATGCCGCTCAGTACACCAATTTCATCGTTGGCGACAGAATCAAGAAGGTGCGCTTTGTCGACGAGGTGCTGAAGGATCCTGATGGCTATACGCCCAGTATCGGCGAGATTCATCCGCTCGACGAGATTCCTGCGCTCTGCGGCCGTTTCGAGTTCGTCAATCCCAAGGACAAGAATGCTGAAGACCCGCAGTGGGGCCCCGTCCTCGTCACCGACAGCTATCTGAAGTCACGCAAACAGCTCGCCCTGAAGTCGTGTGTCTTGGGCGACGACTCCGTTCCCCCGCTTCCTGCCGACATCGTCAAGAAGATGGAGAAGGAGTATGGCATGAAGGCGGCACGCACGACGAAGCTTACCGTCATTGGCGACCGTTACATTCACGGCACCATCGAGTTCCAGGGCGAATATAAGAACGCCCCCAAGGATCCATACGACAAGGACCGTAAGTTTGCCCTCGCCCTCGAACTCATCGTCGACAGCGCCAAGGTTTATAAAATCGAACAGCTGGGCTACTACGACCCAGCGTACGGCGCTACGTGGAATGCCGATGCCGACGGCTACATCCCCAACGACATCGTTGCTGCCTTCGAGGGTCCTAAGGGCCTCGAACTCTGCTACGTCCACGGCGCACCTGAGAGTTTCTGCGTCGGCATGATTTATCTGCGCGACGGCCGTCTCATCGAACACGAATATGAATGTTTCCATTCGATGGTTGATGAGGAACTTCCCGTCTGGACCAGCGACATTGCCGAGATGCGCAAGCTGTATGCTGCCGACGATATGGGCGACAAGGACGTCGACCTCGTCAAGTGGGCCCATTGTTTCATCGACTACGACAACGAGTGGATCTGGATGCGCGACAAAGATGACCAGAACGGTGCCTTCTTCATCCGCAATGATGGCAAGTTCCAGTTGATAGCCATCGAGAATCGCAACTACCGCCCTTCGCGCGCTGAAAAGGATGGCACCTATTACCTCAAGCTCGGCGGTCCTGCCGGAGGTCCTACGCGGGTACAGGAGATTATCGCCTTCAAGGGCGGCAAACAGGTGGCGAAGTTCAACTGTCTGCAGGTCGAGGGCGAAATCGACGAGTGCTCGCTCAACGGCCGCAACCTGAGCAAGACCGAAGGTCAGGCCTGGCTCGACCGTGTTCCTGAGAGCAGGGAGATTACCGCTTTCTTCAAGGATGTCGTCGCTAAGAAAGAATAACCCCACGACGCAAGGACTATGCAGCAGATGATTACCATCCTCGGACCTACTGCCAGCGGCAAGACACCGTTGGCGGCAGCCCTTGCGGCGGCGTTGCCGCAGGTCGATGGCCGCATTGGTGCGGAAATCATCTCTGCCGACTCCCGTCAGGTCTATCGCCGCATGGACATCGGCACAGGCAAGGACCTTGCGGATTACCGCGTGTGTCCTGTGGTCGGCGGTTCGGCCGCAGACACCTCCCTCACCGTTCCTTACCACCTCATCGACATCTGCGAGCCTGGCACGAAGTACAACCTCTTCCAGTATCAGCAGGATTTCTTCGACGCCTACGAGGACATCCGCCGTCGCGGCCTCGTGCCCATTCTCTGCGGCGGCACGGGCCTCTACATCGAGGCCGTGCTCAAGGGCTACCACCTCTCGCCAGTCCCCCAGAATCCAGAGCTCCGCGCACGCCTCGAAGGCCGTTCGCTGGCCGAACTCACCGACATGCTTGTGACGTTGAAAAACCAGAATGGTTCCAACATGCACAACAAGACGGATGTCGACTCCTGCCAGCGTGCCATCCGCGCTATCGAGATTGAAACCTACAACCTCGAACATCCCGTCCCCCGTCGTGAGTTGCCGCCTGTACCTTCGCTCATTATTGGTGTCGATATCGACCGCGACGAGCGTCGTGCGAAAATTACGCGCCGTCTGAAAGCCCGCCTCGACGAAGGCATGATAGATGAAGTCCAAGGACTGCTGGCTGAGGGAATCCCAGCCGACGACCTCATCTACTACGGCCTCGAATACAAGTTCATCACCGAGTACGTCACGGGCCGTCTCACCTATGACGAGATGTTCCAGCGCCTCGAAATTGCCATTCATCAGTTTGCCAAGCGTCAAATGACGTGGTTCCGCGGCATGGAACGCCGAGGTTTCACCATTCACTGGATTAACACCCTCCTACCCATAGATGCCAAAGTCCGCCAAATCCTCGACCTCTGGTCCTCAGGGCACTGAACGGGTAGTAATAGACACTAAACGACGTGATAGTAGGCACTAAACAGGGATAAAGGCGGCACACGCCCTCTTTGGTCTTGTTTTCAGGGCGTTTGCCGAGAAACCATACAAAAAAGAATGAAATTCTTTTGTTCTTTGCTCATTTTTTCGTACCTTCGCAGGCAAAACGTGTAATAAAGGTATGAAAGAACAAGAGAGATTGCTAATACTGATATCGAACGACGACGGCTGGGAGACCAAGGGTATCAACCGGTTGGTGGATATGGTTCGCGACCTGGGCGACGTGCTGGTGTGTGCGCCGGAGGGGCCGCGCAGCGGTATGTCGTGCGCCTTTTCGGCAACGACGCCGCTGAGGCTGAACCTGCGGCGGCAGGAGCCGGGCGTGGAGGTGTGGTCATGTAACGGCACACCGACGGACTGCGTGAAAATAGCGTTGGCGGAGTTGTGCGACAGGAAGCCAGACCTGGTGCTGGGCGGTATCAACCACGGCGACAATGCATCGGTGAATACGCACTATAGCGGCACGATGGGCGTAGTGATGGAGGGTTGCATGAAGTATATCCCATCGGTGGCCTATTCGTTGTGCGACCATAACGAGGATGCCGACCTCGAACCCCTGCGGCCGTACATCAGAAAGATGACGCAGTGGGTGCTGGAAGAGGGGCTGGCCCCTGGCGTGTGTCTGAACGTGAATTTCCCGAAGTTGGAATCCCTGTCCTCAGACGTCAGCCATCAGCCATCAGACATCAACCCTCAGCCCTACAAGGGCGTGAAGGTGTGTAGAATGGCGCGGGGGACGTGGACCAACGAGGTGACGCGCTGTCACCATCCGCGCGGCTACGACTACTGGTGGATGGTGGGCCACTACCGGAACGACGAGTCCGAAGCCGAGGATACTGACCGCTGGGCGTTGGATCACGGCTATGTGGCCATTACGCCTACGGAGATTGACGTCACGGCGTACGAGGCGATGAAGGAGCTGCGCGAGCTGGAGACTCAGAATTTTAATGTTTAATCTATAATGCATTAATCTCCTTGAAATATTACCTGATAGCCGGTGAGGCCAGTGGCGACTTGCATGCATCGCACCTGATGCAGTCGCTGAAGGCGCAGGACGAGGAGGCGGAGTTCCGCTTCTTTGGCGGCGACCTGATGGCCGCAGTGGGCGGAACACTGGTGAAGCACTATCGCGAACTGGCTTATATGGGCTTCGTACCTGTGCTGCTGCACCTGCGCACCATCCTGCGCAACATGGAGATGTGTAAGCAGGACATCATGCAGTGGAAACCCGACGTGGTGATACTCGTCGACTATCCGGGATTTAATCTGAAGATAGCGAAATATGTCCATAGCCAACGGCTAATAGCAATTCGCAACGCCACACTCTGCTCTGCAGAGAATAGCCAAAAGCCCAAAGTCTACTACTATATATCACCGAAGATTTGGGCGTGGAAGGAGTATCGCATCAAGAACATCAAGCGCGACGTGGACGAGCTGTTCTCCATACTGCCGTTCGAGGTCGACTTCTTCGAGGGGAAACACCATTATCCAATACACTATGTGGGCAATCCGACGGCACACGAAGTGAGGGAGTTCCTAAATGGAAGATGGAAGAAGGAAGATGGAAGAAACAAAAGACCGATTATTGCGCTGTTGGCGGGGTCGCGTAAGCAGGAAATCAAGGACAACCTGCCCGCAATGATGGAAGCCACGCGGCACTTGGCGGGGAAGTACGACCTGGTGTTGGCAGGCGCTCCGTCGATAGAGCGCGCGTATTACGAGCAATTCCTGACGGGCAGCAGTGTGCGTCTCGTTTCTGACGAGACGTTTGCCTTATTGGCAAAGGCCACCGCCGCACTGGTGACCAGCGGCACAGCGACCCTCGAAACGTGTATGTTCCGCGTGCCGCAGGTGGTGTGCTACAAAACGCCGCTGCCACGACTCATCGGTTTTCTGAAACGCCACGTGCTCAGCGTGAAATACGTGTCGCTGGTGAACCTGATTGCCGACCGCGAGGTGGTGCGGGAACTGGTGGCCGAGACGTTCAGCGTCGACAACATCCGTCGCGAACTGGAGGCCATTCTCCCGTCGGAAGATGAAAGCGTGACAGGCCATGAACCCTTCGGCGCGAAGCGTCAGCAGATGCTGGAGGACTACGAAGAGGTGCATCGTCGGCTGGGTGAGAGCAATGCTCCCGACGAGGCTGCGCGGACGATGATCAAACTGTTGAGAGACAATAAACGTTAAACAATAATCAATAAACTAATTTATCAATTATGTCAAGTTTCTTATCAATCTTTGGATTTGATCCTGCCAAACACTCCGTGAAGGTTGAGGTGTTGGCAGGACTGACAACTTTCCTGACCATGTCGTATATTCTGGCCGTGAATCCCCTGATGCTCAGCGACGCCGGCATGGACAAGGGAGCGGTATTCTCGGCCACCGTCATTGCGGCCGTCGTAGGCACGCTGATCATGGCCGTCTACGCCAAACTGCCCTTTGCGCAGGCTTCGGGCATGGGACTGAATGCGTTCTTCGCCTACACACTGGTCATCTCGATGGGCTATACGTGGCAACAGGCTCTGGCGGTCGTATTGGTGGAGGGATTGGCATTTATCCTATTGACCATCTTCAAAGTCCGCGAGAGTATCGTGAACGCCATTCCACTGGACTTGCGCTATTCCATCTCCGTGGGTATCGGATTGTTCATCGCTTACCTCGGCGTGCAAAATGGTGGCATCATCGTGTCCAGTGATGCTACGATGACTGGTCTTGGCCCGTGGACCGCCACATCCATCATCGCTATGGCCGGCATTGTGGTTGGTGCTGCGCTGTTGGCACTGAAAATTCGCGGCGCGTTGTTCTACACCATTCTGCTGATGACCCTTATTGGCATTCCCTTTGGCGTGACCAACCTGCCTGAAAACTTTACGCTCATCAGTATGCCTTCGTCGATAGAACCCGTTGCTTTCCAGATAGACTTCTCGCGGTTTATGATGCTCGACCTCGATTATATCATCGCGATGCTGACGCTGTTATTCATGGATATTTTCGACACCATCGGCACGCTGATAGGCACTGCGACGGGTGCGAAGATGTTGGACGAGAACGGCAAGTTGCCCAATATGAACAAGGCACTGATGGCTGACGCTGTGGCAACGTCGGTGGGTGCGCTCTGCGGTACGTCGACGGTGACCACCTACGTGGAGAGCACGACGGGCATCGTGGAGGGCGGCCGCACGGGTCTGACGGCATTCACCGTAGCCATGCTGTTCCTCGTGTCGCTGTTCTTCTCGCCGCTGTTCCTGATGATTCCGTCGGCAGCGACCACCTGTGCGCTGTTCCTGGTTGGTGTCATGATGATGCGCCCCGTGTTGCACATCGACTTCGTACATTTCCGCACAGGAATGCCGTGTTTCGTGACCATGCTGATGATGCCCTTCACAGCCAGTATCTCGGAGGGTATCGTGCTGGGTATGTTGTCGTACATCTGTGTTAAGATATGTACGGGTCAGGGCAAGCAGCTCTCTGCTTTCATGTATGTGCTGGGTGCGCTGTTCCTGCTGAAATACATTGCGCCTTATCTGTAACAATAAACAATAAATAATAACCAATATACAATAACCAATAAACAATAAAAGTTATGAGAAAAGTATTCTTTTTCGTGCTGGCGGCTATGGCAGCCTTTACGGCACAGGCACAGAACATTCAGTTGCATTACGACTTCGGTCGCAACATCTACACCGGCGAAGAGTCCGGACGTCAGAAGGTAACCATCACCCTTGAACAGTTCAAAGCCGACAAATGGGGTTCGTGGTATTATTTCGTCGACGTCGACTTGTCGAGTCACTTCACGGAGAGCGCCTACACGGAGATTTCGCGTGAGTTCAATCTGGGCAAGCAGTCGCCCTTTGCTGCCCATGTGGAGTACGACGGCGGACTGAGCCGTTCGGGCAGTTTCCAGCAGGCAGGCCTCATCGGTGCCGCTTACAACGGACATACTGCCGACTTCTCGAAGACGTGGTCGGTACAGCTGTTGTACAAGCAGTTCTTCAAGAGCTACGATAATACGCATTCGTATGCCAGTGCGCAGCTGACGGGTGTCTGGGGACTGAACTTCTTCAATAAGAAACTGACTTTCTCTGGCTTCATCGATTTCTGGCGCGGCGAGAAAGCCGACAGTCACGGTTGTCTGGTCATCCTCTCTGAACCGCAGCTCTGGTATAACTTCACCGAGCATTTTAGTGTGGGAACAGAGTGGGAATTCTCAAACAACTTCATCTACAATTCCGACCCCACCAGCGACAAGACGTTCTTCTGGAATCCGACGGTGGCTGTGAAGTGGAACTTCTAACAGCAATCAGAACACTGCATAACGCCCACGTTGCGACATAAATACCGCTTCGTGGGCTTCTTCTTGGCATATCTGCGCCTCCGACTCGCTGATGGTCGCAGGATAGTATGAGTTGCCGTCGACAATGCGACCCGTCAGAAACTCGCACCACGTACAGGCTGCCGTGTAGCGTCCGAGGGTGTACGACAGGTGCATGCCGTCGCGATTGAGGATGTCGCCCATACGGAGACGCACCAGCTGGATGGCAGTACCTGTAGGGATGATGCGTGGATAGCTGATAGTGGGCATGACGGTGAGCATGGTGCTGACGATGTAGCTATACATCTTGCGCTGGTTGTTGTCGTAGGGATAGAAGAGCGGCGATTTGAAGTCCTCGGCATAGGCCCACGTCATGTGCCACACGAATTCGACGTGGAAGTTGGTGGTATAGCTTTGTACGAGACGTTTCAGCAGGGGCAGATTACGAAAACTCTCCGGATCGCCCGTCAGCTGGCTGGCCTGTTGCAGCGAGATGATGTCCCACTGCTCGTCGCGGAGGATTTTTTTCAGCGTCCATTTCCGGCGCTCAGAACGTACGCCTCCGACAATCTTCCGATAGGCGTAAAGCGCGCTGTCTTTCACAAGATTGGTGTAGTGGCGGTCAATGGAGCAGCCGCCGATGTAGGCATTGCCAATGACCAGCGAGTCACCCTGGGCGTGAGCCAGTTCGTAGAGATACTGCTCAACGGCATCCTGCGAAAAGCTGTTACCAATGGCCAACACCCTAATGACCTTGGCACTTAAAGGTAAAAAAGTAAAAAGGTAAAAAAGTAAAAAGAGTACTGCCTTTTTCATCCTACATCCTATTTCTTACGTCTTACATCTTACCTCAGACATCCGACATCCTACCTCTCGCCGCCTTGCGCAACTTACGCACGACCTTGTCGCGCTCCTGACGGACGCGCTCGCGCTTCAGACCCATGTCTTCGCCGATTTCAGCCATCGTCTGGCGCCAGCCCTTCAGTCCGTAATAGCGACTGACCACCTCGCGCTCGCGGTCGTTGAGCACGTCGATGCACGCCACGAGGTCGTCGTTCAGCGTGTCTTCCTCCACGATGTCGTCGGCCTTCTCGGCATTCTTGTCCTCAAGCACGTTGAGCAGCGTATAGTTGTTGCGACTGCCTACGGGCAGCGACTCGTCCGTCGAACGAACGTCAGCGGAGATTTCCAGACGGCTGATGGCTGTCTCGATGCTGCGACGGATGTATGGAGCAGCAAAGGTGACAAAAGCCTTGCCGCGGGCAGGATCAAACTTCTCGGCGGCTTTCATCATGCCGATACTACCCTCGCTGATCAGGTCGTCCGTACTCAGCACGTCGCTCTTATACTGTCGGGCCAGCGTTATCACGTAGCCCATATTGTCTGTCACCAGTTTCTCTTGTTCCTTCGTCATAACCTCTTACTTCTTACATCTTACTTCTTACCTCTCACCTCTTACCTCACATTATACTTCTCCAGCAGTCCCTTCACCAGCTTGCCATACTTCTTGATGACGTCGTCAGGCCAAGGACCGGTAGCAGTGGCGCGAGGCAGCAACATCGAGCACGACTCGTTCTTGTCACTGATGCTCCAGCACACCCAGCTGATACCCAAACGCTCACACATCTTGATCCATTCCTCCTCGCTCTCCTCGTCAATCTTACCGTCGCCGCTGGCCTCAGTGGCACCGCTCTCGGAGATAAAGATGGGAATTCCCCGCTTGGCAGCATCCTCTGTGCGCTGACGCAGGTCGTCGCCGTGGGTAGCGGCATAGAAATGCACAGTGTACATCACGTTCGTCAGTCCCTCCAGCGGACTCTCTGCCACCAGATGGATGTCCTGATCCCAGTGGGGACAGCCCACGAGCACGACGTTGTCCTTGTCATATTTGCGGATTTCGCCAATAACCGCCTGAGCGTATTTCTTCAGGTCTACCCACGTGTCCTCGATGGGCTCATTATATATCTCGTAGATGATGTGCGGATACTTGCCGTATTTGCGTGCCATCTCGCCAAAGAACTGCTTGGCTTCTTCCGTCATCAGCTTGTGCGAATGCCAGTCGATGATGACATAGACGTTCTGCTTGATGGCTGCTTCGACAACAGGTGTCAGACACTGCATGGCGAACTCGGGGTTCTCCTGGAAGTTGTCCTCGATGTGCTGACCGATAGCCGCACGGATGACGCTGCAGTGCCAGTCGTTCTTCAGCGTTTCTATGGCACCCTTGTTATAGAACCGCGGCCACAGGTTGTGCCAACCCAGGCTGACACCACGCAGAATGACGGGATTGCCCTTTTGGTCGCAGAGCTGTGCACCTTTCACTTGCAGTTTTCCGTACTGCTTGACGGGGTCGATGGCGTGTACGTGACATGCCAACAGGCTCAACAAAATAATGGTCAGTAGTTTTCTCATATTATTACTATTGTCTTAACTCCATAACTCCTTAACTTCTTAACTTCTAAAATTCTTAACTTCTAAAACAGCGACAGCGTGTACAAATAGACGACTGCAGCAGGAATGGCCAACAGCGACGAGTCGAAGCGGTCGAGCATTCCGCCGTGTCCGGGCAGTATGTTGCCGCTGTCCTTGATGCCTAACGTGCGCTTGAAGAGGCTCTCTACCAGGTCGCCCCACGTGCCGAAGATGACGACGACGAGACCCAGTCCGAGCCAAGCCCACAGCGTCAGCATCTCACCGTCGAGATACGTACTGATGGCCCATGCCGCTACCAGCACGAAGACGGCTCCGCCAATGCTTCCCTCCCACGATTTTCCTGGTGAGATGCGTGGAAACAGCTTATGCCGACCGAGCAGCGAACCTACGCAGTAAGCACCCGTATCGTTCACCCACAGGAATACGAATACGCTCAGCGGCAACAGCGTGTTAAACGTGATTTCGCCGTTGGGTGTAGCCGTAAACGCCAATACGTTGAGCAGTGAGAACGGCAGGGCGATATACATCTGTGCGAGCATAGTGTATGCCCAGTCCTCTATGGGGTCGTCGTGACGGAGGTAGAGTTCCGATATCAGCAGGTAGATGATGGTCACCAGATAGGGAATGAACACCACGCTCTTGGCAATGCCGCCATAGAGGTCGCTGCAGAAATAGGTCATCGCATAAAAGAAATACACGCCTGCGACGGTAGATATAAAGCGGTTGACAGTAACGTTCTCGCGCTCGTTCACCAAGCCGGTAAACTCCCAGATGGTCAATCCTGTCACTATGCTAAACAACAGCACCATCGCATCAGGACGCAGGAACGATGCCACGATGGCAGCGACGAAAATGACGCCTGTGATGGTTCGAATGATAAAGTTCTTCATATCGCTTTAGTTCTTGTTTTCGTTATTCTCCGAAGCTTCCGTGCTATCCGACTGCTCCGTACTCTCCGAATCGGCATTCGCCTTGGCCTCCAGTTCCTTGGCGCGGCGTTCGGCCATAGCCTCGGCCTCGGCACGCTGCTGGGCCTCAATGAGTTCCTCAGCACGACTGGTCCAGGGACGCTTGCCGAAAATCTTCTCCACGTCGTCAGCAAAGATCACCTCACGCTCTACCAGCAACTGTGCCAACTGGGCGTGACCCTCTTTGTGCTCTGTCAGTATTTGTTTTGCACGCTCGTACTGCTCGTTCACCATCTTCAGCACCTCTTCGTCCATCAGCTTTGCTGTAGTCTCCGAATAGGGCTTCTGGAAAGTATATTCCTGCTGGTTATAGTAGCACACGTTGGGCAGCTTGTCCGACATTCCCGCATAGGCCACCATACCGTAAGCCTGCTTCGTGGTGCGCTCCAGGTCGTTCATCGCACCTGTCGAAATATGACCGATAAACAGCTCCTCAGCAGCACGGCCGCCGAGCAGCGAACACATCTCGTCGAGCATGGCCTCCTTAGTTTGCAACACGCGCTCCTCGGGCAGATACCACGCAGCTCCAAGAGCTCGTCCGCGAGGTACGATGCTTACCTTCACCAACGGATTGGCAAACTCCGTAAACCACGAAATGGTGGCATGGCCAGCCTCGTGAATGGCTATCGACTTCTTCTCAGCCTCCGTCATCACCTTCGTCTTCTTCTCCAAACCACCGATAATGCGGTCGACAGCATCGAGGAAGTCTTGCTTGCCCACCTTCTCACGATTAAAGCGGGCGGCAATCAGGGCGGCCTCGTTACAAACGTTCGCAATGTCGGCACCCGAGAAACCTGGTGTCTGACGGGCGAGGAAATCAACGTCGACACTCTCGTCGAGCTTCAGCGGCTTCAGGTGTACCATGAATACCTCCTTGCGCTCGTTTAGGTCGGGCAGGTCGACATGTATCTGGCGGTCGAAACGACCTGCACGCAGCAGGGCCGAGTCGAGCATATCCGCACGGTTCGTTGCAGCCAGCGTGATGATACCACTGTTTGTGCCAAAACCATCCATCTCCGTCAACAGGGCGTTCAGCGTATTTTCCCTTTCGTCGTTACCGCCCATCGCTGGGTTCTTCGAACGCGCACGACCCACAGCGTCAATCTCGTCGATGAAGATGATACACGGCGCCTTCGTCTTGGCTTTCTCAAATAGGTCACGCACACGCGAGGCACCAACACCCACAAACATCTCCACGAAGTCGGAACCCGACATCGAGAAGAACGGCACACCTGCCTCACCGGCCACGGCTTTCGCCAACAGCGTCTTACCTGTGCCTGGAGGCCCCACGAGCAGCGCTCCCTTGGGAATCTTTCCGCCCAAGTCGGTATATTTCTGCGGATTCTTCAGGAAGTCCACAATCTCCTGCATCTCCTGCTTCGCACCAGCCTGTCCGGCAACATCCTTGAACGTGATGCCAAGATCGCCGCCCTTTTCGTACATCTGCGCCTTCGACTTGCCCACGCTGAAGATGCCACCGCCCATTCCGGCACCAGCACCACCACCCATACGTCTCATCAGGAACATCCAGACGAGGATGATGCCGCCAAAGAACAGGATGTTCATCAGCAACGAACTGAAGAACTCGTTCTCTTTCGAATTGTCGTAGGCAAACTTACCGCTGAACTTCTGTTCCTCGCGGGCCTGATTGACGAACTGCTCCACCTGGTCCACCGAACCGATGGCCACCAATACGCTGGGCTCTTTGCCCGTCTTGTCGACACCCTGATGGAACACGTCTCGGATATGTTCCGGCTTGACGTACATCTGAAGAGTGTTCTCGTATTTGTTGACCATGATCTTCTCCGCATAACCCTTCATGACCATCGTCTTGAAGTCGGAGTAGCTCGTCTCGGTTCTTACACTCGATTTCTCATTGCCCTGCGTAAAGTAAAGCATGACCAGCGCGATAATGACCAGACCGTAGATCCAGTTCATGTTGAATCGCGGCATGTTCATCTGCGGCTTATTGTTCTGTCTATTCTGCTGTTCCATTAGTCAATGTCTTCTATATGAGTTAAGTTCGCATCGTCCCAAAGGTGTTCCAAATCGTAAAAATCGCGCATGTCGGGCACGAAGATGTGTACCAGCACGTCGCCATAGTCCATAGCCACCCACTGGGCGTTCTCCAGTCCCACAACCGTCGAAGGCTTCTCGCCCAAATGCTCGCGGGCCATGTCGCCTACCGACTCCGTAATGGCCTCCACCTGCGACGGTGAATTGCCCTGACAAATAACGAAATAACTACAGATGGCACCCTCGATGCCTTTTAGGTCAGCAACCACTATGCGCTGGCCTTTTTTCTCTTGTATTCCTTTTGTAATAGTCTCTACTAACTGTGTCGTTTGTTCCATTTAATAATATAATGCGTATTTTGAAGCTACAAAGTTACATCTTATTATTGAAAAAAACGCAGAAACATGAAAATTTTGCGTTTTTTTATAAAAAAGTGCCTAAAAATTTTGGTAGTTTCAGAAAAAGCTGTACCTTTGCAGCGCATTTCGAGAAACGCGCTGCGAAGTCAGGCTGCATCTCGGCAAAGAGTAAGTTCTTTGCACTCGATTTGCACTGACTTTGTCACCCGTATTTTTGGGGTATGGTGTAATGGTAACACTGCAGATTCTGGTCCTGCCTTTCCTGGTTCGAGTCCGGGTACCCCAACAGATTAATCCGCTAAGTCACTGAAAATCAGTACTTAGCGGATTTCTTTTATTCCAAATTGGCGTGT
>JAFSNG010000025.1 GCA_017447515.1 Prevotella sp. | reverse complement strand
GAGATTAGTGAGAACGGGAACCAGCAATGCCAACATTCCTGCCTTCACAGCCTTCTTCACCTTATTATATATATAGGTAGTCATAATGAGTGATTTCTAATTACTTGTTTCTAATTAAAATCTATAACCAAGGTTCAACATGCCGTTGATGCCGTACGAATAGAACTTGTACGGGTTGCGGTCGAACTTGTAGTTACGAGTACTTCCCACCTCGCCAGTGATTGAGTTCACAGAATTGTTAATTCGGCTCTGCTCGAAACCGCCAGTGACCATCTTACGGTTATTCAGCACATTGGTCAACGAGAGGTTAATCGAGAGCTGTCCCTTCCTCATGCGAATGCTCTTACCAATTGAAAGGTCGAGCATAAATCCACCTTTACCCTCGGCTTGCTCCAAAGCACTATCGCGTATCACCTTCTTGCCGTCAATAATGTCATACACCTTCTCGGCTTCAATGCCGTTACTCTCATATCCTTCTTGACGTTTCTTCAATGCCAAACCTGTACGAACAGCTGGTGAATAGGATAGATAGATGCGATCGTAGTAGTTACCCATTACGTCGATGAACCATCCGCCAGCGCTATAGCTCAGCGTCAGGTTGAATGCCGACAACGGGGTGCCTCCCTCGCGCATACCTTTATTATATACTATATCGTTGTGATATGTTCCCTCTGTCGACTTCATTAATACAACGTCGGCATTGTTCATATACTTAGCGTCGCTGATAGTTCCCAGCGTCTTGATACTGAACGAAGGTGTTATCTTGTACTTGAGACCCCACTCCAGTCCGTAGTATTCTTTCTGGATATTCGTCATTGAGACATAAGTAAATGAGTTGTAGACATCATCATAGTACTGCTGCCACTCAGTAACGTCGTTCAGGTGGCTGAAATAACCACTGATGTTGGCCTTGAATTTTGCACTCTCATATTGCAAGCCTGCCTCACCCGAGAATACTCTCTCGTTTTTCAGGTTCATCACGAAGTCGTTGTTGATTTCAGGCGAAACAAATGCTGTTGAGGGAGTGGGAGCACGGAACTCATAGCCTATGCCGACGTTCCAGGTCAAACCACTCTTCTTAATGGTGTTTGAGGTGATTCCCCACTTCAGACCGCCGTCCAGGAACTTACCGACCTCACTCTTGCCGTAAGAGGTGACTCCGTTGCCTCTAGCAAAAGCGATACCATTCTCCATCTTACCATCGCGCTGTATGGTGACGCCACCAATGCGACCTGCAATGAACGACTGGTAATTGTCCCTATTCCACTTCAGCGAGCCCCACAGCTGAGCCTTGCGAACGTGCAGGTTGTAGTCATAACCGTACTTGTCGCCTTCCTTCAATATGGCGTCCTTGTTCCTCAAGTCGTAATAAACGTGGGGGTCGCCAATCGAGTAGGTGCCAAGCGCGTAGGTATTGATGTTACGCAGACTGTTCGAACCCAGCATGTCGTCAATCTTCTTGTAGTGCATGCCAATGTTTGCAGCCAGCTGCAGACCTACGTTCAGGGCAGTGTTCTGGCTCAGCTTGGTGTTGAGCGTTGAGGCCAGGGACAAGTTGATGTTGTTGTTGTATCTGGCTGATACGAAATACGCAGCGTCGCGCCCTGTGGCATTGCCTTGCTGGTTGGCGAAGTACAGCTTGTCCCAGTCTATCTGGCGATTTTCCTCGCAACCGCTCAGATAAGCCCATGCACGCCAGAAGTCCTGATATCCGCTCAGCGTACGTCCGGCGACATCGTCAGGATACCATACGTCGTAGTAGCTCGACGGCAGGTTCTTCCAGTAGTTGGGCTTGGGGTTCTCGCTGTCGTTATACTCCAGATTGGTACTCTTGTAGATTGAGTAGCGGCCTGTCAGTGCGGTAGTCAGCTTCGTATTTTGTCCGATGTTCCAATCCCACGTCAGCATGGCTGAGGGTGCAAAATCGTTGATGACGCGGGCACTGCGCTTCTTGCCGTCCTGGAAACCCCAGTTCGGGTTGTAGAAGTAGCTGTTGGCTATCCAGTACATCTCGTCTGTGGCAGGACCCTGTGCGGCACGTTCCGTAGGATTACCCCATGTTACCAACGACAGCGAGTGCTTGTCGTTCAGTTTCTTCTCCGCTCCCAGGAAGTACGACAGCGAATTGTAGAACGTACCAGGAACGTTGGCCGTCTCCATATTTGCCCAGCGGTAGGTGACGTTAGCCGAGAATGCCCAGCCGTCCGGACGCAAGCCACTATTATAAGTGTACATCGCGCGTACCGTATAATTACGGTTGGCACCCGTCAGGGTTACTCGCTGGCCTGTTGCCATGTTGCTGGGACGGAAATTGTAGTTGTTCGAACCACCCATAGCCGACATGGTGAAGTTGTTAAACTCAAACGGCAGTGCGTTTTCCCTGTTACGGGTCTGTTGGTTCAGACCGCCCACAAGTGCATAGCGGAACTGACCGCTCTCCAGGTCGTTCATCTGGACACCGTTGATGTAAATCTCATTGTACTTTTGGGTAAAAGCACGATAACGGAAGCGAACGGGGCTCCAAGTATAACCTACTTGCGAGGCATACACGTTCTGGTTCGACGAAATGATAGTCACATTCTGTGACATGTCGTCGTCGTCGCCCAACTGAGCTTCCGTGAAGGTGAAGGTCTGATCGTTGTCTACGGATTCTTCTTCCTCTTCTTCCTTCAAGGAAAGATCGTCCTCCAACAGATAGACGGTGCTTCCGGGCACTACAGTCTGCGATTGATAGCCAATATACTTAATGGTAACCTTTGCACCATTAGGAGCTGCTATCTGGTAATTGCCGTTCACGTCGGTCGTCGTTGAGACATTGCTGCCTTCAACGGATACGATGGCACCGGCGATGGGGTTTCCCAAGTTGTCTACGACGGTACCTTTTGTCGACTGAGCAAATGCCGAAGCAGCGAAGCATAGAGCTATCACAATAAGTTTCAGCTTTTTTTGCATAATTCTTTATTTGTTAGGTTAATATTTGCCACAAAGGTAAGAAAAAAAAACGAAAACAAATACAATTATTGTGATTTTTTTTAAGTTCATGCAAATTTTCATGGTAAAAAGTTCTTTATGTGAAAAAAAATGTGTATCTTTGCAGGTAATAACTAAAATAAAGTATCGATTATGAATAAAAAATTATTATTGCTATTCTTATTGCTAACAACTGGAGTTTTTGTGGCACGTGCGCAAAAATACAATATTTACGGCATCGGGTTCTATAATCTGGAGAACCTCTTCGACACCAAGCACGATGAGGGACATAACGACTATGAATATCTGCCCGAGGGTCGTAACAAGTGGACGCAGATGAAATATGAGCATAAGCTGCGCAACATGTCGACGGTTCTGGGTGAAATGGGTACCGACATGCTGCCCAACGACGGGTGTGCCATCATCGGTGTCAGTGAGGTCGAGAACCGCCATTGTATGGAGGATCTCTGCAATCAGCCGGCACTCAAGAAAAGAGGTTACAAGTTTATTCACGTTGAAGGTCCAGACCAGCGTGGCGTTGACTGTGCGCTCATCTATAATCCTGCACTCTTCAAACCGAATAAAGTCCGTCTAGAACCTTATAATTATGAGAAGAAGGAGGATATCGACAAAAATCGTGCCACCCGTGGTTTCCTCACCGTCAGCGGCACGCTGGCCGGCGAACGTCTGACTGTCATTGTCTGCCACTGGCCCAGCCGCGGAGCAACATCCTACTACCGTGAACTGGCCGGCAAACAGGTAAAGGCCCTGAAAGAACGTTTGCAGAAGGAAGATCCGCAAGTGAAGATTATCATCATGGGCGATATGAACGACGACCCACGCGACCGTTCCATGTCGGAAGCCCTGGGCGCCCGTCGCGACATCAAGGATGTAGAACCCGGAGGCATGTATAACCCTTGGTGGAAAATCCACGATTCAGGAACGGGAACGTTGGTTTATGATGGTGCATGGAACCTCTTCGACCAGATTGTGCTGTCCTCAAACCTGCTTCATCAGGAAGGCAAGCAAGACTATAATACCTTGAAGTTCCGTCAGCATCAGATTTTCCGTCGCGACTACCTCTTCCAGCAGGAGGGACAGTACAAAGGCGGTCTCAAACGTACCCATGCCGGCGGTGTCTGGCTCGACGGCTATAGCGACCACCTGCCTACCATTATCTATCTGATGAAAGAAAAGAAATAGTAAATTGTCAAATAGTAAAATATAGAAGTGACTATTATTGGAATCGCTGGCGGTACAGGTTCTGGAAAAACCACCGTCGTCAAGAAAATTGCCCAAGCGCTGCCTCCTCATTGTGCAGCCATCGTTCCTTTGGATTCGTACTATAACGATACGACGGATCTCACCGACGAAGAGCGTCGTGCCATCAATTTCGACCATCCTGATGCCTTCGACTGGAAACTGCTTACCGAGCATATCAAGATGTTAAAGAATGGGCAGGCCATCGAACAGCCCACCTATTCTTATATTATATCCAATCGATTGCCGGAAACCGTTCATGTCGAGCCGAAGCCCGTCATCATCCTGGAGGGTATCATGACGCTGCACTACAAGAAGCTACGCGACATGATGGACTTGAAGATTTTCGTCGATACCGATGCCGACGTACGACTCATCCGTAACATCCGTCGTGATGTCGTCGAGCGTGGACGAACCGTTGACATGGTGCTTGATCGCTACGAAAAAGTCCTCAAGCCCATGCACGAACAGTTCATTGAGCCCACGAAGCAGTTTGCCGACTTAATCATCCCTTCGGGTGGGGACAACAAGACCGGTATCCACATCCTCCGAACTTACATCGAGGGCATCGTTACCAATGTGTGACTCGATTTCCTCGGCTTGCGTTTCCTGTTGGATAGCCAATGCATCGTCTGCCTCCTTGCGCAGGCGATGTATTTTTAATGCATTGATCAGTTCAACGACGCCATATAGTATCGAGCACCAGCCCAGTATCAGCAATGGCAACTCTGCTGACTCCATCGGTTTCAGGATGACAAACAGTCCCGTCAGCAGAATCAGCGACGGCATTATCCAATAGCCGAAAGGTACACTGCCCAGCCGGCGTGCGGCTACCAGTGCCATCAGTTGTGTCACACCACCCAATATCAGCACCACAGCTAACATATACATCAGCCCATTGATAAAGGCATTGGGCGTCAGCGTCAGTACCAGTCCCAGTATCACACTGCCCGCACCCACTATCGGAAATGTCGGCTGTCCACCCCTTACCACGCGACCATCCTTGTCGGTGATGGTATACTCTCCAGCGTGCCGCTTGGCTTGCCAGTAGGCTATCAGGGCAATGATGCCCGACAGCAGGAACAATGCCCCGATGGCTATTGTCAGCCACGTTACGCCTTCCTGCGGAAATTTCACCAACAACACACCAATCACAATGGCGCACACCGCCCTGAAAATCGAACTCTGGAAAATCTTCATAGTCGTAATCTTTTTATGTTATTCCATTTCTGGCTGCCAAAGGTACGAAAAAAAATGGAAACCCAAAAGAAAAATTCGTTTTTCTTCTTTCCATCTTGTAATATGACCCGAACAGGAAGACCTTTTATGAATATATACAAGATTTTTGTTAAAATGACAATATGTAAGGAATGAAGGAGTACTAAATGGCGAAAGTTTTCAAAATGAAAGAAAAATGAGTAAAAAATGAGCAAAGTGTAAGTTGTGAAAGATTTTAATATTTGAAAGGAAAGCAAAAGGTTTGGCAGGATTGGCAAAATGTATTACCTTTGCACCGATTTTTGAACAAGAAGAAAGCAAAAGTAGGGATAATATGACAAAGTGTAACGTAAAAGGACTTTATCAGAGCATTTATGAGCATGATGCTTGTGGTGTGGGTATGGTGGTAAACATCCACGGTGGCAAGAGTCATGAGTTGGTGGACAACGCCCTGAAGGTGTTGGAGAACATGGAGCATCGTGGTGCCGAGACGCGCGACAAGACAGGTGACGGCGCGGGCATCATGGTGCAGATTCCCCATGAGTTTATTCTGTTGCAGGGCATCCCTGTGCCGGAGAAAGGAAAATACGGAACGGGATTGGTATTCCTGCCTAAGGAGAAAAAGGCGCAAGAGCAGATTCTGAGCGTAATGATTGAGGAAATCGAGCGCGAGGATTTGCAGTTGATGCACGTGCGCTCGGTGCCGACATGTCCGGAGGTGCTGGGTGCCGGTGCAAGGGAAGTGGAGCCAGACATCGTGCAGATTTTCGTGACGGGTGTGAGCGAGGCAAAAGCAGAGAAACTCGACCGTATATTATATAAGGTACGTAAACGCATAGAAAATCGTATTGCAGGTTGCTGTGACACAGCAACAAACTCGGCGGCGTATAAGGACTTCTATATTTGTTCGCTGTCAAGCAAGAACATCATCTATAAAGGCATGCTGACGAGTGGACAGTTGCGCAGGTATTTCCCTGATCTGTCGAACCCTTACTTTACAAGTGGACTGGCACTGGTACACTCACGTTTCTCTACCAACACATTCCCCACATGGTCGTTGGCCCAGCCCTTCCGCTTGCTGGCCCATAACGGAGAAATCAACACCATTCGTGGTAACCGCGGTTGGATGAAGGCGCGTGAGAGTGTGCTTTCAAGTGAGGCCCTGGGAGATATCAAGGATTTGAGGCCGATTGTGCAGGAGGGTATGAGTGACTCTGCCAGCCTCGACAATGTCTTCGAGTTCCTGATGATGAGTGGTCTCTCGCTGCCGCAGGCGATGGCTATTCTGGTGCCGGAGTCGTTCAACGACAAGAACCCCATCTCGGAAGACCTGAAGGCTTTCTACGAATACCATTCTATCCTGATGGAGCCGTGGGACGGTCCTGCCGCCTTGCTGTTTAGCGATGGACGCTATGCAGGTGGTATGCTCGACCGCAACGGCCTGCGCCCAAGCCGGTATACCATCACCAAACAAGGTATGATGGTGGTAGCCTCTGAGGTGGGCGTGATGGACTTCGAGCCGGGTGATGTGGTATCGAAGGGACGTCTGCAGCCAGGAAAAATTCTGTTGATTGATACGCAGGAGGGCAAGATATACTACGACGGCGAGATTAAGGAAAAGCTGGCCAAGGCGCATCCTTATCGCGAGTGGTTGAACGAGAACCGCGTGCAGCTGGAGAAACTGAAGAGTGGTCGCCATGTGGAGAATGGCGTGAGCAATCTGCAGCAGAAGCTGGTGACCTTCGGCTTCGGTCAAGAGGATATCGACAAGACCGTTATCCCGATGGCGACGGCAGGTCAGGAACCCGTGGCAGCAATGGGTAATGACACTCCGCTGGCTGTCATCAGCGACCGTCCGCAGGTGCTGTTCAACTACTTCCGTCAGCAGTTTGCGCAGGTGACTAACCCCGCCATCGACCCGATCCGTGAGGAACTGGTGATGTCGTTGACCGAGTATATCGGCGCAGTGGGAACGAACATTCTGACGCCCGATGCATCGAACTGCAAGATGGTTCGCCTGCCGCAGCCCGTATTGACCAACACGCAACTTGATATACTTTGTAACATCCGCTATAAGGGATTCAACACCAAAAAGCTGCCTATCCTTTTCGAGATAGCACAGGGCGCAAGCGGCCTGCGCCAGGCACTCGACGATTTGTGCCACCAGGCTGAAGCCAGTGTGGACGAGGGTGTGAACTACATCATACTCTCTGACCGCGAGATTGACGAGACGCACGCTGCCATCCCATCATTGCTGGCCGTGAGTGCCGTCCACCACTATCTCATCAGCGTGGGCAAGCGCGTGCAGACGGCACTAATTGTGGAGAGCGGTGAGATTCGTGAGGTCATGCATGCCGCTCTATTGCTGGGTTATGGTGCCAGCGCCCTTTGTCCGTACATGACTTTCGCCGTACTCGACGACTTGGTGATGAAGGGGAAGATTCAGGAGGACTACGCGACGGCAGAAACCCACTACATCAAGGCTGTGGATAAAGGATTAAAGAAGATTATGTCGAAGATGGGTATCTCGACCATCCGCAGCTATCGTGGCGCGAAGATTTTCGAGAGCATCGGACTGAGCGAAGACTTGCTGAGAAGGTACTTCGGAACGGAGGTGAGCACCATTGGAGGCGTAGGTCTAAAAGAAATTGCGAAGGATGCGATTCGTTTGCATGCGGAGGGTGTGGGTTGTTGTGACACTGCGACAGACTCAACGCTCAAGAACCAGGGACAGTTCTCGTGGAGAAAGGACGGCATCAAGCACGCCTGGAACCCCGAGACCATTGCCAAACTGCAACTGGCTACCCGTCAGGGCAACTACGACAAATTCAAGGATTGGGCCAAGATTGTTGACGAAAAGGAGAGCCCCATCTTTATCCGCGACTTCTTCGGATTCAAGAAGGCCGCCGAGCCAACACCAATCGACGAGGTTGAAAGCGTGGAGAGTATCGTGAAGCACTTTGTGACGGGTGCGATGTCGTTTGGTGCGCTGAGCATCGAGGCTCACGAGGCATTGGCACTGGCCATGAACAAACTGGGCACGCGTTCTAATACTGGTGAGGGTGGTGAGGACAACGCCCGCTATCACACGGAGGTGGACGGTGTAAGCCTGAGCTCAAAGACCAAGCAGATTGCATCAGGTCGCTTCGGCGTGACTGCCGAGTACCTGGTAAATGCCGAGGAAATACAGATTAAGGTGGCTCAGGGAGCTAAGCCTGGTGAGGGCGGACAGTTGCCTGGATTCAAGGTCAACGAGATTATCGCCAAGACGCGTAACGCCATTCCTGGCATCTCGCTGATTTCGCCGCCGCCTCATCATGACATCTACAGTATCGAGGACCTGGCACAGCTGATCTTTGACCTGAAGAATATCAACCCCACTGCTGCCGTGAGCGTAAAGCTCGTTGCCGAGAGTGGCGTGGGAACCATCGCCGCAGGTGTGGCTAAGGCCAAGGCCGACCTCATTGTCATCTCTGGTGCCGAGGGCGGTACAGGTGCTTCTCCTGCCTCAAGTATGCGCTTCGCGGGCATCTCACCTGAGATTGGACTCGCTGAAACCCAGCAGACGCTGGTGATGAACGGCCTGAGAAATCAGGTTCGCCTGCAGACAGACGGACAGTTGAAGACCGCCAAGGACGTGATTATTATGGCCATGCTGGGTGCCGACGAGTTCTCGTTCGGTACACTACCGCTCATTGTGCTGGGTTGTGTGATGATGAGAAAATGTAACACCAATACCTGTCCGATGGGTGTGGCAACGCAGAACCCGGAATTGCGCAAGCACTTCGAGGGAAGGGCTGAGTACGTGGTGAACTTCTTCACCTTCCTGGCCGAGCAGGTGCGTGAATACCTCGCAGAAATCGGTGTACACTCGCTGAAGGAGATTATCGGTCATACGGAACTCATTGAGGTGAAGGACCTCGACGGCAAAACCGCCGAGCACACTAACAGCGTGGTTGAGAAGTGGCGCACCATTGACTTCGCCCGTCTTCTGCATAAGCCAGAGACGGATAAGCCCCTCTATTGGGATCGTGGCGAGTTTACGAAAGTCACCGATGTGGCAGACTTGGAAATCATCAAGGCAGCTCAGAAGGCCATTAACGATGGCGAGGAAGTGACCCTCGACTACGGCATCAGAAATACCGACCGTGCCGCGTGTACGATGCTCTCTGGTGTCATCGCCAAGAAATACGGTGAAGCAGGTCTGCCTGAGGGTACCATCAAGATTAAGTTCAAAGGCTCGGCTGGTCAGTCGTTTGGCGCCTTTGCGGTGAAGGGTCTTGACATTCGTCTGGAAGGCGAGTGCAACGACTACTTCGGCAAGGGTCTCTCGGGCGGTCGCATCAGCATTCTGCCGCCAGCACGTCACAGCGAGACCTTCAAGGCTGAAGAGAATATCATCGCTGGTAACACGGGTCTGTACGGCGCCACCTCCGGCGAACTCTACATCAATGGTAAGGTGGGTGAGCGCTTTGGCGTGCGCAACTCGGGAGCCATCGCAGTCATCGAAGGTGCTGGCGACCACTGCTGCGAGTACATGACTGGCGGTCGCGTGGTGGTATTGGGCAAGACCGGCCGTAATTTCGCAGCCGGTATGTCGGGCGGCGTGGCCTACGTGTACGACCCCGACCACACGTTCGACTATTTCTGCAACATGGACATGGTGGAACTCTCGCTGGTCGAGGACAGCGTCTCGCGCAAAGAGCTGCTCGAGCTCATCCGTCAGCACTATCTGCACACGGGCTCGGCCCTCGCCGGACGTATGCTCGACGACTGGCACCGCTACATCGAGGACTTTATCCAAGTCGTTCCCATCGAGTACAAGCGCGTGCTCGAAGAGGAGAAGATGAAGAAGCTTCACGAGAAAATCGCCGACATCCAGCGCGACTATTAGTAAAATGTAAAAATTAGAAAATGTAATAATGTAAAAGTTGTCGCATTTCATTTTTAAATTTTTAAATTCTTAAATTTTACACAATGGGAAATCCAAAAGCATTTTTAGAGATACACCGCCAAGAGGCGGGATGCCGTCCGATTCACGATAGAATCCACGACTTTGGCGAGGTGGAGCAGACGCTCTCGACTCGCGAACGCAAACTGCAGGCCTCGCGCTGCATGGACTGCGGCGTGCCCTTCTGCCACTGGGCTTGTCCGCTGGGCAATAAAGCACCAGAGTGGAACGACGCCCTGTATAAAGGCGACTGGGAACTGGCTTATCGCCTGCTGAACTCGACCAACCCATTCCCCGAGTTCACTGGCCGCATTTGTCCCGCCTTGTGCGAAAAGGCCTGCGTGCTGAACCGTTTCAACCACGAGCCTACCACCAACCGCGAGGATGAGGCCGCCATCACCGAGATGGCCTTCCAGGAGGGCTTTATCCAGCCCCATACCGATATCAAGCGTAATGGTAAGAAGGTGGCCGTCATTGGCGCAGGGCCTGCCGGACTCGCTGCTGCCAACGACCTGAACCTGATGGGCTACAGCGTCACCGTCTTCGAGAAGAACGAAGCTGCTGGCGGCCTGCTGCGCTACGGCATCCCCAACTTCAAACTCAACAAGGCCATCATCGACCGCCGCATCCGCCTCCTCGAGGCCGAAGGCATCGAGTTCCGCTACGGCGAGGCCGTTGAGTCTGCTGCTGTGTCACAGCAGCTTGCCGCTGAGTACTCCGCCGTCGTAATCTCAACAGGCACTCCCACCGCCCGCGATCTCAAGGCTCCAGGCCGCGAACTGAAGGGCGTCCACTTCGCCCTCGAACTGCTTTCCCAGCAGAACCGCGTCCTCGCCGGCATGGAGTTCAGCAAGGATGACCGCATCACCGCCAAAGGAAAAGATGTATTGGTGATTGGTGGTGGCGACACAGGCTCTGACTGCATCGGCACCGCCCATCGTCAGGGGTGTAAGAGCGTCACTCAAATTGAGATTATGCCCAAGCCCGTTGAAGGTCCGGAAGACCCGCAGAACCCCTGGCCCAATTGGCCCCGTACGCTCAAGACTACCTCGTCGCATGAGGAAGGTTGTACCCGTCGTTGGAACATCAACACGCTGGAATTCCTCGGCGAGAACGGCAAACTGACCGGCGTAAAAGTCCAAGAGATAGACTGGAAGCCCAACCCAGAGGGCGGTCGTCCCATCATGGTAGAAAAGGGAAAGCCCGAAATCATCAAGGCCGAACTCGTGCTCCTCGCTATGGGATTCCTCAAGCCCGAGCATCCTGAGTACCCGGAGAACGTCTTCGTCTGCGGCGACTCGGCCAATGGTGCCTCCCTCGTCGTCCGCGCCCTCGCCTCTGGTCGCGATACCGCCAAGAAGGTTGCCGCCTATCTCGAGCATTAACAATCAACTATCTCTATAAATATTCCCTGATTTCTTTTTGATTTCAGGGATTTTTTTCGTAACTTCGCACCCAAATTGAAAAAGATGACGGCGAAAGAAATCATACGATATATGGAGTCGCTGCAGAATGACGAGCAACGGCGGATACTCATGGGGTTCTTCAAAACGGGACCAGGTGAGTATGGCGAGGGCGATGAATTCCTCGGTCTGAAAGTACCTCAGACACGTGAGGTTGTTAAGGCTGTGGCTAAAGATTTTCCCTTGAGCGAAATACCAGAGTTGTTAATGAGCCGCTGGCACGAGGTGAGGCTCTGCGGCCTGCTGATTCTTGTAGCGAAGTTTGAGAAACTGGCCACCAAACGATTGGAGAATGACGACAAGGCCATCCGCGCCCGCGACGAAATCCTCACGCTCTATCTGCAATACGCTGAGCAAGCGAACAACTGGGACCTCGTCGACCTCTCTGTCCATAAGATTCTCGGCCACTGGCTCTTGCTGCCGACGAATCTGGGTGACAGAGACTATAAGATAAAGGTATTAGACGACCTCGCCCAAAGTCCCTGTCTCTGGAAACAGCGTATGAGCATCGTTTGTTCGTGGAAGACCTCGCAGATGGGCGACCCGTCGTGGTGCCTGCGTTATGCCGAAATCCATTTGCATCATCCGCACGACCTCATGCAAAAAGCTGTTGGTTGGATGCTCCGCGAAATGGGCAAGCGTGTCTCGATGGACCTCCTTCGCGATTTTCTCTGTCAACATGCTCACGAAATGCCTCGCACCATGCTCCGCTATGCTATTGAGAAGATGCCGGAACAGGAACGACAATACTGGATGAAACGATGACTTCCTATCTAAATACAGAGAATATTGCCCGCAGTAAGGGTGGGGTAGAGTACCATCCGCTGCGCCCCTTTCTGCCTGAGAATGCGAAGGTACTGTTCTTAGGCAGTTTTCCGCCCCAGCGCAAGCGGTGGTGTATGGATTTTTACTATCCGAACTTCATCAACGACCATTGGCGCATTGAGGGACAGATATTCTTTGGCGACAAGAACCACTTCGTGGACCTCGAAGCCAAGCGTTTCAAGATTGACGAGATTGTTGCCTTCTGCCAAGAAAAGGGCCTCGCCTTCTTCGATACTTCTATGGCCATCCGCCGCCTGCAGGACAACGCTTCCGACAAATTCCTCGAGGTGGTAGAGCCGACAGACATCCCCGCCCTGCTTTCTCAACTGCCACATCTTCGTGCCATCGTCACCACAGGCGAGAAGGCCACAGAGACCATCTGCGCCTCGTTGGGAATTGCCGCCATCCCCAAGGTCAACACCTCTTCCATCATACCTCATCCTTCTTCCATCGCCCTATGGCGCCTCCCTTCCTCCTCGCGCGCCTACCCCTTATCCTTCGACAAAAAGGTCGAGGCCTATCGTCAAGTACTCAACTTATTATTATGAAGAAATATTCCATTACCATTCTCCTCGCCCTCGTCGCACTGACTGGCTGGGCGCAGGTAAATCCCACCACCGCCCTGCTTGGTTCGTGGTCGGGCAAGTTGAACGTCGGTGCTGCGTCGCTGACGTTGGTACTCCATCTGGAACAAGCCGACGGCTACGTGACGGCATCGTTTGACAGCCCTGATCAGGGTGCGAAGGGCATTTCTGCCTATAAGGAATACCTAAGCGACGACTCGCTGGCCTTGAAGGTGGAGCAGATTGGTATGACCTACCGTGCACGGTTAAAGAATGACACGCTCGACGGCACCTTTTCGCAGAACGGTATGTCGCTGCCACTGGTGATGACCAGGGGAGTGCCAGAGGTGAAGCGTCCGCAAACGCCCAAAGAACCTTATCCCTATGCGACGGAGGAAGTGATGTTCCCCAATGCCACCGACTTTGCCACGCTGGTGGGTACGCTGACGTGGCCTGTGGGTTATGACAAGAACGCTAAGCAGAAGCCCACCGTCGTCCTGATGGTTACGGGCAGCGGTCAGCAAAATCGCGACGAGGAACTGATGCAACACAAACCCTTCCTCGTCATTGCCGACTATCTGGCGCGTCACGGCATCGCCACGCTGCGTTACGACGACCGCGCAACAGGCGCCTCTGTGGGCGGCGAGGTGAAGAACGCTACAAGTGAGGACTTCGCCCGCGATGCTGCGGCAGGGTTGGAATATCTGCGCAACACGAAAGCCTTCTCCAAGGTCGGCATCCTCGGCCACAGCGAGGGCGGACTTATCGCCTTCATGCTCGGTGGCAAGAAGGGAAGGAATAACAGCGTGGAAGGGTATCCCGATTTCATCGTCTCGCTGGCAGGCCCAGGTGTCAAGGGCGACACGTTGTTGGCTGCGCAGGGCAACCGCATCCTGTCGCTATCGGGAATGACTGCCGATATGACCGTCGAGAAATACCGCCAGCAGGATGCCGTCCAGCAGATGCCTTGGCTGAAGTGGTTCATCGACTACGACCCGTCTGCCGACATCGCCGCGACGCGCTGCCCCGTCTTCGCCCTCAATGGCGACCGCGACTGTCAGGTCATCTCCTCGCAGAACCTCACGGCCATCGAGCGTCTATTGCCGAAGTCGAAGCAGCATCTCATCAAGGAATACCCTGGCCTGAACCACCTCTTCCAGCATTGCACGACGGGTCTCGTCACCGAGTACTCCGAGATAGAGGAAACCATCTCGCCCGAAGTCCTCAGCGACATCGCTAATTGGATTAACAGCTTGAAATGACTATGAAGAAAGCAATGATATGCATGCTGCTCCTGATGCCGTTGACGGTGTGGGCAGCGAAGAGTGATTTGAAGCCACGATTAGTGGTATGTACGGACATTGCACCAGCGGACGTGGAGCCAGATGATATGGAGTCGATGGTGAGACTGATGGCGTATGCCGATTGTTTTGAGATTGAGGCGCTGATAACGTCAGTAGGTTGGAACTGCGACCCGTATCCGAAGGAGTGGGCCGAGTATCTGACGCGCGTCATCGAGGCCTATCGCCAGGATGTGCCAAACCTGATGAGACGCTCTGGTCAAAATGAGTTCCTGCCCATGGAAGAGGAGATCGGACAGCAGGAACTTGGCTATTGGCCCAGTGCCGACTACATCAAGAGTCGCGCCGTGATGGGTAGCGAGCACGGCGGCATCAAGGTGATCGGCGAGGGCAACGACTCGCCCGGCAGCGAACTGCTGATTCGTCTGGCTGACGAGGACGACCCGCGTCCCATCTATGTGGCGGCATGGGGCGGAGCCAACACGCTGGCTCAGGCCATCTGGCGCGTAAAACAGACCCGCACTGTGGACGAAGTTTCGGACTTCGTCCGCAAGTTCCGCCTTTTCACCATCACCGACCAGGACATGAAATATGATATGCGCATGGACCGCGCCTACAGCTCGCACATGTGGCTACGAAAGGACTTTCAGGACGACCTACAGTTCATCTGGGACGAGGGCGCGTGGCAGGAGCAGTGCGAACTGGGCAAGCAACACTGGGCCCAGCATCAGCAGCTCATCCAGGGTCATGGTGCGCTGGGGCGTGAATACCCTGATTACAAATGGGGCGTCGAGGGCGACACGCCGAGTTTCCTTTACGTGATGCCCAACGGACTGAACGATCCCGAAGACCCGCATCAATGCGGTTGGGCAGGCTACCACGAGCGCGGCCTCTGTGCCGACTCGCTCACCACGGCCTGGACCTCCTGGCAGGAACCCCTGCGCAGCATCAGCGTCGGCTACAAACGTCGCTTCTATCCCGACGAGCTCAACGACTTCTGCGCCCGTATGCAATGGGCCGCCGAAGGTCGAGGCAATCTTAATCCTTATATTGTATTGCCCAATGACACGATTACCATCACCGTCCCACAGCAAGTCGAGAAAGGGACAATGATCCCCCTCAGTTTGGACGCCTCGAAATCCTTCGACCCCGATGGCGATGCCCTCACGTTCCTTTGGTGGCAGCAGCCGGAGATTGGCACAACGAAGGTGACGATTGACCAGCCGGACCAGTCGATAGCCACCGTCCGCATTCCCGCCGACACGAAGGGCGACACCGTCCACCTCATCTGCGAAGTCCACGACGACGGTCCCTTCCACCTCGTCGCCTACCGCCGCATTATTATTGTTATAAAAGAATTTGTGATATGATACGATTGGAGAAATACCGGGTTTGGTTATTATTTGCCGTCCTGACCATTTTCGGAACGGCCAGTTTCGCCTCATGTTCTTCAAATGAGGATAACGCTACAGAGCAGCGCAAAATATCAATTATTGCTGATATGGTTTGGGCTTTCTGTCAGACCCATCCAGACGGATTCACACTTGACATCCGCACGATGAAGGTGCCGACGGAAGGAATAGCCGTCAGTTATGCAGCTACTCAGAACAGCCATTCGCGTGACCAACTCCACAAGGTGGTAAGCCATGCCTTGCAGCACGACGGCTATGTAGGCGGTTGGTTCAATAGTGAGGATGGCTTTTATTACTTCGACAGTACGAAGCTATTCCCAGAGAACGACCTGAAAGGTGCTATCCAGTTCGGAAAGGACAATGGCCAATCCTCCGTTTTCATCCTGTCAACATCTACAGACCTTCCCATCTATGGCAAAGTAGCGGAGATTCTGGATCGAGGAACTATCCTCTTTGGTACTACAGGTGACTACCGCCCGTTATCATTCTGCGAACCCGATGGAACTTATTGGGGTTTTGGTATTGAGGTTGCAAAGGAAATAGCAAATAAGTTGGGGGTAGCACCAGAGTTCAAAAAGACCTCATGGCCTACGCTGACAGCCGATGTATTGACGGAGCCTCAGTTGTTCGACCTCGCTATTGGTGGTATCACCATCACCGATGCCCGACGTGAGACCATGCTCATGAGCGACGGCTATCTGGCTAATGGCAAAACCATCTTATGCAGGGTTTCGGATGCAGACCGCTACCAGTCGTTGGCCGACATCGACAAGCCCGAAGTCCGTGTGATGGTGAATCCTGGCGGACTGAACGAGAAGTTTGCCAACGAGAACCTGACGCATGCCACCATCATCGTTCATCAAAAAAACGAGGAAATACCAACACTTGTTGCTGAAGGTGCAGCCGACGTGATGATAACGGAGATTACAGAGGCTCCATATTATGTGCAGGCCGACTCCCGTCTTGCTGCTCCACTATTGGACAAGCCTTTCAATCACGGTGAGATTGGTGTACTCATGAAGAAAGGGCAGGAGGATCTGTTGCAGATGGTGAACAATGTCATCCGTCAGATGAAGTCAGATGGCTCACTTCGTAAACTACACGATAAGTATGGGCTTGTATATGCCTATTAATTCATGTTTTTTACCTTTTTACTTCTTTACCTTTTTACTTTTTAACGCGGTAGATGCGGAACGACATGGGCGGCAGTTGGTCGTTGATGACGCTCTGCTTCTTGTCGGGCTCAACGGCGATGGTGCCGCGCTGTGGGGTAATCAGTTCGGGGCGTTGGATGCTGTTCTCGTCGTCCATGCCTGCATGAGAT
>JAFSNG010000024.1 GCA_017447515.1 Prevotella sp. | reverse complement strand
TGCTTCGAAGAAGTGTTTGGACGGGGATTTCTTGGCTGTATATGTGTAAATTAAAGTAAAAACAACAATAAAACGATTAAACAATGCTAAAAGATGGACCAATTATTTGGTTTGCAACATAGAAGAACCGACCCCATGATTCACGCTCGATTCTTACGCAAAAAAAAGGACTACCGCTTTGGTAGTCCCTTTTTTGTTTCATCCTCGTTCGGATTAGCAGAACGGATTCTCCGTGGGATAGAAGTTGCCCTTCGGGAAGTTGTAGTCAATCTCGTCGACGGGGATGCCCATGTACTTGAGAACCTCCCACAGGTACTTGCCCTGGTGGCCGAACATAACGGCGCAGTGGTGTGGGTAGTGCTTCTCGATGAGGACGTGACGATAGAAGCGGCTCATGTTCTTGATACCGAAGATACCGATAGAACCGAACGAGCGGGTAGCTACGGGGATGACCTCGCCCTGGGCGATGTAAGCGCGGAGCTTGGTGTCGGCAGTAGACTGCAGACGATAAACAGTAGCCAGACCGGGCTGGATGTCACCCTCGAGGGTACCGTTGGTTACCTCTACAGGCAGTGCGCGGGCCATAATGCGCTGGAAGCACATCTGGCAGTTGCAAACCTTCGAGCTGGCGGTGTTACCGCAGTGGAAGCCCATGAAGATTTCCTTCTCGGTGTAGGTGTCGCAAGCGAACTTCTTGCCCTTGATGCTCTCCTCGTACATGTCGGTAGGTACGGTGTTGTTGATGTCGAGCAGGGTCACAGCATCCTGAGAGATGCAGGTGCCGATGTACTCTGACAGTGCGCCATAGATATCCACCTCGCAAGCTACGGGGATGCCACGGCTGGTCAGACGACTGTTGACGTAGCAGGGAACGAAGCCGAACATGGTCTGGAAAGCGGGCCAGCACTTGTTGGCCATAGCGACGAACTGACGAGAGCCCTTGTGAGCCTCAATCCAGTCGGTCAGCGTAAGCTCATACTGGGCGAGCTTGGGCAGCACCTGAGGAATCTTATTTCCATGACCGAGCTCAGCAGCCATATCCTTTACAACAGCGTCGATGCGTGGGTCGTTAGCGTGCTTCTGGAAGGCCTCGAGCAGGTCGAGCTCTGAGTTCTCCTCAATCTCCACGTCGAGGTCATAGAGGGCGCGGATAGGAGCGTTACAAGCCAGGAAGTTGTTAGGACGGGGACCGAAGCTGATGATCTTCAGGTTCTGCAGACCTACGATAGCGCGGGCGATGGGCAGGAACTCGTGGATCATCTCAGCACACTGGGCAGCGTCGCCTACGGGCTCCTCGGGGATGTAAGCGCGGGTCTTGCGCAGAGAGAGTGCCTGACTGGCGTTCAGCATACCGCAGTAAGCGTCGCCACGACCGTCGATGAGGTCCTTCTGAGTCTCCTCAGCAGCAGCGCAGAACATAGCGGGACCCTGGAACCAGTCGGCAATCATGGTCTCGGAAATCTCGGGACCGAAGTTGCCCAGGTAAACGCAGAGGGCGTTACATCCAGCCTTCTGGATATCAGCGAGGGCCTGCTGAGCGTGGATCTCACTCTCGACGATGCAGATGGGGCACTCGTAGATGCCTTCCTTACCAAACTTCTTTTCATACTCAGCGATAACGGCCTTGCGGCGGTTTACAGCCAGTGATTCAGGGAAACAGTCGCGAGAAACGGCGACGATTCCAATCTTAATTACAGGTACGTTGTTCATTTTTTTGTTTTGTTTATAAAGTAATGAATTGGTTTCAAGCCACAAAGATACGAAAAAAGTGATAAATGGTAAGCGAAAAGTGAAAAAAATGCTACTACATAAGGATTTTTTAACGTTCAATAGGGTTATTGCAGCGTCACAGCCATCAATCCGATGACAACATCGTTGGAAAGCGTGCGAACGGTGAGCGACTGTAACCTCTTCCGGCGGTTCAGCGGCATACGCAGCATCGTGGCTGCCCCACCCTTGATTTCACCACCGTCGGCACCCTTCGGACCAATCTCGCCACCCTGCGGATTGGCAAAGGGCAGGCCGAGGGCTTTTGACAGGTTACGGCTGACCTTGTCGTAGGCAAAGGCGACGCGATAGGGCCGCGGTTCGGCAGTCTGGAAGGCCTTGCCGTCGACATAGTAGTCGCGTTCGATGGGACACCAGTTGTCGGGATTGACCAGTTGCAGCGTGTCGGCAGTTCCGTCGGTGTACTGGGCGACGACCATGCCGTTGGCAATGCGGCATTGCATGTGGTTGGTGGTGCCGGCCATCAAGAGCCACGCCTGCTGGTAACGTCCGCTCAGGGGAATCGAGATGCTGTCGGGATAGTTGTCCCAGAGCGACGTGAAGGCAATGTTACGGCCTGTTGCCGACGTGCGGAAGGGTACGCCCATGGCGACAAACTCGTCCTTGACGATGAGCGAACGGAATAGGGAGTCGTTGATTTCGGGCTTGTAGGCAGGATGACACCAGTCGCCTACGCCCTGCAACGGAATCTGCAACGTGGTATATGGCGGACGCGGAGTGCGGTATGCGTTGCTGAAGATGTTGGTGACGCTGTCGTTGAGCACGCGGTCGATGTTCTGCTTGTGGAACTTCTCGGCAAACGTAGGCTCGTCGGTGCCGATGTTGCGCTGTTCCGTAATCCCGTAACCCGCAAAGGTCACCTCAGGATATTTTACCGGCACCTGAACACGAATGACCTGATGCTGTTCGTTGGTGCCGACGACGTCGCGGTATTTGCCCATGCCGAGGTTCTGGCGGATGACAATCAGCTGGGGCTGGGCGAAATGCTGCGTCACTTCGTAGACCGCCTCGTCGCCCTGACGCTGGTACTTATAATATATATAAGGTGTGCGCACGGAGGCCGAATCCCACGCCTCGGGGAAGCCCGGACGGATGATGCAACGGCCTTCGAGGGCATTGGGCAGGATACCAAAAAGGCCCTGCAGCAGTGTGCGTGCCGAGATGCCGATGCAGTCGCCGAAGTCGCGATAGCACTCGCCCCGGGCTGCGTCGTACTTGCTGATCTGTCCGAAATTGGCCGGCGACTGTCCATAGTACATCTGGTCGAGGATGTTGGCCATCATGAGCTGATAGCCCTCCTCCGAACGGCCTGCCTCGAAATAAGCCAGTGCGGTGTGCATCACCTCGGCAGCAGCGACGTTGTTGATGCTCCAGGAATAGGGAAGCCAGTTGGAGGTAGCGATCGTTGAGAGGTGAGAGGTAAGAGGTGAGAGGTCAGAGGTCAGAGGTGAGAGGTCAGAGGTGAGAGGGATGTGGGGAATCTCCTTGTCAACATACTTCGTGGCACGATAGGCCTGTTCGGGCGTGCAGGCACCACAGTCGATGGGGGTATAGATGCTCCACACGGCGGCACTCTCGTGGACACGCTTCAAGCCCATTAGGTCCTGGTATTCTGCCCAATGACCCTTATCGTTCAGCCAGAGCCGTTGGTTCATCGCCTTCAGGATGGCCTCAGCCTCCTGCTGATAGGGCGTTCCGTCCTCGCCAATGAGCTTGGCTATACGTGCTGCCAACAGATTGGCGCGGTAGTTATAAGCCGACGAATGGGTCACAGCACCGCCGCTGTAATAGAGGGCGTCGCTGGCCCAGATGCAGCAGTAGGCATCGTAGAGATGGTCGCCATCGGGGTCGAAGTTGCGTTTTTCCCAGGCCAAGTGGCTCTTGAGCACAGGCCACATCTTGCGCATATAGGTCTTGTCGGCGTCGTACTGGAAGTGCCACAGCAGTTCGTCGATGTAGTTGAGATTCATGTCGTAGTGGTGCATCTGGTCGTTACGCTCCGGATTACGGCAGATGTAGCCGTTGGAATACATCTGGGTCCCCCACTCTTTCCTGGCTCGCGCCATGTTCTGCTGGGCGTCCTGCGTCGGATGACCGTACTTGGGCGGTACGTTGTTGACCTGACTCTTGGCGTAGGCGTCGAAATGACTCATGGCACGATTGGGCCAGCCTAACACGTCGCCCAGATAGCCTGCACGCCAGCCTGCGAGGGGCATGCGCCAGCCTATGCAGCCATGCAGCCACGTCTTGCCGTCCCAGTCACCATCGGCAGCGACCACCAGCGCACCGCCGAGGGTATTGACATAAGGGTCGGGGGTGTTGAACTCCACACGACCCGCCAGTTCCTTCATGGCAGCCTCCATCTCGTCAAAGTGTTCTGAGGCATCGCGGGCGTCGGTAGTGGTTGTTGCAATGCCATTGCAACATACATAATATTCGTCCTCGAAGGTCTGCGACCACTGCTGGACGGTCTCCTTGCCATCAGCCTCGAAGGCATCCTTGGGGTCGGCGCCCAGGTCGCCATTACGCGAGAGCTTGGGCTTGCGGATATTGCTGACAAAGACCTCCAGCTTCACGTCGCCAGTGAAGCCCGTTGTCAGGAAGCGCCACAGGGCCTGTTCCTGCTGTAAGGATGCTACGACCTTCACGCGCAACGTAGCCTTCGGCCCCCAGGCTTTGTGTCGTAACAGGTAGCTGCGCATACCGTCTTCGTAGCGTGCCTCGCAGAAATCTGTCTGATCGAGCCAGACGCCATTGACGCGGAATTGCAGATTGCGGCAATCATTCTTCTTGTACAGGGCGAACACGGGACGGTCGCTGGTTTCCACACGCCACTCCGTCGGGCTGCCGTATAGCGCCCGCGTATAGCGGTTATGACCATTGACACACACAAAGGCACGACCCTCAGGCCGATAGTTTTCGCTGGTGCGAACGCTCTTGACGTTTGACAACTGAGCATGAACACCCAGCGAGAAAAGCAAGCTAACAGCAACAATCATTTGTTTCATGCTGCAAAGATAGTGAAAAACGAGGGCAAAACAAAAGAAAAGGCACAAAAAAAATCCGATTGTCATCGCGACAATCGAATTCAAAAACAAACTACTTAAAAACTAATCTACTAAAACAAATCAAAAAAATATCTCTATTGTGCTTAATTCTAATACGATAATGTCAACGGAATTAACCTTTTGACGGTGCAAAGTTAGAAACTTTTTAAAAATACTGCAAGCTTTTAGGCCAAAATCTACACCTTTATTGATATAAATCAAGCCATTAGCCCACTATTGACATGATTTGCAAAGTTGATGTTACAAAAGTATCACTGTGCGGTTGCACAGTGATACCTTATTAAACTTCATGGAAATCATTCAAATTACATCATGCCACCCATGCCTGGAGCACCACCCATCGGCATAGCAGGTTCCTTCTCAGGCTTGTCGCAGATGAGACACTCGGTGGTGAGGAACATACCAGCAATACTTGCGGCATTCTCCAGAGCCACACGAGCTACCTTGGCAGGATCGATGACACCAGCCTCGCGGAGGTCCTCGTACTTGTCGAGACGAGCATTGTAACCGAAGTCACCCTTGCCCTCGCGAACCTTCTGTACGACAACGGCACCCTCTTCGCCAGCATTGCTGACAATCTGACGCAGAGGCTCCTCGATAGCGCGGCAGATGATGTTGATACCCGTCTGCTCGTCGGCATTGTCGCCCTTCAGGCCAGCCAGAGCCTCCTGAGCACGGATGTAGGTCGTACCACCACCGGCAACGACACCTTCCTCGATGGCTGCACGCGTAGCGCAGAGTGCATCGTCGACGCGATCCTTCTTCTCCTTCATCTCTACCTCGCTGTTGGCACCGACATAGAGTACTGCCACACCGCCTGCCAATTTGGCAAGACGCTCCTGCAGCTTCTCCTTGTCGTAAGAAGAGGTGGTGAGCTCGATTTCCTTCTTGATCTGAGCGATACGGTCCTGAATGAGCTGCTTCTCGCCGGCACCATTGACAATCGTGGTGTTGTCCTTAGAGACAGTCACTTTGTCGCAAGTTCCCAGCATGTCAAGCGTAGCCTGCTCCAGCTTCAGACCCTTCTCCTCGCTGATGACGACGCCACCAGTCAGGGTTGCGATATCCTCAAGCATAGCCTTACGACGGTCGCCAAAGCCAGGAGCCTTGACAGCACAAATCTTCAGGCCACCACGCAGACGGTTGACAACCAACGTGGTCAGCGCCTCAGAGTCGACATCCTCAGCAATCACGAGCAGGGGACGGCCGCTCTCAGCAGCAGGCTGCAGGATGGGCAGGAAATCCTTGATATTGGAAATCTTCTTATCGTAGATGAGGATGTAAGGATTCTCCATCACACACTCCATCTTCTCACTGTCGGTAACGAAGTAGCCAGAGAGGTAGCCACGGTCGAACTGCATACCCTCGACAACGCCGATATGGGTGTCGCGGCTCTTGCTCTCCTCGATGGTGATAACACCATCCTTAGAAACCTTGCGGAAGGCTTCAGCCAGCAGCTTACCAATCTCCTCGTCGTTATTGGCACTGACGGTAGCCACCTGCTCAATCTTGTCGTAGTTGTCGTCCACGCGCTCAGCGTTCTTCTGAATGAAGTCAACGACAGCCTTTACAGCCTTGTCAACACCACGCTTCAGATCCATCGGATTGGCACCAGCGGTGACGTTCTTCAGACCCTCGGTGATGATAGACTGTGCCAAGATGGTAGCAGTCGTGGTACCATCACCAGCATCGTCGCCAGTCTTCGATGCAACACTCTTGACGAGCTGAGCACCTGTGTTCTCGAACTTGTCCTCCAACTCGATTTCCTTGGCAACGGTCACACCGTCCTTGGTAATCTGGGGAGCACCGAACTTCTTCTCAATGACAACGTTACGACCCTTAGGACCGAGCGTTACCTTTACTGCGTTTGCCAACTGGTCCACACCGTTCTTCAACAGGTCGCGGGCCTCAATATTGAATTTAATATCCTTTGCCATAATTTTTTATTGCTTTTGGCTATTGGCTATTGGCATTTGGCTAAAAGCTAATTGCCAACAGCTAACAGCAGATTAATAATTATTTCTCTATCACTGCGAGAACGTCGCTCTGACGCATCATGAGGAACTTTTCGCCCTCGAACTCGAGTTCAGTACCAGCGTACTTGCCATACAACACTTCGTCGCCAGCCTTCAGCACCATCTCTTCGTCCTTGGTACCTTGACCAACGGCCTTGATGGTTCCGTGAAGGGGTTTCTCCTTTGCAGTATCAGGAATGATGATACCACCAATCTTTTCTTCTGCCGGTGCAGGCACTACCAGCACGCGGTCTCCTAATGGTTTGATGTTCATAATACTTTATTTTTTAAAATTGTTTGAATTTAAGTTTGCCCTCCTCATAGCCAAAAGCGTGCCAAAGGGGCGTATCCATTGCGACAAACTGACACATTGGCAGAAAAAAAATCAGGTGGGCATGTGAAAACGCCCACCTGAATATGTCATTTATCGACAAGCGAATAATTACTGCATATCATAAACCACCTGCATCAGTTTCTTGCCAATCTCGTCGGCAGCCTCCATGGTAGCAGCCTCGCTGTACACGCGGATAATCGGCTCGGTGTTTGACTTGCGCAAGTGTACCCAACGGTCAGGGAAGTCAATCTTCACACCGTCGATATCATTCACCTGTGCGGTAGGATCGTTGGCATACATCTCCTTGACCTTCACCAGAATAGCATCGACATCCGTGTCAGGAGTAAGGTCAATACGGTTCTTGGCAATCTGATAGTCAGGGAACTGCTTGCGCAACTCACTGACCTTGCAACCCTTCTTGGCCAGAGAGGTCAGGAAGAGGGCAATACCCACCAATGCATCACGACCGTAATGGCTCTCAGGATAGATGACGCCACCATTTCCCTCGCCACCAATAACAGCATTCACCTCCTTCATCTTCGTGGTGACATTGACCTCACCCACAGCAGCAGCGGTGTACTTGCCACCACGCTTCTGGGTGACGTCGCGCAAGGCACGAGTCGAACTGAGGTTGCTGACAGTATTACCAGGAGTCTGCGACAACACGTAGTCGGCAACGCTGACCAACGTATATTCCTCGCCAAACATCTTTCCATCCTCACAGATAAAGGCCAGACGGTCGACATCAGGGTCAACGACAATACCCAAATTGTATTTGCCTGTTTTCATCTCGTCCATGATGCCCTGGAGGTTCTTCTCCAAAGGTTCGGGATTGTGGGCAAAGTCACCAGTTACCTGCTCGTTCAGGAACTTATACCCAACGCCCAGACGCTCGAGCAGCTTGGGCAGGATGATGCCGCCAACGCTGTTGATGCTATCGACACAAACGGTCAGACGAGCCTGATGAATGGCGTCGACATCAACAAGCTTGAGGTCGAGCACAGACTGGATATGACGATCGTCGAAGGAATCGTCGACGATAACCTTTCCCAGCTTGTCGACTTCCGCATAGCAGAAATCTTCCTTCTCAGCAATTTCCAGAACTTTCTGTCCATCAGCGGCAGTCAGAAATTCTCCCTCGCTATTCAACAGTTTCAGCGCATTCCACTGGCGCGGATTGTGGGAAGCAGTGATGATGATACCACCATCGGCACCGCTCATACGTACTGCCAACTCAGTGGTAGGCGTCGTGGCATAGCCAATGTCAATGACGTCGAAACCCATGCCTACCAATGTGCCGCAAACCACGTCGCGAACCATCGGACCGGAGATGCGTCCGTCGCGTCCAACAACAATCTTTCCTGCCTTGCGGGGAATGAACGTGGCATAAGCGGTGGTGAACTTCACGATATCCAATGGGTTCAGCGTATCACCAGTGTGTCCACCGATAGTTCCGCGGATGCCAGATATTGATTTAATCAGTGTCATTTTTCTAATTTCTATTTATGCATTAATAATCTGTTTATTTCTCCCTTTCATATGTTAACTCATAGAAACAGGGATATACACTCGACGAGGCGTCAGCCGTTCCCTGCGAATGAGGCACTATGAGTTTCACATAGGCAATCTCATCGTTTTCGCTCTCTGGACGTCCGATGTTGATGTAGTTCATGGGTACGAGCCATCCCGAAGGCACACTCGATGAACTGTGATAGCGCATCATCAGACCAGAAACAAACGAAGCTGTATAGGTGGTACCATTACGCGTCACATTCATTTTATCGTAATACTGGGAAGTTTCAACGTATGTGCCTAAAGAATTATCGTAGATTAACATCGGTATCAGGTTCGACAGCAACAAAGAGTCTGCCAGAATGTTGTACTCGGTAAAACGGCAAATGACATTGACCGACTTCTTCTGCTCAAGCTGGTTACCACAGCCCTTGCGTACTATCTGCATATAGACATTTGTACGTGAGAGGCGCACATATTGGTTCTGTGCCGTGTCTGTCGTATAACCCTGAGCTTCAAACTGGTTCTCGTCAATGACGTTGATGTCATTCTCTGAGATGAAACGGTTGATGGCATCACGTTCCTTTGCCTTCTTGTCGCCATAGGTCTCGTAATTATCACAGCTCACGTATAAAATGGCGCAGAGCATGATTATGATGGGGTAAATGAGTCTCTTCATTTCTGTCATTTTGCTAAATTCGGATGCAAAAGTACGAATAAAAATTGAAAAATTGAGAATTGAGAATGGAGAATTAGACTACTTTAACAGGTCTTCATAGGCTTTTAGCGCATCCTGCACGGTCTTGACAGCATCATCCATCGTACCATAGACACGCCCGCCAGAGGCATTCAGATGACCACCTCCATTGAAGAACTGTGCCGCCATTTGGTTGCAAGGGAAGCTATCCACCGACCGCAAGCTGACCCACACCAGGTTTTCGTGCTCCGTATCCTCACGCAACGAGATACTCAGCTTGAGACCCTTAATCTGCAACGGCATATTCACCAGTCCCTCAGCATCACCCTTGACGAAATGGAACTTCTTCTGATCGTCACGGCCTAACGTATAATAAGCCGCGTGGCGCTTGTCGTCGACGACAAGACGATTGCAGAGCACGAATCCGACCATCCGCAGGCGGTGCTCGGAATAGTTATGATATACGTTGCGGTAAATCTTGTCCTTGTTGATGCGTTTTGTCAACAACTGGCTGATGATGAAAAACACATCAGGATCGTTGGAATTATACGTAAAGCCTCCAGTATCCGTCATCATACCACAGTAGACAGGAATCGCAAAATGTTTGCTCAGCTCTTCAAAAACTCCTAACTGCCAAACAATACGGAACACCAATTCACTGGCTGACGACGCCTCAGGACGCGAGACACACAACGCCATACCAGAGTCTGGATTGGGATGATGGTCGATGAGCACCTTCTTGGCAGGCGAAGCAGCCAGCGGTTTCTCCATCTCGTCCGTCCGAGATAAGGTATTGAAATCAAGGCAGAATACGAGGTCGGCAATCTTCAGTACCGTGTCAACATAGTCTTTGCGTTTGTCGTAGCGTACGATTTTCTCCGTGTTAGGCAACCATTGCAAGTAATCGGGATATTGGTCAGGAACAACCATCAAGGCATCCTTTCCCAGATGCTGCAACACGGCAAACCAGCCCAACATCGCTCCCATAGCGTCACCGTCAGGATTCTGGTGAGCACATATCACAATGGTTTCTGCTTCATCAATGAGGGAGCGCAGCAAGCTGCACTCCCCATCAGTCATAATATTGTTCAGCATTAATCGTCAATTGTTAATTAGAAGAGCTTGTTGGGATAAACGCCCTCGTCGACGAGTTGCTGGATGCGCTCTACAGTAGCCTCACGGTCAGCGGCATAGGTCACGCCAAACCATTTGCTGGTGGTATCGAGCACCTCGCAGGTAGCTGTTCCGTCGTTAATCAGCTTGTTCACCATCAGAGGGATAAAGAACTCAGCCTTCAGGTTCTCCATATTCTTCGGATCGCTCAGGAACTCCTTGAAATACTCTTCCGAATATTTGAAATAGTCGGGTGTAAAGCCCCAGACGTTCATCGATACAGGCGTGTTGTCATCAAGGTTCTGCCACTCGCCCTGCTCGTCTTTGAACTGGATATGACCGTTCTGACGAAGAATCTCCGTACGTTCTACGACGTCCGTCAGATGGCGTTTGTCGTTGTACGAGCATACGCCACGAGCCACACTACCATTCTCGCTCAGCGTGTTACACACACGGAAACCCACCATGGCATACTGGTTCTTGGCACCCTCAGGCAGATTGCTCAGGAACTTGCCAATCTGCATAAAACAGTCGCGACCGTAGAAGTCGTCGCAGTTGATGACGCAGAACGGTTCCTTAATGATGTCCTTACCCATCAGCACGGCATGATTGGTACCCCAAGGCTTCTGACGTCCCTCAGGAACGGAGAATCCTGCAGGCAGGGCGTCGAGTGCCTGAAAACACAGCTCACACTTCACCTTACCCTCATACTTCGAGAGAATCTGCGTGCGGAACTGCTCCTCAAAGTCCTTACGGATAACCCATACTATCTTGCCAAAACCAGCTTGGATAGCGTCATAAATACTATAGTCCATGATGGTCTCACCATTGGGGCCCAGACCGTCGAGCTGCTTCAGGCCACCATAACGGCTACCCATACCAGCTGCCAAAAGAAATAATGTCGGTTTCATTGCGTTTGTCTTATTTTAATATTATTGACTGCAAAGGTAACACTTTTTCCTGACACAGGCAACAATGATATTGTTTTTTAACATTTTAATGCCCTCATGGCGTTCAACACGGCCAATACCGTAACACCAACATCCGCAAAAACAGCCATCCACATCGTTGCCAGTCCTACCGTAGCCAGCACGAGCACTGCCGCCTTGACACCAATAGCCAGCCACACGTTCTGACGGGCTATTGATAGCGTACGTCTGGCAATACGGATGGCCAGTGCCACCTTCGAGGGATGATCGTCCATCAATACCACGTCGGCAGCCTCGATGGCAGCGTCGCTGCCCAGTCCTCCCATGGCGATTCCTACGTCAGCGCGCGCCAGCACAGGAGCGTCGTTGATGCCGTCACCGACGAAGGCAAGGTGAGAGGTTTGAGGTGCGGAGTTAGAGCTGAGGAGCTGTTCTACATGTTCCACTTTGTCAGCGGGCAACAGTTCTGCATACCATTCGTCCAAGCCTAATTGCCCTGCGACGCGCTCCCCCACCTCACGACGGTCGCCAGTCAGCATAATGGTACGACTGACACCCAGCGCCTTCAGCTGTGCAATAGCCTCGGCACTGTCCTCCTTCACCTTGTCGTTGATAACTATATGGCCGGCATACTGTCCGTCAATAGCCACGTGGATAATCGTTCCCACGTGCGTGCAGTCGTGCCATTGAGCCCCTACGGCATCCATCAGTTTCGTATTACCCACACAAACAATCTTTTCACCGACTTTCGCTCGAATACCTTTTCCCGGTATCTCCTCGACGTCGCTCACCTCACATCCGTCCGTAGCCTCGTCAGGGAAGGCGTCGCGCAAGGCTGCTCCGATGGGGTGCGTCGTATAGTGTTCCACGTGTGCAGCCAAGTGCAGCAGCTGGTGTTCATCGAAGCTATCTGGATGTACGGCCTCAACGGCAAACTGTCCGTGCGTCAGTGTACCCGTCTTGTCAAATACTACCGTGCCGACCTTTGACAACACATCCATATAGTTGGCACCCTTGATGAGAATACCACGACGCGACGCGCCGCCAATACCCGCAAAGAATGTCAATGGCACACTGAGCACCAGTGCACAGGGACACGACACTACCAGAAACAGCAATGCCCTATAGAGCCACGTGGCAAAGGTTCCTCCCAGCAGTGTGGGTACGACGGCCAAGAGGACGGCGGCACCAACGACAATGGGTGTATAAATGCGCGCAAACTTGGTGATGAAGGTCTCGCTTTGCGACTTGTGCTCGCCGGCATCTTCCACCAGTCGGATGATTTTCGATACAGTGCTCTCGCCAAAGCTCTTGGTAGTACGCACACGTAGCACACCTGACAGATTGACACAGCCTGACACCACTTCGTCGCCAGTCTCCACGCTGCGAGGCATTGTCTCACCCGTCAGTGCAACGGTATTCAGCTGACTGCTGCCCTCGACAACGACACCGTCCAAAGGCACTTTCTCGCCTACGCGGATAAGAATCGTATCTCCCACTGCCACCTCCTCCGGGGCAACGTCTCTCACTTCAGCTCTCCCACCTCTTACCTCTAACCTCTCACCTCTTACTTCTACATGCGCCACATCTGGACGAATATCCATAAGATGTGAAATGCTCTCGCGGCTCTTTCCTTCGGCATAGCCCTCAAACAGTTCTCCCACCTGGAAGAACAGCATCACAAAGACAGCCTCAGGAAATTCGTTCTCCGCGCCAGGCAGGAATCCGATGCCCAAAGCCCCCAATGTAGCAACAGCCATGAGGAAGTCTTCGTTGAAGGCTTCTCCTTCCATCAGGCCCTCTGCCGCTTCCTTCAGCGTGTCCCATCCCACCAGGAGATAAGGAACAAGATAAACCAACAGCAGTTGCCAAGTGGACAACGCAAACGTATGTTCGATGTAGACCGCTACTGCCAGCAACACTGCCGCCAACACAATTTTCAGCAGCTTTCCGCGCTGCCCTTCTTCTTCGTGATGGTGATGGTGCTCACAGGAGGAACACGCTTCTTCGTGATGATGATGTTCTTTACACATATTCTCTCGTTTTTATTGTTTCTGGGTGCAAAGGTAGGAAAAACCTTTCGCAACTCGGTTGCAAACATACCAGCGGCTTATATATAATAAGGTACGCGTAAGAAAAATGATAGAAAAAAGCATTTTTCTTTGGTGTTTTACGCTTTTTGTCGTATCTTTGCAAACAACTAAAAACGATTGATTGCTATGCTACACATTCGATGCAAGAACAACAACGTGACGAAGGCTTTCCCAGAAGGCTGTTCGCTATTGGACGTCTACCAAGAGTTCGCTGACGAAATCAAGCTGCCCTACCCCGTAGTGTCAGCAAAAGTGAATAATGCCTCTGAGGGACTGAAGTTCAGACTCTTCCAAAACCGCGACGTGGAATTCCTCGATGCTCGCGAAGGCAGTGGACACCGCGTCTACGTGCGCTCCTTGTGTTTCCTGCTCTACAAGGCGACGCAGGACATCTTCCCTGGGTCGAAACTATTCATCGAACACACCATCTCGCGGGGCTACTATTGTAACTTCAAGAAAAAGAACAACGAAGGGCTGGCGGATGGCGACATCAAGCAAATCAGCGAGCGGATGAGGGAAATCGTGAATCTCGACATGCCCTTCCGTCGCACAGAGGCAACCAACGAAGAGGCCATTCGCGTATTTGCCGAACGAGGTTTCTCCGACAAAGTAAAGCTGCTTGAAACCAGTGGACAGATATATAGCGACTACTATATGCTGGGTGATACTGCCGACTACTACTACGGTCCGCTAGTGCCCAGTGCCGGCTACCTGAAGGTCTTTGGACTGGAACCCTACCACGACGGTATGTTGTTGCGTGTACCCGATTGGAACAATCCTACCATCCTGGCAGAGAAGGTGGATATGCCCAAGACGTATGAGATGTTCCGCGAGAAGACGAAATGGGACATCATCATGCGACTGTCGAATGCGGGCGACGTCAACAAAGCGATACTGAAAGGCCACGCCTCGGAACTGATACAAGTGAGTGAAGCCTTGCAGGAGAAGAAGATTGTGCAGATAGCAGAAGACATCGAACGCCGATTCCATGCGGAGGAGAAGCCTATACGGCTGGTACTCATCACTGGTCCGTCGTCGTCAGGAAAGACAACATTCTGCAAGCGACTCTCCATCCAACTGCTAGCTTGCGGTCTGCGTCCGATGTCGTTCTCTACTGACGACTATTTCGTGAATCGCGTAGATACACCGAAACTGCCCAATGGCGACTATGATTTCGACAACATCGAGACAGTGGACTATGCCCTGCTGGAGGATCATCTGAGCAGGCTGATGAAAGGCGAACGTGTAGAAATTCCAGAATACAACTTCACCACGGGCAAGCGCGAATGGAACGGCAAGAAGCTGAAACTGGCAGGCGATACAGTGCTCATCATCGAGGGCATCCATGCACTGAACCCCAAGCTGACGCAGAACATCAACAATTCGCTGAAATACAAAATCTACATCTCGGCACTCACCAGCATCTCGCTCGACGACCACAACTGGATTCCCGTTCGTGACAACCGCTTGCTGCGTCGCATCATCCGCGACTACAACAAAGGAGCCTATACAGCGCGTGAGACCATTGCCCAATGGAAGAATGTGTGTGAGGCGGAGGACAAATGGATATTCCCCTATCAGGAGACTGCTGACGCCATGTTCAACTCGGCACTGAACATTGAGTTTGCCGTCCTGCGCACTCATGCGGAGATCATCCTCTCGTCAGTACAAAGGAACTGTCCTGAATATGCAGAGGCTCACCGTCTGCTGAAGTTCATCCACTATTTCCTGCCCGTAAGCGACAAAGAAATACCTCCCACGAGCATCATGCGTGAGTTCGTAGGAGGCAGTAGCTTCAAATATTAACTTCGCAAACTCTTACTTAAACAGCGAGTACTCCGGCACTTCCCACGCCAGGGCACTTGCTCCTAAGACGTCGCGCTCGCGGTTGTCCATTCTCGACACCACGATTCTCACCTTGCCGCGCATGTTGGGGAACACATGATCCTCAAACGATTCGCGCGTGGGCTCCAACAGGAATTTTCCTGCACGCGAGATACCACCAGTCAGGATGATGGCCTGCGGATTGATGATGTTGGCATAGTTGGCCAGTGCCAAACCCAGCAGATAGCCCGTCTTGCGGAAGGTCTCAATAGCCAGCGCGTCGCCTTGCTCGCAACATTCAGAAATAATCTTGGGGTTCAAATGTTCAATCTCGCGCATTAGCGACGGCTCGTCCGACTCCAGCATCAGGTCCTTGGCCGTGCGGACGATACCGTGGGCACCAACGTACGACTCAATACAGCCTTTCTTACCACAGCCACACTGACGTCCGTTGTCAAACAAAGTGGCGTGACCCCACTCACCGGCATAGCCTTCGGTTCCAATGTGCTCACGGCCTTGCGAGAAGAAACAGCTGCCGATGCCCACGCCCAAAGTGATGATGATAAAGTCCTTCAGTCCGTGAGCCGAGCCATAGGTGTATTCGCCCAATGCTGCTACGTGGGCATCGTTGCCTACTGCGACTGCCATTCCCATGCGGTCGCGCACTAGTGCTGCCAAGGGTATCTCACCCTTCCAGGGCAGGTTGGCGGCATTGATGATACATCCCGAAATGGAACTGGCACTGGGAGCGCTGATTCCTATCGAGCGAATCTTCTCATACCCTCCGTTGCTCTCCATCAGCATGTAGAGGCGGTCCGACAGTTCCGACACGTAATCACTGACATTCTGATAGTCGGAAGTCACGAAACTGTCCTCTGCGAGGATGTTTCCGCGAATGTCGACGATAGCGAGTGTCGTACGCTCGATGCTGATGTCGACTCCAATGACCTTACTTTTCAGTTCTTCTTCCATAATAATAGTATATTGTTAGTTAGATTTTTTACTTAAACAGCGAGTACTCCTTCACGCTCCACGCCAGCACGCTGGCACCCAGCATATTAGCCTCCTTCTCGTCAAACTGCGACGACAGGAACTTCACCTTGCCCTTGATGTTGTGGAACACATGATCGTTGAAACTCTCCCAAGCAGGATCAAACAGCCAGTCGCCTAAATGAGAGACACTGCCTGTAAAGATAAAGGCCTCAGGATTGATGATAGTGGCATAGACGGACAGTGCCGATCCTAAGACGTCGCCCGTCCGGCGCATGGTCTCTATGGCCAGTTCGTCACCCATTTCGCAGAACGACACGATGATTTCGGGTGTCAGGTCCTCCGTCAGGCGCATCTTCGAGGGTTTGTCACTCTCGGACATCACCTCCTGGGCGGTCAGCAGGATACCCTTGCGCGAACAGTACATCTCCAGACAGCCACTGTTGCCACAGCCACACTGCCGTCCGTCGTGGTGGGCCAGACTATGACCTATCTCCCCGGCAAAACCGTCGCCTCCAGGATAGTACTGGCCATTGACAAAGATGCAGCTGCCGACACCGCCTCCCAGCGTCATCAACACGAAATTCTTCATGCCGTGAGCCACACCGAAGGCCAGCTCGCCCAATCCACGGGCATAGGCGTTATTACCCAGTGCTACGGCCAGTCCCAGTCTGTCACGCATCATGGCTGCCAAGGGGACTACGCCCTTCCACGGCAGGTTGGGTGCATTCTCGATACACGACGTCATGTAATTGGCACTCGGACAACAGATACCCAACGAACGGATGCTCTCGTAGCCGCCGTTGTTTTCCACCAGTGTCACGACCCGTTCGCTCAACACCGACGCGAAATCGCCGATATTGGGATTGGTTCCCGTGTTGAAGCTTTCACTTGCAATGATATCTCCGCGCACGTCAATCACCGCCAATGTGGTGGTGTCTATCTCGATGTCTACTCCGACAACGCGGGTCTTGATTGTTTCATGTATCATATGTCCGTAGTTTCCATTATTAGTGCTACAAAAGTAAGAAATATTCTTGAAACCACCAAATATTTGTCAAGAATTTAGCAAATATTTAACGTCAAAGGCAAAAAATTGTCAATTGTCAATGGTCAATTATCAATTATTTCGTATCTTTGCAGACGCATTGTGAACATATATATTACAAAATATGAACGTTTTAGAGCTTAGTGAACAAGAGATTGGCAGACGCGAAAGTCTGCAACAGCTGCGCGAAATGGGCATCAACCCCTACCCCGCAGCGGAATTTCCTACCAACGCATTTTCTACGGAGATTATAGATAGCTTCCAGGACGATGCCGACCCGCGCGAGGTGTGTATCGCCGGCCGTATGATGAGCCGCCGCGTGATGGGTAAGGCTTCGTTTGTAGAATTGCAGGATTCCAAGGGCCGCATTCAGGTGTACATCACCCGCGACGACCTCTGCCCTGGTGAGGACAAGGAGTTATACAATACCGTATTTAAGAAGTTGCTGGATATTGGCGACTTCATCGGCATCAAGGGCTTTGTGTTCCGCACACAGACGGGCGAAATCAGTGTCCATTGTAAGGAGTTGACGCTGCTGTCGAAGGCCTTGAAGCCCCTGCCTATCGTGAAGTATAAGGATGGTGTGGCTTACGATAAGTTCGATGATCCCGAGTTGCGTTACCGCCAGCGTTACGTCGACCTGGTGGTCAACGAGGGCGTGAAAGACACCTTCCTGAAGCGTGCTACCATCATCCGCACCCTGCGTCGCATCCTGGACGATGCCGGCTACACGGAGGTTGACACCCCCATTCTGCAGAACATTGCCGGTGGTGCCTCGGCTCGTCCGTTCATCACCCATTTCAATGCTCTGAATCAGGATATGTACATGCGTATTGCCACTGAGCTTTATCTGAAACGCCTCATCGTAGGTGGCTTCGAGGGCGTTTACGAGATGGGCAAGAACTTCCGCAACGAGGGTATGGACAAAACTCACAACCCTGAGTTCACCTGTATGGAGCTCTATGTCAGCTATAAGGACCTGCTGTGGGGTATGACCTTCACAGAGAATATGTTGGAGCAGATTTGTACGGCTGTCAACGGCAAGCCTGAGGTTGAGATTGACGGCAACATCATTTCGTTCAAGGCACCGTTCCGTCGTCTGCCCATCCTCGAGGCTATTAAGGAGAAGACCGGTTTCGACTGCGACGGCAAGACGGAGGACGAGATTCGCCAGTTCTGCCTGTCGAAGGGTATGGATGTCGACGAGACCATGGGTAAGGGTAAGCTCATCGACGAACTCTTTGGTGAGTTCTGCGAGGGCTCATTCATCCAGCCTACCTTCATTACCGACTATCCTGTCGAGATGTCACCTCTTACCAAGATGCACCGCTCAAAGCCCGGTCTTACCGAGCGTTTTGAGCTGATGGTGAATGGTAAGGAGTTGGCGAATGCCTACTCTGAGCTCAACGATCCTATCGATCAGGAAGAGCGTTTCGTAGAGCAGATGAAGCTTGCTGACAAGGGCGACGACGAGGCCATGATCATCGACCACGACTTCCTGCGCGCACTACAATACGGCATGCCACCCACGTTCGGTATCGGCATCGGTATCGACCGTTTGGTCATGCTGCTCACAGGTAAGTTCACCATTGGCGAGGTCATGCTGTTCCCGCAGATGAAGCCTGAGAAGAAGATTCCTCAGTCGACTCCCGCTGAGTGGGCCGAGATTGGCGTTGCCGAGGAATGGGTTCCCGTGCTCCGCAAGGCTGGTTTCAACCTCGTCCAGAACATCGCAACTGAGAAGCCCCAGGGTCTCCAGCAGAAGATTGGCGACATCGTCAAGAAGTACAAGCTCGACCTGCAGAAACCCAGCGTCGACGAAGTCGCTGCCTGGATTGAAAAGGCGCAAGCCTAATTGTCAATTATCAATTGTCAATTAGAAATATGTACGACTGTGGTAGAATAGCGATTATCGGCGGCGGGTCGTGGGCAACGGCGATAGCCAAGATAGTAGTGGGCAAAACTCACCACATCGGGTGGTATATGCGCCGCGACGACCGCATCGACGACTTCCGCCGGCTGGGCCACAACCCCGCCTACCTGCAGAGCGTGCGCTTCAACACCGACGAGATATTCTTCTCCAGCGACCTCAACAAGATTGCCGAGCAGTACAACACGCTGGTGTTCGTCACCCCCTCGCCCTACCTGAAGGGTCACCTGAAGAAGCTGAAGGTCCGCCTGCGCGACAAGTATGTCATCACCGCCATCAAGGGCATCGTGCCCGACGAGAACCTCGTCTGCTCCGAATTCTTCCATCAAGTCTACGACGTGCCGTACGAGAATCTGGCCTGCATCGGAGGACCCTCACACGCTGAGGAGGTGGCGCTCGAACGCCTCTCCTACCTCACCGTGGGATGTGCTGACCGCAACAAGGCGCAGGCTTTTGCCGACATCCTCACCAGCGACTTCATCAAGACGAAGACCTCGTCCGACGTCATCGGCATCGAGTATTCCAGCGTGCTGAAGAACGTCTACGCCATTGCCGCCGGCATCTGTAACGGACTTAAGTTCGGCGACAACTTCCAGGCCGTCCTCATGGCCAATGCCGTACAGGAGATGGCGCGGTTCCTGAAGGTCATCAACCCCATGGAGCGCAACATTGCCGACAGCGTCTACATGGGCGACCTACTGGTGACGGGCTATTCCAACTTCTCGCGCAACCGCACCTTCGGCACTATGATTGGCAAGGGCTACTCGGTGAAGAGCGCGCAGATTGAGATGGAGATGATAGCCGAGGGCTACTTCGGCACCAAGTGCATGAAGGAAATCAATCGCCACTGCCACGTCAACATGCCCATCCTCGATGCCGTCTACAACATCCTCTACGAGCGCATCAGCCCACAAATCGAAATCAAGCTCCTCACCGATTCCTTCCGATAAAAAAAATGGACTGACCTGCGTCAGCCCAATAAGTCCAATAAACAATAACTACTTTCGGGCCGGCGATTGCCGGCCCGAAAGTTTATTCAGATATGGTGGTTTCGCCAGTCACTTCACAGCCCCAGGCCGCCGAAATTGTGCCAGACACCTCGGTGCCATCGGCCTTCTTCAGCTTAGCGCCCTTCACTCTGACGGTCTGTGCGCCAGCCATCGTCTGGAGGGTGATGCGCTGGAATTTCGCTCCCAACGTCGCGGCATCGAAGACGGCAGTGGTCGTCGACGAAGTTTCCGACAGCGGCACATACTGCTCCTTGTAAGTGTTGTCGTCAATCTTGTCGCCGTAGATCTTGATCTGCAACTTGTCGCCGTAGGCCTTGTCCGTCTCCACGGTGATGCTCTGGTAGTCGCTCACCTTGAAGCCGCTGTCGCTCCAGTCGCCATAGAGGAACAGCTCCGACCAGTCGTCATTGTATTTTACCACGTACTCGAAGGAGGCGACAGGGTACTTGCCCTTGTAGCTGCTGCCGTGGTAGGCCTTGGCAATGCGCTCTGCCAGGTCGGGTTGGTTAAATGCCGGCACGCTGCGATAGGCGCCGTCGGAGAGACCCATCCAGTAGTAGGTGGCGATGTCGAGCTCCTTGGCCTTCTTGATCCAATAGTCCACGAATTGGAAGAGATCGTTCTTGCGGACGTCATAGTCGGTCTTACCCGCTCCGCCATCCACATTGCTGGTTCCCCACTCACCGATGATGACCGGCACTTTCAGCCTGTCGATGAGATTCTCCTTGATATTGTTGAAGAGCCAGTCGAGGTAGGTGATTTCCTTGCTGAAGCCATTCGAGATGTTCGGATATCCGTGTACTTCGACTATCAGGTGATTCGACACCTTGTCCGTAGGCAACTTCAACTGCTCCACGACGGTGTTTGCATATCCCCAGTTGCCGCCAGCAGAGGCAGCATAGGTGTTGACAATCAGGTTGCGGATGACGTTGTTGCCGCCAGTCTTGCGAACGGCATCCACGAAGCTCTGGGCATAGTTGTTGATGGTCTCCAGCGACTTCTTGGCGTAGTCGGCATCATATGTGCCCACCGAGGTAGGATAGTTCCAGCAGCTCGTGGCGTCAAGCATCTCGTTATAGCCCTCAAAGAGCAGGTGCTCGTCGTAGTCCTTGAAGGTCTCGGCTATCTGTTTCCAGATATACTCGAACTTCGCCTTGTTCTGCATATAGTTGGCTTCGTCGGCCTTGATCCACGACTTGAATGTACCGCCGTCAGCACCCGTGTCGTGGTGCACGTTGAGGATGCAGTACAATCCCTCGCCAATCACGTAGTCCACCACCTCCTTCACACGTTTCATCCAGGCGTCCTTGACCTTGCCCTCGGCGTCTATCTCCTGATACCATGTCACCGGCACACGGATGGCGCCGAAGCCTGCCTCTTTCATCATCGTGATGAGTTCGCGCTTCGTCACGGGCTGTCCCCAGCAGGTCTCGTGCTCGGCCGTAGTCGTCCATGTCTTCGTGGCATCGTTGGCATCGAGGGTATTACCCAGGTTCCAGCCCACGCCCATCTTCTTGACCGCAGTGGTAGCCGGCTCGAACGTGTCTTCAATCTGCTCAGGCTGCTTCTCTGTGGTGAAACTCAGCGAATAGGCTTCCGCCTTGGCACCAGAAGCGGTGACTAATCCCTCAGGAATGTTGATGGTCACCACGGTTTCATAATCATAGCATCCTACAAAAAGGCTGACCACCTTACCATTTGCCGTGGCGTCCTTCGTGACACTCCCACCAGAAACGGTAATCTTCTTACTGTTGTCGAGCGTCACCTCCTGATCGTAGGTAATCTGGACATTCACAGAGCCCACCGGGACATCCGTTGCATTGTTACTGGGCGACGTAGAGACCACCTTGGGTGCCTTGGCGGCTGGTGCAGGCTCCGAATCATCACTGCTGCTACAACCGAGCAACGAAAATGATAGTGTGATGACGGAAACCGTCGTCAGCAAAACAGCAAAATACTTTTTTAAATTCATAACTTTAGATTTAGACTTGTTTTCTTAATTTCTTGCTGCAAATATAAGAACTTTCTCCGAAACTAAAAAATAAATCGCGCTTTTTTTGGTAGTTTGCGCGCTTATTCGTAACTTTTCGCCTTGCAAGAAATTACTTTCGTTCGAAAACACAAAAAAAACGTTTTTTTTTTGGTGTTTTGCTCACTTATTCGTAACTTTGTGCTCTGAAACTTAAATACTATATATATAATAAGGTATATTATGAACAACATCAAACTTGACATCACAAAGGCTGCGTGCTTCCTGGAAGCTGGCGCAGTGAAGGCTTTCGAGCCGAAAGTAAAGGACGCACAGAAGGCCCTGGAAGAGGGGAGCTGTCCTGGTAACGACTTCTTAGGTTGGTTGCACCTGCCCACAGAGATTACACCTGCATTTCTCGATGAGATTATGGCTACTGCAAAAGTGCTGCGCGACAACTGCGAGGCAGTGGTAGTAGCTGGTATCGGCGGTTCATATCTGGGTGCTCGTGCCGTCATCGAAGCACTGAGCAACTCGTTCGGGTGGCTGATTCAGGACAAGAAAAACCCCACTATCCTGTTTGCCGGCAACAATATCGGCGAGGATTACCTGTTCGAGCTGACGGAATATCTGAAGGGTAAGAAATTCGGCGTTATCAACATCTCGAAGTCTGGTACAACGACGGAAACCGCCCTGACGTTCCGCCTGCTGAAGAAGCAGTGCGAGGCCCAGCGCGGCAAGGAAGAAGCCAAGAAGGTCATCGTAGCCGTGACAGACGCCAAACGCGGTGCTGCCCGTACGTGTGCCGACAAGGAGGGTTACAAGAGCTTCATCATTCCCGACAACGTGGGCGGACGCTTCTCGGTGCTGACACCGGTAGGTCTGCTGCCCATCGCCTGCGCCGGTTTCGACATCAAGCAGTTGGTCGGCGGTGCTCAGGACATGGAGAAGGCTTGCGCTCCCAATGTTCCGTTCGAGGAGAACCCTGCCGCCCAGTATGCTGCCGTGCGTAACGCGCTGTATCAGAAGGGCAAGAAGATTGAGATCATGGTGAACTACCAGCCCAAGCTGCACTTCATGAGTGAGTGGTGGAAGCAGCTGTACGGCGAGAGCGAGGGTAAGGACAAAAAGGGTATCTTCCCCGCCAGCGTCGACTTCACCACCGACCTGCATTCGATGGGTCAGTGGATTCAGGATGGCGAGCGCACTATCTTCGAGACAGTCATCTCGATTGAGGAGCCCGAGAAGAAGCTGTTGTTCCCTGAGGACGAGGAGAATCTGGACGGTCTGAACTTCCTCGCCGGCAAGCGTGTGGACGAGGTGAACAAGATGGCCGAGCTGGGAACCCGTCTGGCTCACGTCGACGGCGGTGTACCCAACATCCGCATCAGCGTTCCTAAGCTGAACGAGTACTATATCGGACAGCTCATCTACTTCTTCGAGATTGGCTGCGGCATCAGCGGTAACGTGCTGGGCGTGAACCCGTTCAACCAGCCTGGTGTGGAGGCTTACAAGAAGAACATGTTCGCCCTGCTCGACAAGCCCGGCTACGAAGAGGACTCGAAGGCCATCAAAGCCCGCTTGGCGAATGAATAAGGCAATAGAGCAATACTTAGAAAAACACGGCTTCGGACAGTTCGGTCCGAAAGCCGTGCTTTTCGATATGGACGGCGTCATCTACGACTCGATGAAGAACCACAGCGTGTCGTGGCACGACTCGATGGCGACGTTCGGACTGGACATGCCCTACGAGGGTGCCTATCAGTACGAGGGGATGCGCGGCGTGGAAACCATCAAGACGCTGGCTCGCGCACAGTGGGGCCGTGAACTGAGGGACGAAGAGGCCAGCAAAATGTATGCCTACAAGGCCGAGGTGTTTGCCAACCAGTGCAAACTGACGCCCGCCCAGATCATGCCCGGCATCAAGACGCTGATGGAGCAAATCAAGGCCGACGGACTGAAGATTTGTGTGGTGACGGGCAGCGCACAGCACGCTCTGCTGGACAAGCTACTCGTAGATTTCGAGGGACTCTTGCACCAGGAACTCATCGTAACGGCCTTCGACGTAACACACGGAAAGCCCAACCCAGAGCCTTATCTGATGGGAATGGAGAAATGCGGTACGGAGCCCTACGAAACCATCGTGGTGGAAAACGCACCATTGGGCGTACAAGCCGCCGTAGCAGCACGCTGCTTCACGATAGCCGTCAACACAGGGCCACTGCCCGACGAACGGCTGGCCGAGAAAGGGGCGGACATCATCTTCCCAACAATGACAGCACTGAGCGATGCGTGGGGGATGTTACACAAAGAATGGCTTTAGACACCGTCGTCGTCAGCATCGGCAGCTGACTTCTGACCCTCAACGTCAGAATTGGTATCGAGTTGGTCGTCAATCTTGACGTCGAGTTCACCCATACGCGACAAACGTATCTTCAAAGGAATGTACTCGTCGGTCTGAGGACGGCCTACGCTGGCACCGAACTCGAGCCAGTCGCCATCGGCACGGTCGAAGACAAAGCCTTCAAGAATGCCCGTTTTGCGAAAATCCTCGCCCACCAGTCTGGCAAAATCGTTCTTGACGAAACGCCGTGAGAAGAATACGGAGCCATCCTGACGGGCAACGGTCAGCTTGAACACGTTGTCGACATACTGCTGCCCCATGTCGTCTTTGACCATTGGCAACGAGTCGGCAGGCTGGCGATGGATGGTGAGCTGATAGGTCTTGCCTATCCAACTGACCTCACGCGAATCGGTATTGGCAGGCATCCGTACTGGACCGCTAGGTGCACTCTTCACCACGCGCTGGGTAATGATGGTCTCACTGTTTTTCTTGTCCTTGCAAGCTACCAGTAAGAGGGCAGCAACAGCAACGGAAAGGGCTATGACTGTTCGTTTCATTTTCATTATTTTTAGTTTATCGCCGACAAAGGTACGAAAAAAAAAGAATATCCCACCATCACGGTGGGATATTTTTTGTTATCCAATCTTTTATCCTTCCATTATACGGTTAGAATAATACCTATACTTTTCTTAAGACACTCTTGTCTATCATTTAATTAACCAATTTTCTTAGAAAGGAGGAAAATGTTACTAACTGAATCTTTCAATTCGGGTGCAAAGGTATAAAAAAAATGGGGGATGACAAAAAAAAATTGATAGAATTTTATCGTTTTGAGATTTTTTAATTATCTTTGCCCAATAATTACCGAAAAATGAAGAGAATTGTCATATTAACGCTGACACTGGCAGCCCTATTGACGGCTGGATGCAGGTCAGAAGAAGCAGAAAATCCTGTAGAAGACATCGTGACAGACACGATACCACACCTGGTCGTCCAGATTCAGAAGTGCGCCCGCCTGTACACAACGGAGTATCACATCCACAAAATAGTGACCCACAACGACGTACTGAAGCTGAAGGGCAACGTGCTGCGCAAGGATATTGACATCACACTGCCACTGGGTGAGCGAAAGATTGCCATCCCCATGGATGCCACGCTGAAGGCATACATCGACTTTTCAGACTTCACGGAAAGCAACATCGAGCGTAACGGCGACAAGATCACCATCCTGCTACCCGACCCTAAAGTAGTGATGACAAGTTCGAAAATCAACCGCGACGAGGTGAAGGAATACGTGGGACTGACACGTTCGCACTTTACCGACAAGGAGCTGTCGTCGTATGAACAGCAGGGTCGACAGGCCATTCTGAACAGTGTGCCACAACTGGACATCAAGCAGTCGGCACAGGAGAATGCCGCCCGCGTGCTGGTGCCGATGCTGACGGAGATGGGCTATCGGGAGGAGAACGTGACCATCGCCTTCCGCAAGAGTCTGGACATTATGAAACTCATCAACTCTAACCTGGAAAAGAAATGAAGATGAAATACAAGTTGGCAGGCATTGCGGTGGCCTGCGTCGTAGGCATAGCAGTAGTCTGGTGGCTGGTCAGTGGCATCAGCCAGTCGGAAGTCAGTCTGGACGTAAACCAGGAGATAGATCTGACACCGGAACAGATTACGAGTATCGAGGCCATTGGCGAATGGGAGTTTCTGGCCATTGCCAACGAGGAACTGGTGGACACTACGCGCAAGGGATTTTTCTCGAACGACCACCTGGTGCGCATCTATTACGGAACGGTGCGACTCGGCATTGACATGAAAAACGTGGAGCCGGGATGGATAGAGACAGAAGGTGACTCTATCGTCGTCACACTGCCCCAACCCGACCTATTGGACAAGCATTTCATCGATGAAGCCAAGACAAAGAGTTTCTTCGAGAGTGGGAAATGGTCGCAAAAAGATCGCGAACAGCTCTATCAGAAAGCTTACCGTCAGATGCTGGTCCACTGTCTGACACCTGAAAACCTGCGCACCGCCCGCGAAAACGGCGAGGCACAGTTCAGCCGGATGATGAAGACCATGGGCTACGAGCACGTCAGCATCCGATGGAAGTAAGAGGTGAGAGGTAAGAGGTGAGAGGTGAGAGGTGA
>JAFSNG010000023.1 GCA_017447515.1 Prevotella sp. | reverse complement strand
TGTGGGGTGCAGCTCGAGGAATGCCTGGCCGAAGCAAGCAGAGAAGGTTGGAGTGGGCTCTGTGATACCACGCTCTGTACCAGCCAGCTTAGCTGTGAAACCAGAGAGGAAGTAGTACTTGGTCTGCTCAGGAGTCAGGATAGATACGGGGGGCAGTACGCCGAATGCGTCGGCAGAGAGGAAGATGACGTTCTTAGCGTCGGGACCAGCGCTCTTGCCATTTACCTTCTGGGCAATCTTCTCGATGTGGTCGATAGGATAAGATACGCGGGTGTTCTCAGTTACGCTCTTGTCTGCGAAGTCGATCTTGCCGTTAGCATCAACAGTCACGTTCTCCAGCAGGGCGTCGCGACGGATAGCGTTGTAGATGTCGGGCTCGCTCTCCTTGTCGAGGTTGATAACCTTGGCATAGCAGCCGCCCTCGAGGTTGAACACACCCTCGTCGTCCCATCCGTGCTCGTCGTCACCAATCAGCAGACGCTTCGGATCGGTAGAGAGCGTGGTCTTACCTGTACCAGACAGACCGAAGAAGATGGCGGTGTTTTTACCTTCCATATCGGTGTTGGCAGAGCAGTGCATAGAAGCGATACCCTGCAGGGGCAGATAGTAGTTCATCATTGAGAACATACCCTTCTTCATCTCACCACCGTACCATGTGTTGATGATGCACTGCTCACGAGTAGTCGTGTTGAAGGCAACACAAGTCTCTGAGTTCAGACCCAGCTCCTTGTAGTTCTCAACCTTAGCCTTAGAAGCGTTGTAAATCACGAAGTTAGGCTCGAAGTTCTCCAGTTCCTCAGCGGTGGGCTGGATGAACATGTTCTTTACGAAATGAGCCTGCCAAGCAACCTCCACGATGAAACGAACGCGCAGACGGGTAGCCTCGTTGGCACCGCAGAAAGCGTCCATCACATACAGGTTCTTGTTGCAAAGTTCCTTGATGGCAATCTCCTTCACCTTTGCCCAAACCTCCTCGCTCATGGGGTGGTTATCGTTTTTGTATTCCTCAGAAGTCCACCATACCTTGTCCTGGCTCTGTGCATCCTTCACGATGTACTTGTCCTTAGGTGAACGGCCGGTGTAGATACCGGTCATAACGTTAACAGCGTTCAGCTCGGTGTTCTGACCCTTGTCGAAACCGGTCAGACCAGCCTTTGTCTCCTCCTCAAAGAGGTACTCATACGACGGATTGTGAGCAATCACGGTTGAACCGGTGATGCCATACTGTGTTAAATCTAACTTTGCCATAATTGTTACAAAACTATTTAAATTGTGAATATTATCCTTGTTATTATTTTCTTTCGCGGGGTGGTTTTTTAAATCACGCCGCAAAGTTACGAAGAATTTATCAATTTACAATTAACAATTCACAATTATTAGCACGTGTATAATCCTTTTTTAGGTTAAAGAATTTAAAAATTACATCTTTACTTGCGATTTTGCCACACCGACTTGCCAAAAATCCAAAACTTATTCGTACCTTCGCAGCATAAAACTAAAGATGATAAGAATTATGGAAGTCATTGATTTCAGTAAAAGCAATTCCATTATCAACCAGTATATGGCTGAATTGCGTGACAAGAACATCCAGAAAAACCGTCTGCTGTTCCGTCACAACATTAAGCGTATAGGCGAAATGATGGCCTACGAACTCTCGAAAACACTGGAGTATAAGCCCAGGACCGTCACGACGCCTCTGGGAACTATCGACATTCCTCTGCCCAAGGACGATATGGTCGTTGCCACCGTGCTGCGCGCCGGACTGCCCTTCCACGAAGGATTCCTCAACGTGTTCGACAAGGCCGACAACGGTTTTGTCTCGGCTTTCCGCATGTACATCAATCGCGAACACACCGAGGTGGGCATCCATACCGAGTACATCGCCACGCAAAGCGTCAAGAACAAGACGCTGCTCATTGTCGACCCCATGCTGGCAACAGGTGGCAGCCTCGCGGCCGCCATCGAGTCGCTGTTGCAGACCGGCAAGCCCAAGAAGATTCACCTCTGCTGCGTCATTGCCGCCCCCGAGGGCATCGAAGTCGTCAAGGAGGCATTGCCCGAGGGCTCTACCATCTGGTGTGCTGCCATCGACCAGGGCATGAACGAGCATAAGTACATCGTTCCAGGCTTCGGCGACTGCGGCGACCTCTGCTACGGTGAAAAGCTCCAGAGTTTCCGTAAGATTGCCGAGAAACACGGCAAGTAAACCACCCCATCCTCAGACGGTACACCTTATTATTATATTATGCGAGGTGTGTTCACATAAGAAAAAAAGAATGATGAAAAAAATGAAGAACTGGCTGTGCGCCGCCATCCTGATTTGTGGCGCAGCAACAATGAGTCTCGCACTGAGTGGGTGTAAGACTGCTCAAACAGCAAATAAGACCTCTGCGCAGAAGGTAGAGAGCAAGGAGCTCATCCGAACCAGCCAAAGCTGGGACGGCGTAGAACTGCCCGACTATCTGCAGGGACGCCCCGAGCTAGTGGCGGTGAAATATGTGTTCCCCGCCGGTCAGAAGCTGGGCTGGCACCACCATCCAGTGATGAACTACGGCATATTGGTGCAGGGCGAACTGACCATCATCGGTCTGGACGGCAAGACGAAGGTGGTACATGAGGGCGAGCCCGTCGTCGAAATGGTGAATACCATCCATCACGGCGAGAACCGCGGCAACAAGGACGTGATTCTCTATATGTTCTACCTTTCGCAGAAAGACCTGCCACTGGCTGTGCAACACCCCGAAATCACGGAGCAGTGAGCGCAAAACCATGCTCGCATGAGTTTTGCCGAGTCGCGACGTGATTCAACGCTGTTAAATTCAGGAGCAGTGAGTGCAAAACCATGCTCGCATGAGCTATGAATAGACTTGTGCCACCGTTACATTTAAAACAGCGAACACAAAATAGTATTTTAAAAGCTCCCTCGTGTGGGGGAGCTTTTTTAGTGGGTAAGTAAGGGGTTAGGAGTTCATTTCCTGTGCATAACGCTGATCGTCCAAGTCCTGAAATTCCTGAAGAATGTTGTCGTATGATTTCTCAAGATACTTCTTCTGGGCGGTGTCCAACTTTACCGAACCCTTCATCTTTACATAGTAGAAGAAGATGGTTTCGAAGACGGCTTGTTCCTTGATGTCTTGTCTTGCAGCGACGGTAGTCTTCTGGGCACATGCGGTCAGGATCTTGTAGTGTTCATAGAGGTCCTTCTGATTCTTCATATAGAAGTGCTTGCTGTACTGCATCATCATACGCATGAGTTCCTCTACATCCGACTTTTCAAGACGTGGGTCGTGACCGTATTCCTCGTTGAACCACTTGTACAGGTCGCGCAGGTCGAGGCCCTTCTCCCAGTGGTCGAGTTTGCGAGTGTAGAATTGGTATACTTGGCTGTTGCGAACCAACTCGTCCAACTCCTTGTAATAATTCTCCTTGACGTATGCAGCGTAATGGTTGTTGATGGCGTTGTTAATGTACTTGACAGACTTGATGGCTGCGTTCAGTGACTGGGCGTTGTTGACGTCAATCTTTTGGTTGTTATGCTTATTGAGGATATTGTCATAGTATAAGTTCACAGCATCCTCACGATCCATCATATTCATCTGCATCAGTTGGAAGATGGCGTCCTCACAATCCAGCTTCAGCAGGCTGTCGGTCTTATAGATATGGTCCATCACAGGCTTCAGGGTAGCGCGCTTGCCCTCTTCCTCCTTCTGTGCGAGGCTCTTGTGCTCGGTGCCGTCGCTGGGGTACTTCTTCAGAATCCAGGGTTCGATCAGATCGATGTCGGTTGTCCAATTGCCGAGTTCGTAGCCGGGGAACGATACCTTTGCACCTACGTATGCCTTGATGGTGAGTCCTACGCTGCCCTTGAAGTCGAACACCTTTTTCAAGTCGGTCTCACAGCTCTTGATGACCAGGCTTGCCTTGGCGTCGAGCGACGAACCTACACCCATCTCGGGACCTGCCACACCGTAGACCATCACGTCGAGTCCGAAGAAAATGCCGATGCTGGCACTGGCGCTGAAGTTAATCTGGGGCTTTACGAAATCGAAGTCGTTCTCCACCTCCTTGAAATACTTGATGCCGTCCCAGTCGCCGTCCACATACTTGACACCAACCTTGAATTCGTTCTTGTAATTGTACTTGAAGCCCAGGCGTACACCGCCCTCTACCACTGCATTGAACTTCATATAGAGGTTCGGGGTGATCTGGATGTTGACGGGAACGACACCGACCATGAAGGTGAACGAGTAGGTGCCGAAGGTGCAGAGGCGCTTCTTCTTGTTGTCCTTGCCGAGCAGGTCGACGCGCTTCGAAAAACCGATGTAAGCCTCGGGCGAGAAAGCCAACTTGCCGTCGAAACCGCTCTCAAACCTCTTCAGTGAGGGATAAGGGATACACACTTCCATTTCAGCTCGCTGTCGAGCGTCAGGAAATAGTTCATGTCGAAGTCGATGGGGATATTACCGCTGATGGTGATGGTGTCGCCAGAACCCTTACCGGCCTCCAGTCTGTGATAGAACGGGAGCTTGTTCTTCAGCGAGAGCACGTTGGGGTGAACCGAGAAGCGGGTCTTGCCGCCTGCCAGTTCTTCAGCAGTCATATACTGGTAGTGACCTGATGCGGCAGCACGCGTCTGGGCAGCGTCCATGGGATCGTCCTCATAGTGCATGTCTTTGTCGTAGCCGTAGGGGTCGGTCAGGTGAATCACTGCAGGGTGGATGATGTTGCTCTCGTCAACGTACTTGGCCGAGAACTCGGGGATGCCGTCACTGGCAGCGCGGGTCTGAACGTCCTGAGCATTGTCGTTCACGTAGATAGAGGTGTTCAGCATGGCCATCTTGTCGCCTACGAGCTCGGCAACGGTGGCGGGGGCAACCGTCAGGATATACATGTCACCCTCCAGGCGCTCTTCCTTAGCTTTACGTGCGTAAGGCAGCTGGTCGATACCCTGCCAGATGCCGAGGGGATGGTTCACAAACGATGTGATACCCAACTTGTCGGCCAGCTTCTTGCTGACGGCAATCTCGGTGGTGTCGGCATTCAGGATCTGTACGTCGTTCTCGCTCTCGAAGTTCTGATAAGTCAGTCCGTAAGGCTCAAACTGGCTGTAGTCGCCAGCCTGTGCGGAGGCATTGTCGGCGGGAGCGCCTTCGCCTTCCAGTTCGTCACTACATGCGGTGAAACCGAATGTCATTGCTACTGCAATTGTTCCTGCGGTAAGGATGTTTCTGAACATCTTGTTTACCATGATTGAGTTCTTTTTCATAATGAGTAATTTTTTAAAAGTTATTATTTTTGTTTTCTTTGTTTTTTTCTGTCTTCAGGAGGTCGTTTGTTCCTTTCGACGATGCAAAGTTAAGGCGATTTTCTCTGCCCGCAATGACTTTTCTTCTTTTTCGCTCCAAGTCCTTGCGACAACCCCATGAATATTGCGACAGATTTCAGAAACACCCTTCAAATCTGTCGCAACGAAAGTAACGCAGGCCATTACCTTAGCTTCGTCGAACGTACTTTTTACTTGGAAATGAAAAGAAAAGCGAGTTTTCCTTTTGCATTTCACTCGTTTATTCGTAACTTTTTGCTCCTTTGGAGCAGAAAGTTACTCCGTCTCGACAAAAAAAGAAACGAGTTTCTTTGTTTTGTGCTCGACTTTTCGTAACTTTGCCAACGAATATGGAAAGTATACAAACATTTGTGGAAGAGTTGGTGGGTAATTGGGGATTGACGGGCGATACCGTCAGCATTGTTACCCACACGGTCTTAGTCATTGTGGCCTTCTTGCTGGCTGCTCTCGCAGGCTGGATTTGCAGGAAGGCGGTGGTGCCTGTGCTGCTGAAACTGACAGCAAAGACGGAGGCGAAATGGGATGATGCGCTGTTCAACGAGAAGGTGTTGGTGACAGCCTGCAGCATCATACCGGCCATCATCATCTGGCAGTTGTTGCCTTGGACGTTCTGCGACCTTCCCACTGTTCGCGAGGTGTTGACCCGATTGACGGCCATCTACATCACCGTGATGTCTGCACGTACAGTTACCGTATTCATCGACTCGTTCAAGTTGATTGACGATCCGCGCACTGCCAAGAAGCAGTATCTCTACTCCATTTGCAGCGTGCTGAAGATCATCATCATCTTCATTGCCGTCATCATCATCATTTCCATCGTCGTCGACAAAGACCCCTCGACGCTGTTTGCTGGTCTGGGTGCTGCTTCGGCCATCCTGATGCTGGCCTTTCAGGACACTATCAAGGGACTGGTGGCAGGCATCCGTCTAACGAACAACGACATGATTCATATTGGCGACTGGATAACCCTTGAGTCTGCTGGCGTCAATGGCAGGGTGGAGGAGATAACGCTGACAACGGTGAAGGTGCGTAACTTCGACAACACCATCGTTACCGTTTCGCCACAGACGTTGGTGGATGGCTCGTTCCAAAACTGGCTGGGCATGGAGCAGAACGTTGGCCGCAAGCAGTCGCGCAGGGTGTTCTTCGACTTCCGTTCCATCCAGCTCGACGACGATGGAGTGGCTAACATCACCAAGTTCCGTCACCACATGGAACAATGGCTTAGCGACAATCCGAAGGTCGTTGCCGAGAAGAATCCATTGGTGCGTCAGGCTGAGGCGTCGCAGGGAGGATGCTGTCTGGAGTTTACCTTCTGGCTGTATGCTCAGGCATGGGCCGACTTCGAGCACGATACGGCAGACATCATGGAATACATCTTTGCTGCCAGCGCGGAATACGGCCTGACCATCTACCAGGCATCTTTCGTCAAATAGACGGCAAGCATGTCCTTCCACATCTTGCGGACGGACATATACACCAGTCCGTCGTGTGGCTGGTCCGTTCCCCACGAATTCTTCATCACGTAATACGGCTTGCCGGTTTCGTCGTGCGCCAAGCCCACAATAGCCATGGCGTGGCCTTTGCTTTCCCAGCAGACGGGATGGCGGTGTTTCAAGGCTTTGTCTATGTGGGCTCGCAGGGTGTCGAGCGGAAGGTTCAACAGGCGGTTGTGTTCCCAATTGTCAGGCGCAACGACTTCCACCTTATTATAATAGGGGGAGTCCGGCTGGCAGGTCAGTGCAAGGTATTCGTCAGGTGCACAGACGGAATGGGCAAATTCCTGCGGGGTATAACGGGCTCCCAGCATAAAGACCCATTGGGGCGTAGGCAGGTCGTCGGTAGCGTCGTCGGGCAACACGTCATAGCCCACAATGCCCTCGCGCTGAATCATGTTGAGCAGCGTCTGACCCATCGCACGCTGGGAAGAAGGGGCGTTGGCAAAGGACTTCTGGTAATGTTTCAGTTTTCGTCCGATGTACACTGCCGAAAGATTGACGGAGTCGCCCCTGAGGATGTGTTCCGTCTCGATGGTAGCCAGCATGGCATAAGCCCAGCAGAGTTCCGTCTTGCCCTGATCCTTAACAGGCGTCATGGGCAACAGCACGTCGTGAGTAAACTGATGCTGTTGCTTACGACCGCATGCACTCACGATGAGCAGGGCCATCAAAAGTATGTAAGCATTCAACCTCATTTACAGATACTTTTATGACCGTTTTGAATATAAATTTTTGCACTCTTGGGCTGAGTGACCTGACGACCTTGCAGGTCATACAGGAGACTGTTGTCTGAAGTGTCGGTACTTATCTCGCGGATAGCTGTTGTGCCAGAAAAGAAGCCCACCCATGAGGATTGGTAGTTCTCGAGAGCAGCCTTCAACTCAGGGATAACCGCATCGTTGGTGTCCTCCGTGGCATTGTTGAAGGTCCATTGGAAATCACCGTGCTGCATACGTCCTGCGCCATAGGTTCCAGCCACGATATTAGGAACGTCACTGGCTGCGTCTGGCGTATAGTCGTACATGACACTCATATCCGTATCGAAGTTGTTATAGCCAGTACCACCAGCCTTTGCAACCACATCGGCAGGAACTTGGGCACCAGCACTCGTCGCCTCCCAGCAATCCCACGACGAAGGATTCTGCTGATAGGTCACCAGACTCTTGGCATCCTTTACGATGTTGCCATACGACTTGATGACACCACCATTCTCGCCTGAGAACGTGCCACTGCCTGTGGCATCCGTACCCTGTTTGGAAATGAGCATAGGATATTTGCAATGACGGAAATAGTTCTGCTCCACAAAGGCGGAACCGCCATAGGTCATTCCCACGCCGTATTTCGAGTTGCCGTCGAAATAGTTGTTGTAAATATGCATCGACATTGTGCGAATACGCGGATGGCGTGAGTCAGAGTGGTCGAACCAGTTGTGGTGATAAGTATTATAGTCAGTCGTTGACTCACTCTTCATGCCTCCAAGACTCGATTTGCCCGAGTCCCAGAAACGGTTATAGGAGAAGGTGCACCAGTGGGAGTGTCCTTTGATATCGAGTGTGCCGTCGCCTTTCTTCTGGTCGCTGGCACTTCCTGGCTTGCCGTAGAAAAAGTCCAGGTTATGTACCCAGATCATTTCGTTCTTGGTGTCGATACTCACGCAGTCGTCCATACAAAGCATAATGCCGAAATTGCGAAGCTCCACAGACGCCGAGTTGCGCAGAAGGAAACCAAAGCCCCAGATGGTAGCGTCGTTGCCCACACCCTCAATGGTAATGTGCATTTTCTGGTATTCTTTAGCACCCTTGATTTGCAGACCTTCCTCCGAACTGCCGAAGGAGTCCATATCCGTATCGCGGATAGTGCCGATGATGCGGATACACAGCGGACGCTGGTCGTAACTACCGTTTTCGTCGCCTTTCTGATAGCCGTAGATGATGTTCTGCAGACCAGTGTATGTAGCCTCTGTGCCTTTTTTGTCTTTCTTGACTTTCAAGGAAACGGTTTTTGCATTCTCGCCCCACACATAAACCACACGGGCATCCGACTTCAACGTACCATCGTTATTATAGGCTCCGATGCCCATCGCCCCAGTCTGTTTGTGGGCAAAGCCATCACGATTATGTGCCTTGACATCAATGATTGACGAGACAGCAGCGTCGGAAACTGCCTCTGTTCCATTACTGACGGGAACAACCTTGAATTGGTAAGTTCCTGCCTGGAGACCCAAGGCGTCAGCCCGTCCATAGTCTGCATACTCACGCACCAATTCATCGTCCAACTTTATCCACGATTCTGTCGAGGCAGGACTTATATAGACATGATAGGTCAGACCAGTAGTCTTCTGCCAAGTGACAAAAGCACTCTCAAACCAGCCTCCCTGCTCAATAATAGCGACAGGAATGGCTGTGCTATATGTTACGCTTAACAACAAAAGAATCACTAATAACCCCTTCTTCATATCCTTTTTGATTATGATTATTCGTTTTCTGGCGCAAAGATACGAAATAATTGAGAATTATTTTGTAATTTTGCCACCGAAATGAATGAAAAGATAACAGATTTTGAAATTATGGCGCCTGTGGGCAGTCGCGATTCGCTGATTGCTGCGCTGAAGGCGGGTGCGGGTAGCGTCTATTTTGGAGTGGAACAGCTCAATATGCGTTCGCACTCTGCCAACCACTTTACCATTGACGACCTGCGTGAGATTGCCGCAACGTGTAAGGAGCATGGTGTGAAGTCGTACCTGACGGTGAATACCATCATTTATGGTGAGGATATCGAATTGATGCACCAAATCGTAGATGCTGCTGTGGATGCGAAGATTACGGCAGTGATTGCCTGCGACATCGCCGTGATGACCTATTGCCGACAGCAGGGGATGGAGGTGCATTTGTCCACACAACTGAACATCTCCAATATCGAGGCACTGAAGTTCTATGCCCAATTTGCCGATGTGGTGGTGCTGGCTCGCGAACTGAAACTCGAACAGGTTGCAGACATCTATCGGCAGATAGAGGAACAGCATATTTGCGGTCCCTCGGGCGAGTTGGTGCGTATTGAGATGTTTTGTCACGGAGCTCTTTGTATGGCTATCAGTGGCAAGTGCTATATGAGTCTTGACAATACGGGGCGCTCGGCCAATCGTGGTGCCTGTATGCAGATTTGTCGTCGTTCGTATATTGTCACTGACCGCGAAACGGGAACGGAACTGGAGATAGACAACAAATATATCATGTCGCCCAAAGACCTGAAAACCATCCGTTTCATCGACAAAATGATGCGTGCTGGCGTCAGGGTGTTCAAGATAGAAGGACGTGCTCGTGGTCCTGAATATGTGCTTACTGTCGTGCAGTGTTACAAGGAGGCTATCCAAAGTGTGCTCGAAGATACCTTCACGGAAGAAAAGAAGGATGCGTGGGACGAGCGGCTGGCAACAGTCTTCAATCGTGGTTTCTGGGACGGCTATTATCAGGGGCAACTCTTAGGCGAATGGAACAAAAACTACGGTTCCAACGCGACAGAGCGCAAGCAATACATCGGTAAGGGCGTGAAATATTTCTCCCGTTTGGGCGTTGCTGAGTTTACCGTTGAGGCTGATACCTTCAGCGTTGGTGACAAGATGCTGATTACTGGTCCGACGACAGGGGCTCTCTATGTGACAGTTGACGAGATTCATGACGACGTGCAGGCGGTTCAGACTGCCCAGCAGGGTACACGAGTCAGTATCAAGGTGCCTGAAAAGGTGCGCCCCAGCGACAAGCTCTTTAAGATTATTCCCGTTGAAATCGCTCAAAATTAACGAAACAATGAAGATCTGTATCTTTTGTTCAGCTAACGACCAAATTGACCCGGACTTCTTCGTCTTGACGGAGGAATTGGGACGATGGATTGCACAGCAAGGCCATACGATTGTCTATGGCGGTGTGAACTGCGGACTGATGGAGTGTGTGGCGAAAGCAGGGCATGATGCTGGAGGAATGAATATCGGTGTCATTCCCCAGATAGTTGAAAAGGGAGGACGCATCTCTGAATATGTGGATGTGGAGATTCTTTGCGACAACCTCAGCGACCGCAAGCAACTGATGGAAGACAAAAGCGACGCGTTCATCGCATTGCCGGGAGGCATAGGAACCCTTGACGAGGTTTTCACCATTGCCGCTTCTGCCACCATCGGCTTTCATCAGAAGCGCGTCATTCTTTATAATATGAAGGGCTTTTGGGACAAACTCATCGCCATGCTCGACGAGTTACAGGCCAAAGGCTTGACGCGCAGACCTTGGCGCACTTACATTGAGGTAGCTAACAATCTCGATGAAATCAAGGATTTTTTAGCGGAGGGCTAAGGCTGCATTCTCGGCTGCCTCCATTTTTTCGCGCTCGCCAGGCCCTTTGTCGTTGAGTCCGCAAAGGTGCAGAATGCCGTGAATAATCACACGGTGGAGCTCTTCGTCGTAATCTTTTTTAAATAGCTCCGCATTCGAGCGAACCGTATCTAACGAAATCACTAAATCGCCGTTTACCACATTGCCTTCGTCGTAGTCGAAGGTGATGATGTCAGTATAGTAATCGTGTCCCAGATATTCGCGGTTGACTGCGAGGATGTACTCATCATCACAAAAGAGATAGCCCACCTCACCGATTTTTTTGCCGTAGATTGCTGCTACGCGACGAATCCAAGCAGTTGTCTCGCGCCGCTTGATATTGGGGAACTTAACGTTTTCTGAAGAATAGGTAATCATAGGAAATCGTTATTACATTATACCGTTATGACGTCGTATTGTTTGTCTTTTCGTTTTGGGAGAAATGGTGTTACATCGACTCCGAAATGCTGCAGTTCACGGACCATACTCGATGAAATGGACGAATATTGCGGCTCGGCGAAAAGGAGAATCGTTTCTACGCCGCTCAGTTCGCGATTGATGTCTGCCTGGTCGCGTTCATACTCGAAGTCCTTGACGGAGCGGACTCCTTTCACGATGAAATGGGCGTTTTCTGCTTTGGCAAAGTCAACTGCCAAGCCGTAGTAGGGCTTCACCTCTATGGCGGGAATGTCCTGGTAGAGGTCGGCAATAGCCTTGATGCGCTCTTCGGCAGAAGGCATATCGGGTTTGTTTACCTGATCGCCCACGACACCAACGACCAAGCGGTCGAAGAGCGGGAGGGCTCTGGTCACGATAGAATCGTGGCCAATAGTAAAGGGGTTGAAACTCCCAACAAAAATTCCTGTCCTCATCATTATCAATTCTCAATTATCAATTACTCGAAGAGACTCGGTTCCATAATGTTTCCGGAATACGGGTTGCGTCCGAAATGCTTGTAGGCCAGCTCTGTCACCATACGTCCGCGAGGGGTTCGCTTGATGAATCCCTCCATGATGAGGAAGGGTTCGTAGACTTCTTCGACAGTACCTGCATCCTCACCAATGGCTGTAGCGATGGTAGTAATACCTACTGGGCCACCGCGGAACTTGTCGATAATGGTCAACAGGATGCGGTTGTCTATCTCGTCCAGTCCGTATTGGTCGATATTCAGCGCCTTCAAAGCTATCTTGGTGATGCTGGAGTCAATCTTTCCCGTCCCCTTCACTTGGGCGAAGTCGCGGACGCGTCGCAACAGGGCGTTGGCAATACGTGGCGTGCCACGCGAGCGACGGGAGATTTCGTCGGAGGCATCTGTAGTAATAGGTACACGCAGGATAGAGGCCGAGCGTTCGATGATTCGCTGTAGGGTTGCAGGATCATAATATTGCAGATGCATGTTGATGCCGAAACGGGCGCGGAGGGGCGCCGTCAGCAGACCGCTACGTGTGGTAGCCCCCACGAGCGTAAACGGGTTGAGGTCAATCTGGATGCTGCGGGCGGATGGGCCTTTGTCAATCATGATGTCAATGCGATAATCCTCCATAGCCGAGTAGAGGTACTCCTCGACGACAGGCGACAAGCGGTGAATTTCGTCAATAAACAGCACGTCGTTCTTTTCCAGCGACGTCAGAATACCTGCCAAATCGCCAGGTTTGTCGAGCACAGGACCGCTGGTAATCTTGAATCCCACGCCTAACTCGTTGGCAATGATATTGGAGAGCGTCGTCTTACCAAGTCCGGGAGGGCCGTGCAGCAGGACGTGATCAAGAGGTTCGCCACGATACTTCGCTGCTTCGACAAACACCTCCAGATTCTCCACCACCTGCTGCTGACCGCTGAAGTCGTTGAACGACAGCGGTCTGAGGGCGTTCTCAAACTCCTTTTCAGTGGAGCTCATTTGCTCTTGGCGGATATCAAAATCGTCATTCATCATCTTTTTTCTTGCTTTTGTGCGCAAAGTTACACATTTTTTTTGTAATTTTGCAAACAAATTAATAAAAACCTATTTATGAAACGTACATTCTTTACCCTTTTGGTCGCCTTGACTGCTTGCGTAGCCAATGCTATCACTACCGTTCCGCTAAAAGGAACCGTCATCAAACCCACTGATCCACGTATCCAATATACGGGTCGCATCAGTTTTGCCAATCCTGAGCGTCCGGCTTGGAATTTCCCTGGCGTACAGATTATTACGGCCTTCGAGGGTACGTCACTCCGTATGATTGCCAAACCCCGTAGCGGCTATTTTATGGCTCAGATTGACAATGCCGAACCCTTTAAGGTGGCTTTCCGAGGGGAACGCGACTCAGTGGTAACGTTGGCAACAGCTTTGACTGACGGTCGCCATCTGGTGCGGTTGATGTACGCCATTGAGGGTTATGAGTTCTTCCCAGAGTTCTGGGGTTTTGTGCTCGACAAGGGCCGTCAGCTCGTTGATGCCCCTGTACTACCTTCAAGAAAGATCGAATTCATCGGCAATTCCATTACCTGCGGCTATGGTAACGAGGGTCTGAAAAAGGAGGAAGGCTTCGACTATGCTACAGAGAATCACTACTACTCCTACGCCTCCATAACAGCCCGCAACCTCGAGGCTCAGCACTGGGTAGTCGCACGCAGTGGTATCGGGGCCTATCGCAACTACAACGGTCCCAAGACGGGTAATCCGGAGTCGAATATGCCCGCACAGTACGAATACACGGGTTATGCTTGGAATCCTGACCTCCGCAAGCAGCCAACCTTCCTGCGTGAAAAGTGGGACTTCAACCGTTACCAGCCCGATGTGGTCTGTATCAATCTGGGCACTAACGACCTCTCGACGCCTAACTACGACGAGAATCTCTTGAAGCAGAACTACCACAAACTGCTGAAGATGGTGCGTCAGCACAATCCCAAGGCAAAGATTGTGTTCCTTACGGGTACCATGTTATATCAGAAGGAGTTGGAATTGCAGAAACGATTGTTGGACGAGGTGGCTGCCGAGGCTCAGCAAGCTGGTGACAAGCAGGTCTACCGTTTCGATATGCCTCCCATCGCCAATGTTGCTTTTTACGGCAACGATTGGCACCCCAACATCTATCAGGACGAAAAGATGGCTGGTGAACTCACTGCCTACCTCCGTTCGCTGATGAATTGGTTCTAACGAATTATTCTCCGGATCCTTGTCGTAGTTGTGGCACACAATTGCGACAACGCTCAAGGATGGCCAAGAGGTCATCCTTTCTTTCTGCCCTCAGCATCGCGATACGCGTTTCACGGAAATTGGGAATGCCTTTGAAGATGGGGGAAGCGGCCAAATGCCGGCGCGTGTGGAGAATGCCGCAGAGTTCGGCGGACTTCCCTTTGGAGCGCATCTCCTCCGTATCGCAGCGTTCGATGTTGATGCGCAGCTGTTCTTTCAGGACATCAATTTTTTCATCGAGCGTGAGTTCCTTGCGACTGAATATCCAAGGACAGCCGAAAGTGGCGCGGCCAATCATGACGGCGTCGACGCCGTATGTGTCGAAGGCCCTGTCAGCATCGTCCAGCGACTTGATGTCGCCATTGCCGATGATGGGGATATGGATGCGAGAATTGCGCTTTACCTCGCCGATGAGGGTCCAATCAGCATTACCCGTGTACATCTGACTGCGGGTGCGACCATGAATGGTCAGTGCCTGAATGCCGCAGTCCTGCAACTGTTCGGCCAATGTGGTGATGATGAGCTGTTCGTGATTCCAGCCCAAGCGGGTTTTGGCAGTGACGGGTAGTTTTACGGCCTGTACCACCTTCTGCGTAATCTCCAGCATCTTAGGGATGTTTTGCAACATACCGGCACCAGCGCCCTTGCCTGCGACCTTCTTCACAGGGCAGCCGAAGTTCAGGTCGATGAGGTCCGACCCCGCCTGTTCCACTATCTTTGCAGCCTCCACCATTGCATCGACATCACGACCGTAGATTTGAATACCTACGGGACGTTCCTCGTCGCTGATGGTGAGTTTCTTTATCGTTGACTTCACGTCACGCACCAGCGCCTCAGCACTGACAAATTCCGTATAGACCATTGCGGCACCGAAGCGTTTGCACAGCATACGGAAGCCAATATCCGTCACGTCCTCCATAGGAGCGAGGAAAACAGGCCGATCGCCTAATTCTATGTTTCCAATCTTCATCTCTCTTACTTCTCACTTCTTACTTCTTACCTCTCACCTCTTACCTCACCAAATGGTAGGTTCCGCCTGCCAACGGCTTTACGATTCCCTTCATCTCCAGCGAGAAGAGTAGGGCCGTAAGTTGTCCGATGGGGATATTACTCTTGACGCTGATGATGTTCAGTTGCAGGTCGTTCGTCTGCTGAAGCAGGCTGACCACCTGTTGCTCTTCAGGCGTGAGGTCAGGAAACAGCTGACGCTCCACTGCCTCAGGCTTCTGTTGCATCGTCTGCCAACCTAAACTCTCCAGTAAATCTTCTGCTGAGGTAATCAGGGCGGCCGTATTGTTGCGAATCAGTTTGTTGCAACCCTCGCTGAATGGCATCCCTACCGCGCCAGGAAATGCGAAGACGTCGCGACCATATTCCTGAGCAATGCGACAGGTGATAAGCCCTCCGCCCTTATAGGCACTCTCTACGAGGATGGTTGCATCCGACATACCTGCAACAATGCGGTTGCGCTGACGGAAATTATTAGGCAGGGCCTCCGTCTGACTCATATACTCCGTCAGCAATCCTCCCTGCGTTAACATCTTCACGGCGTCTTTACGATGGTGAGGGGGATAAATCTGGTCCAGTCCGTGAGCCAGCACAGCGACTGTCTCGAATCCCTGTTCAAGAGCATTACGATGGGCACAGATATCAATGCCGTAAGCCAGTCCGCTGACGATTAACACCTGAGGAAACAGCGTGCGGATGTCAGTGATAAGTCGTCGGACGATGTCTTGTCCGTAGGTAGTACAATGGCGTGTTCCTACGATATTCACCACATAACGCTGGTTGAGGTCGGCACTACCTTTATAATATAATAGCAGCGGAGCATCAGGACACTCGCAGAGTCGTTGGGGATAGTCGGCATCACCAATAGTCAACACGCGGATGCCGTTCTTCGTGATGAACTCCATCTCGGCTGCTGCCCTGTGCAGTGCATCGTCCCAGTGTTTCATGGCCTCGCGCAGTCGTGGCGTCGTTTCTAGCACCACGTCGCCAATGTCGTTGCGATGGTCATAGACGGCCTGACTGCTGCCCAGTGCCTGGTACAGCTGTAGTGCCATCTGCTGGTTAAAACCCGTCATACGGGTCAGCGCTATAGAGTAGTATATTTCGTCGGTCATTGTTGTTTTTTTCTTCTCGTTATAACGTTATTACGGCATTTCGTTATTACGAATCCAGATACTCACGAAAGGCTTGGTCGTAGTCTTCGCTGTCGCCCAGCCGTCCGTTGACGAGACACACCAGCGTGATGTCGCCTCTGAAACAGAGTGCTTCGTCGCTGGCACGGAAGATGAACTGATGGAAGATGTATTTGATGCCGTCCTTCTCAAGCCACAGGCGCGAGATGAACTCATCGTCGCAACGCAAAGGGGTCTTGAACTCCAGTTTCATACGGGCTACCACAGCGTCGACACCTTTTGCGTGCATATCGGCAAACGACAGCCCGCACTGCTTCAGAAACAGGTGACGGGTGTGTTCTGTATAGTGGAGGTAATTGGCGTTGTTCACAATGCCTTCGATGTCGCACTCATAGTCGCGAACCTCCATGCGGGTTTCGAAAATAAATTTATGCATTCTTTTTTCGTTATTTCGTTATTTCGGTATAACGTTATTTCGTTACTCCGATTTCCTTTTCAAATATTCATATCCGATGCGGCAGCGCAGGCAGTCCTTCTTGTCGCAGTATTCTTTCTTCAGTTGGATAAGGGCCTGTGAGTCGCCTGCCGACTTAACCTCCAGACCACATTCCTGCCACATGCGGATGATGTGGTTGTTCTCGGCCTTGAGTTGTTCCAAGAAGTCGAACGCCCTGTCGCACAACTCCTCCCGCGAGGTATGACGACCGTAGGCAAAGAGCACGGGTACGCAGGTATTGATGATGAGCAGATTGATGCTGAAAGGCGACAGATGCTTAGCATTGCGCACACTCTCCGAACCAAACGCGTAGTGCGTTTCCCAGTAGGGCGTCACTTGCGTCTTCAGGCGTTCGCTGAGACTGATCATATCTCTGCACTCGATGAGTTGCGAGAGTCCTGCCTGATGCTGGTAGTAGAGGTTTGCCAACTGGGCGATACGGATGTGCGGAAAGTTTTGCGGACGCAGTCGCAGGAACCGCCAACGCTTATAATCCATGGGTTGCATGGAAAATTTGTGTGCCAGATACTGGTACTCATTGCGTAATTTGGCAAAGTAACCTTCGTTCAAGGCATCCTTCTGATAACGTTCAGGGATGGCCTCCAACTCCAAGAGTCCTGCCTGTCCCATGAAGATCGCCTCTATCTGAAAGAGGTCGTCACGATGTTTCGCCACCGCACTCAGGGGAATATGACGCGCCCACTCCTCGAAAGCATCGCCGTTGATGCCGAAACCGTAGTTGCGGGCAAGGGTCATAAAGTATGCATCTTCCCACGAACCATTCGCCAGCCGCGCGCGTTGTTCGATGGCGACGGTCTTTTGTTCCAGGCGCTCCGTCTGCAGGGCAGCCATCCACGAATGGATGGTCAGACGCGTCAGTTCCGGTATGATACGATAGCAGGGAGGGTAGGCGTCCGTCTTGATGAGTTCGTCATAATTGTCGCTGATGGTCTGCGGCACTTGCAACACCAGTTGGGGAACGAAGTCGCCCTTCTGTGTCTGCACGTCACGATCGGCTTCACCTACCACATGAAGTATCACATTATTATAATTAGCGTCTCGCTCGTGGCCATGCTGATACCAGTGTGACGCTCGGTCGTGAATCTCGACATTACCCACCCACATCGTACCGCCAATCTTTACTTTGGCATTGAAGAAGTCAGGCCCGGCATTCCTGTTATGGAGTCCGGGATCGACGATTTCCACCATTCGCCCGTCGGTGGTTTCAAGTCCCGTAGCGGGCCATAGCTTATGTTTCCAGCAATAGTGCAGAAGTTGTTCCATGCTGCAAAGGTACGAAAAAAAGTGAAAAGTGAAGAGTGAAGAGTGAAGAATTTGCTGCCGCCTCAAAAAAAATGGTGTATTGTGCATTGCGTATTGTGCATTTTTTCGTATCTTTGCCATCAGAAACTTAAAAAAAAACGGCTATGAGCAAGCACAAGAGTGGAAAACGACTGACTAAGCAACGTCTGGTAGAGATGCTGCAGACCCTGTTTCAGCAGAATCCGAACGAGACATTCTCGTTGAAACAAATATTCAGGGAATTAAAGCTTTCGACGCATCCGGCAAAGATGCTGGCTGTCGACGTGATGGACGAAATGGCGTGGGATGACTTCCTGACGAAGGCGTCGGATAATTCCTACCGCCTGAACCTGAAGACACAGGTGCAGGAGGGAACCTTCATCCGTAAGGCCAATGGCAAGAACTCGTTCCAACCTGACGATGGCGGTAAGCCCATCTTTGTCTCTGAGCGTAACTCGCTATTTGCCATGAATGGCGACCGTGTACGTGTGACCATGATGGCTCGCAGGGAGAAACACATCAAAGAAGCGATGGTTGTCGAGATTCTTTCCCACAAGCGCGACCAGGCCGTTGGTAAACTGAAAGTGGAGAAAGACTATGCCTTCCTCGTGACAGAAGGAAACATCTTCGTTCACGATATCCTCATTCCCAAGAAGAAGCTGAAGGGTGGCAAGACTGGAGATAAGGCCGTCGTAAAGATTACCCAGTGGCCGTCGAAGGACTCGAAGAATATCGTTGGTGAGGTGATTGACGTGCTGGGTAAGGAGGGCGATAACAATGTCGAGATGCACGCTATCCTCGCACAGTATGGTCTGCCATATACCTATCCCAAGCATGTAGAGGAAGCTGCCGAGAAGATTGATCCAGGCATCACGCCGCAGGAGATTGCCCGCCGCGAAGATTTCCGCGAGGTGTTTACCTGTACCATCGACCCCAAGGATGCCAAGGACTTCGACGATGCACTCAGCATCCGCAAACAGGGGAAGCTGTGGGAAGTTGGCGTGCATATTGCCGATGTTTCGCACTACGTCAAGGAGGGTTCAGTCATAGACAAGGAGGCAACGAAGCGAGCCACCAGCGTCTATCTCGTCGACCGTACTATTCCTATGCTACCTGAACGCCTCTGTAACTTCATCTGCTCGTTGCGTCCTGACGAAGAGAAACTCTGCTATAGCGTGGTCTTCGTTTTAGACGAAGACACCAACATCAAGAACTACCGCATTGTCCATACTGTCATCAAGAGTAATAGAAGGTACGCCTACGAGGAAGTGCAGGATATTTTGGAATCTAGTACCTCTAGTAAATCTAGTAAGTCTAGTACTGACCCCTATGCCGAAGAACTACGTACATTAGACAAGTTGGCCAAGAAACTCCGTGAACGTCGTTTCAAGGGTGGTGCAGTCAAGTTCGACCGCGAGGAATTACACTTCGATATCGACGACCAGGGAAAGCCCATCCGCGCATACTTCAAGAAATCGAACGATGCTACCCAGCTCATCGAGGAGTTCATGTTGCTCGCCAACCGCACCGTCGCCGAACATATCGGTAAGGTGGATAAGCCAAAGGCAAAAGACCATCAGACAAAGGCAAAGAAGACTTTCGTCTATCGTATTCACGACCAGCCCGACCCCACCAAGTTGGAAACCCTGCGTGAGTTTGTGGTGAAGTTCGGCTATAAGATGAAGACGGCTGGCACCAAGGGTGCAATCTCAAAGTCGCTGAATGCGCTGATGGATGCTTGTCAGGGTAAGAAGGAGCAAAACCTTATCGAGACTGTTGCCCTGCGTGCCATGATGAAAGCGAAGTATTCTACGCATAACATCGGGCACTATGGTCTGGCTTTCGAATATTATACGCACTTCACCTCACCTATCCGTCGTTATCCAGACACGATGGTGCATCGCCTGTTGACTAAGTATCAGGACGGCGGACGTTCGGCTAATCAGGAGAAATACGAGGAGCTGAGCGAACACTGCTCCGACATGGAACAGACTGCCCAGCAGGCCGAGCGCGACAGCATCAAGTATAAGATGGTTGAATTCATGGCCGACAAGATTGGCAACGAGTACGATGCCCACATTTCTGGTATCCAGTCGTATGGCATCTACTGCGAAATCGACGAGAACCACTGCGAGGGAATGGTTCCCATGCGTGACCTCGATGACGACTACTACGACTTCGACGAGCGCAACTACTGCCTCGTAGGTCGCCGTCACCATCATAAATATCAGCTGGGCGACCCCGTGCGTATCAAGGTGGCTCGTGCCAACATTGAGAAACGTCAGCTGGACTTTCTGCTGGCCGACGAAAAACCTTCTAAACGCTAACACATAACACTAAACTCTCAAAAAATAATGCAACGTATTGTAACTTTCGGAGAACTCTTGCTCCGCTTCTCAAAGCCCCATCAGCTTCGTCTGACGCAGGGCGATATGTTTACCAGCAAGTATGGTGGCAGTGAGGCTAATGTCGCTGTATCACTTGCTACTCAGGGCGAGAATGTGACGTATATCACGCGTCTGCCCGATACGCCTGTCGGACATGCTGGTGCGCAGTGCATGGCACAGCTCGGTGTTGACATCAGCCGCATCGTCTATGGCGGTCAGCGCATTGGCACCTATTATTTCGAACCCGCTGCTGGTATGCGTGCCGCGAAGGTGGTGTACGACCGCGACCACTCGGCTTACTACGACCTCGCTCCGGGCATGATTCCCTGGCGCGATATCCTGAAGGATGCTGATATCTTCCAGGTATCGGGTATCACGGCGGCTATCTCGCAACAGGCTGCCGATGCGACCTTCGAGGCATTGGATATTGCCGACGAGCTGGGCATCACCGTTTCCTTCGACATCAACTATCGCAAGAACCTGTGGAAGTATGGTGCCGACCCGCGTGCGACATTGCAGCGTATGCTGTCGCGCTGTGACATGATGTTTGGTGATGCCATCGAGTTCGACTGGATTTCCCAGCATCCGCAGCCTCCTTTCACAGCTACTGACAGTAACTTCAAGATGCAGATTCCCGAGTATCGCCAGTGGTTCGACGAACTGCATGCCCAGTATCCGCGCTGCAAGCACTGGCTGATGGGTATGCGCAACATCGTTGACTCCAACCATCACACGTTGACGGCGCTGCTCTTTACCGACAATACACTGTTGGAAGCCCCCATCATCGATATTCCCGATGTGGTCGATCCCGTCGGTGTCGGCGATGCCTTTATGGGCGGTTTCCTCCATGCCATCAGTCTCTTCCCGGGTGACCGTCAGCGCCAGCTCAACTACTCGTTAGCTGCGGCTTCGCTGAAGAACACCATTCCTGGCGACTTCAACCTCTCGACGGAAGAGGAAATCCTGGCTACGATGGACCACCGCTATAATGCCTCTACGCTTTATAAGACGATAGAATAGTTTGGAAAAATGATGATAAAGATGATTAGATTTGTGTTGTTGGCTGTGCTTTTTGGCGCGGTAAATAGTGTTGCGCAGACAGTCAGTGGGGATGGTGAGTGGCAGATAGCGTCGCCTGACGGACAGACGCGGGTGGAGGTTCGCTCGCCGCTGTCGTCTGGAGGTTTGCAGTGGGCTGTCAGCCATCGTGGTATGACAGTGCTTGAACCGTCGGTTATCGACATTAGTGTCGACGGAGCCTTCAGTGCAGTCAAGAAGGGTGGTCTGGGCGTGGAAACCAATCGTCAGGAGGTGCGGACGCAGTTTGCCACTCCGTTCTATAAGAAGGTGGTGGTGAAAGACGAGTATAACACGGTGACCATTTCGTTCAAGAACGGCATCAGCGTCGAATTCCGCGTGTATAATGACGGTGCCGCCTATCGCTTCGTGATTGACCGTAAGGACGTTTCGGATGTGAACAACGAGACCGTCGAGTTCCGCTTTGCTGACGACTATCAGGCTTTTGTTCCCTACGTGAACGACAATCGCGGTGGGGAACGCTATTGCTATTCGTTTGAGTCGTACTACGACGAGCAGCCGTTGTCCGCTATGTTCGAGGACTCACTGGCCATTACGCCGTTAGCCGTTTGTCTGCCAGGTGGCATGAAGGCCATCGTGATGGATGCCGGCGTGGAGGACTATCCGGGTATGATGCTCAAGCGCAATGGCAAGCATTCGCTGAAGGCTGAGTTTGCCCCCTATCCGTTGGAACAGGAGATTGGCGGTTATGCCCGTCTGAACCTCGTACCGACAAAAAGAGCCGATTTCATCGCGAAAATAGATGGTCGTAGGACGCTTCCTTGGCGTGTAGTGGTCATTACGGAAAGGGATGCTGACATACTGAATTGTGACATGGCCCAGCGACTGGCTCCTGCGTGCAGGATTCAGGACACGTCGTGGATTCGTCCTGGTAAGGTGGCGTGGGATTGGTGGAACAATACCAACATTTCCGGCGTCGACTTCAAGTCGGGTATGAACACCGACACCTATTTATATTATATAGACTTCGCTGCGAAGAACCGGATAGAGTATATCATCATCGATGAAGGCTGGAGTGGTAAGGAGTCGCTGATGGACGACCTGAATGCGGAGATTGACCTGCCGCGACTGATTGCCCATGGACGAGAGAAAGGCGTAGGCATTATCCTGTGGAGCAGCTGGCGCAACCTCATCGGCAGCAATCCGCTGAACGACATTGCCGTCACCGATGCCGTCATGAAACACTATGCCGACATGGGCATCAAGGGCTTCAAGGTGGACTTCTTCGACCGCGACGATCAGCAGGTCATTGCCTCGGCTTACAAGATTGCTGAGAGTGCCGCCAAGTATCACCTCTGTCTCGACTACCACGGTCTCAAGCCCTTTGGCATCCAACGTGCCTATCCGAACATCTTCAATTTCGAGGGCGTGAAAGGTCTGGAGAATTCGAAATGGGAGCCACGTGTGGGCGACGGTCCGTTGCACAACCAACCGCGTTACGACGTCACCGCACCCTATCTGCGCATGCTCGCAGGCCCGATGGACTATACCCCTGGAGCAATATCGAACGCCATGAAGGACTCGTTCTTCGGCAACAACGACCACCCGATGAGCCAAGGCACGCGTGTTCACCAGATGGCGATGTACACTATCTTCGAAGCACCGTTGCAGATGCTGGCTGACAGCCCTACGAAGTATATGCAGAATCAGGAGTGTACTGATTTTATCGCGCAGGTTCCTACCACCTTCGACGAAACCATTGCACTCGACGGCCGACTGGGCGAATACATCGTCATAGCCCGCAGGAAAGGCACTACGTGGTATCTGGCAGCCATGACCGACTGGACACCTCGCGACCTCACCATCTACCTCTCTTTCTTAGGTACAGGGCAGCACGAAGCCCTCATCTTTGCCGACGGTGTGAACGCGATGAAGGAAGCCACAGACTATAAGCGCACTCAGCGCTCCGTCACCAGCCGCGACTGCCTCAGCATCCACCTCAGCAGCGGCGGCGGTTGGACAGCTATTATCAGGTAAAAAACAGTTTATGGCTATTCAAGCACAGTATTTCGCCCTGAGGTAGTCGGCGAAGATACGGGCGGCACTTTCGACCTTGGCGGCGCAGGGGCGTGTCTTGTAGTACTCGGCGGTGCGGGGGGAGGCTTCGTAGGTGCAGTGGGCGCGGTCGTGACCCTTCAGACCGAGGATTTCGGCGCAAATGAGGCTACCGTTGTGCTGTTCGGAACGCGCCAGCAGTTCCTGCACGACCTTATAGCAGGCCGACTTGCCCTCGCGGTCGCTGCCTTCCGTCTGACCGCAGTCAAGTCCGACGAGCATGACGATGCCCGATACGGCTCCGCACATCATGCGCAGGCGCCCTACACCACCACCAAATCCTGCTCCAAAGCGCAGGGCAATCGTTTCATCAACACCATAGAGGTCGGCAAATGCTGCCACGACACTCTGACAACAACCGTAGCCAGCCATGAAATTGTCCACAGCCCGCTCAACCCGCTCGTCTAACTCTTGATTTGTAATCTTCATGTTGCAAAGTTACGAACTTTTTCGATGAACAGCAAATAAGTGACGTTTTTTCTTGTTAATTGTTCTTAAATGTTATAAGACACGTTTGGATTTCTCAGAATTACGCGCTAATTTTGCAAAACAATCCACAACTAACGTTACTTTATAAATTTATAAGCAATGATTTATTCAAAAGAAGTAGAAAACATGTGTAGCGTTTGTAAGGGCGCTTACCATGGACCTGCACCCATTCCCGAGGAGGGCAAATGGATTCAGGCAAAGGAGATTAGGGACATTTCGGGCTACACCCACGGTATTGGCTGGTGTGCACCTCAGCAGGGTGCCTGCAAGCTGTCTCTGAACGTGAAGGACGGTGTGATTCAGGAGGCTCTCGTCGAGACTATCGGTTGCACAGGTATGACACACTCTGCTGCTATGGCCAGCGAGATTCTGCCTGGCAAGACCATTCTCGAGGCACTGAACACCGACTTGGTTTGCGACGCTATCAACACCGCTATGCGTGAGTTGTTCCTGCAGATTGTCTATGGACGCACACAGAGCGCCTTCTCTGAGGGTGGTCTGGCTATCGGTGCTGGACTGGAAGACCTCGGTAAGGGTCTCCGTTCGCAGACTGGTACGCTGTACGGCACTGTTGCCAAGGGTACCCGCTATCTGGAGCTGACCGAGGGTTACATCACCAAGATGTATCTCGACAGCAACAACGAGGTTTGCGGTTACGAGTATGTTCACCTGGGCAAGATGATGGAAGCCATCAAGGGTGGTATGGACGCCAACGAGGCTATGAAGAAGAACACCGGTTCTTACGGTCGCACGACTGAGGAGCAGGGTGCAGTAAAGGCTATTGACCCACGTAAAGAATAAGGAGGATACGACTATGATTAGAAAAGTACAGTTTGAGAGTCAGGAGCGCCGTATCAACCAGGTTCTTGCTGCTCTGAAGGAGAATGGCATCTACTCTCTCGAGGAGGCCAACGAGATTTGTGAC
>JAFSNG010000022.1 GCA_017447515.1 Prevotella sp. | reverse complement strand
TTCTTCAGCACTTTCTCAAAAAGGCGTTCGCCCTGTGCATCCTCCGTCAACTGGAAGTCGTGTGAGCCCTTATTCGAGGTCAGCGCCAACAGGATGACCCACTTGTCGTCATAGCCCAGGAATGGTGTGACGCTGTCTTCGCCCATATAAGGAGCTACCGTCAGAGCATCCACGTCATACTCCTCGAAGAACGTCTTGGCATACATCTTCGATGTGTTGCCGATATCACCGCGTTTGGCGTCGGCAATGATGAAGTGGTTGGGATACTCCTCTTTCAGATAGTCGATGGTAGCCTCGAAAGCCAGAATGCCATCCACTCCGTAAGCCTCGTAGAAAGCGAGGTTGGGCTTGTAGGCCACGCAATAAGGTGCTGTGGCATCAATGATCAAGGCGTTAAACTCGCAGATGGCGCGGAAGATATAGTCATCGCCATCCTTCTCCTTTGCCTCGTCAATGATACACTGGGGAATCTTATTGATATCGGTATCGAGACCTACGCAGAGAAACGAGCGTTTCTCACGAATCTGTTCTATTAATTCTGTTCTTGTCATGAAATGCTTTTCTTTATTAATAATAGGATAAATCTTGATAGGAAGAAGACGATTAACCATACCAGCCAATAAAGCCAAAAGCCATCTTCCCGGAACTCTCCGGCGATTGCTGCGGCAATGAATATTGCCAAAAAGTCAGACCATTGCTTCTTGATGCTAGACCATGTCCATTCTTTTTTAACTTCTTTCCAAAATCCCATAATTCAATTATAATTCTGATTCTTTCATACGTTCTGCATTTTCAGCCACAGTCAGCGCATCAATCATTGGCTGGATATCGCCAGCCAGGAAACCCTGCAAGTCGTGAGTCGTATAGCCGATACGGTGGTCGGTGACGCGTCCCTGTGGGAAGTTATAGGTACGAATCTTAGCCGAACGGTCGCCCGTTGACACAAGGCTCTTGCGTCGTGAAGCGATGTCGTCCATATACTTCTGATGTTCCTTATCATATATAAAGGTATACAGGCGCGAGAGTGCGCGTTCCTTATTCTTAGGTTGGTCGCGCGTCTCAGTACATTCAATCAGGATTTCCTCCGTCTCGCCCGTATTGGGGTTCTTCCACATATAGCGCAGACGAACGCCCGATTCCACTTTGTTCACGTTCTGACCACCGGCACCGCTCGAACGGAAGGTATCCCACTTGATTTCGCCCTCGTTCACGTGTACCTCAAACTTATCAGCCTCAGGCAGCACGGCTACTGTTGCGGCCGAGGTATGCATGCGACCCTGCGTCTCTGTGGCAGGCACGCGCTGAACACGATGCACGCCCGACTCATACTTGAGCGTGCCATAGACATCGGCACCGGAGACGGCAAAGTCAATCTCCTTGAAACCACCTACAGCACCCTCAGAGACGCTGGTGATGGAGAGCTGCCAACCCTTGGAATCGCAGTAGCTCTTGTACATCTTGAAGAGGTCGCCAGCGAAGAGACAAGCCTCGTCGCCACCCGTTCCGGCACGAATCTCCATCTGAACGTTCTTGGCATCCTCTGGATCCTTCGGAATGAGGGCTATCTTGATTTCCTCCTCCAATTTTGGTTGCAGCGCTTCGTTGTCAGCCAGCTCTTCGCGAGCCATCTCCTTCATCTCTGGGTCACTCTCGTTTGCCAGGATGTCCTTCGCCTCCTTGATACTGTTCAAGCAGGCGATATAGCGCTTACGGGCGTCCATGATGTCGCCCAAGTCCTTGTACTCTTTTGTCAGTTTCACGAAGCGGTTCTGGTCGGCTATCACGTCAGGGTCGGTAATCAGTGTCGACACCTCCTCAAATCGAGCCTCCAGTCCGTCCAGTTTCTGTAGAATGCTGTTGCTTGTTTCTGCCATTTCCTATTACTTACTCTTATTTCGCTTGCAAAGGTACGAATAAGCGAGTAAAGAACCAAAGGAAAACTCATTTTTCTTTGTTCTTTCGAGTGAGAGTGCCTTCTCGCGAAGCGAAAAGGTAGTGCAAAATTTCGATTTAGCGAAGGGAATGAGAATAAATTTTCATTCCTGAGCGTGAGAAAGTTGATAAAATCGAACGAAAAACTGTCTTTTCCAGATTTGGATTGGCGGTTTAGTTCCTTTGGACAGGCGGTTTAGTTCCTTTGGATTGGCGGTCCGCTTCCCAAGGGCTGGGGCTTGGTTTTCAAGGTGGAATTCGTTAAAAATCCATAACAAACGCGGGGGACGTTTGACTTTTGGCGGGTGGGGGAGTCAAACAATGGAAATGACGATACTTGTATCGGCATTGGAATAACGGAACATTATCAACATTGGAATGACGGACATTATCAACATTTTAACAACCAAACTTTATGAAAAGACTTTTTCTTTCGTTGACGGCTCTTGCGAGCCTGACGGCTTGGGCTCAGTTCGGTGCGCCCAGACAGAATCCCGTGGTGCCTTCGGTGACGGCAGACGTCGTTGAGGACTTCAAACCTGCTACGACGAATCAGGAGAACAAGCAGTTCCCCGCAGTGAACTCCCAGCGCATGGTTCGTGCGCAGATCGTGGCTCCTAAGGCTACGTTCGTGGGGCTCGACATTGCGGGCAAGATCTATGAGATGACCAAGGACGAGAACGGCGTGTGGACGGGTACGTCGGAGCCTCAGGACGAGGGCTTCCACTACTATCAGCTGAACGTCGACGGTGCCTCGGTGCCCGACCCGAACAGCCTGTATTTCTATGGTGCGAGCCGTTGGGGCAGTGGCATTGACGTGCCTGCCCAGGACGAGGACTTTTATACGGTGAAAAACGTGCCTCAGGGCTCTGTCAACGAGGTGTACTACTATTCGACGGTGACTGAGCAGATGCGTCACGGATACATCTACCTACCCAACGAGTATTATACGAATCCCACGAAGAAGTTCCCCGTGCTCTACCTGCAACACGGCATGGGTGAGAACGAGACGGGCTGGAGTGCGCAGGGCAAGACGGGTATCATCATGGATAACCTCATTGCTGCTGGCAAGGCCGTGCCGTTTATCATCTTTATGGACAACGGTCTGAATGCGCGCAAGCCTGGTGAACAGCCTGGATTCGGCGGTTTCGGTGGCCCGCGTCCTCAGGGTGCGCCTCAAGGTGCTCCCGGTCAGCGTCCTCAGGGTGCTCCTCAGGGTGGTCCTGGTCAGCGTCCCCGTATGGGTGGTGCCGGCTTCGCACAGATGGCCCGTCGCATGGGCGGTGCCTTCGAAGAGGTGCTCATCAAGGATATCATCCCGATGGTGGAGAAGAACTATCGCGTCATTGCCGACAGCGAACACCGCGCTATGGCTGGCCTGTCGATGGGTGGTATGCAGACTCACGGCATCACGCTGAACAACCCCAAGACGTTCGCCTACGTGGGCATTTTCAGCGGTGGTACTATCGGTGCCGACGAGCTGACGGATGCTGCCGATTTCAAGGCTACCAACAAGGTGCTGTTCATGAGTGCCGGTGGTCGTGAGACGGGTATGGCCGAGGGTGACGGAAGCGTTGGCAAGGCCGCTGAGGAATTGAAGAAGCTGGGCATCAACGCCTACTCGTACATCTCGCCCGAAACTGCCCACGAGTGGCAGACGTGGCGTCGCAGCCTCTATCAGTTTGCGCAGTTGCTGTTCAAGTAAACCGGCTAAAAGATATTAAAAAGGTGGGCTGACGTTTGGTTAGTCCGCTTTTTTTTCGTAATTTTGCCATCAATAAGTAAAAATACAAACTAATTAAAACAAAAAGATATGAGTAAGATTGAACTGAAACCGGCTTCGGTGTTTGAGGAATTTGCGAAGATTAACCAGATTCCGCGTCCGTCGAAGCGTGAAGAAAAGATGATTGCGTACTTGAAGGAGTGGGGCGAGAGCCACGGGTTGGATACGAAGGTGGACGAGACGGGCAACGTCATCATCCGCAAGGGTGCCACCAAGGGTATGGAGAACCGCAAGACTACCATTCTGCAGAGCCACATGGATATGGTGTGCGACAAGTTGGTGGACTACGAGATTGACTTCGACCGCGACCCCATCAAGACGTATATCGACGGTGAATGGCTGACGGCTGAGGGTACGACGCTGGGTGCCGACGACGGCATCGGTTGTGCAATGGAACTGGCACTGTTGGCCGCTGACGACATCGAGCATGGCCCCATCGAGTGCGTCTTTACACGCGATGAGGAGACGGGACTGACGGGTGCCGAGGGCATGAAGGCTGGCTTTATGACGGGCGACTACCTCATCAACCTCGACTCTGAGGACGAGGGCGAGATTTTCATTTCGTGTGCCGGTGGCTGTAATACGACCGTTAAGTTCCACTTCCAGCGTACGGAGGTGCCTGCGGGCTATTTCTTCATGCGTGCACAGTTGAAGGGCCTCGTGGGTGGTCACTCTGGCGACGACATCAACAAACAGCGCGCCAATGCCATCAAGCTGCTGGGTCGCTTCCTCTACCAGACCATCAACAAGTACGAAGGCGTGCGTCTGGCTCAGTTTAACTCAGGCAAGATGCACAACGCCATTCCTCGCGACGGCATGTTCGTCATTGCCGTTCCCAACGCCATCAAGGAGAACGTGAAGGCCGACTGGAACATCTTTGCTTCGCTGGTGGAAGAAGAATTCTGCGTGACGGACACCCAGATGGTTTGGACGATGGAATCGACGGATGCCGAGCCCGTCATTGAGGCCGAGGTAGCGCGTAAATTCATCTTCGCCCTGCAGGCTGTCGACAACGGCATCTACGCCATCTGCCAAGACCCTGCACTGAACGGCATGGTGGAGACGTCGAGCAATATTGCCAGCATTGAGACTAGCGAGAAGGAAATCAAGATTGTAGCTTCGCAGCGTTCGAACGTCATGTCGAATCTCGACAATATGTGTGCCACCATTGGTGCCTGCTTCCGTCTGGCTGGTGCAGAGGTCGTCCATTCTGACGGCTATCCTGCCTGGAAGATGCGCTCGCACAGCGACCTACAGCGTATCGTGAAGGAGTCGTACGTGAAGCTGTTTGGCAAGGAGCCCATCATGCGTGGCATCCATGCAGGTTTGGAGTGCGGCCTGTTCTCAGAGCGTTATCCCAACCTCGATATGGTGTCGTTCGGTCCTACGTTGCGTTTCGTCCACACACCCGACGAACGTTTGCACATTCCCACCGTGCAGATGGTTTGGGACCACTTGCTGGACGTGCTGAAACAAATACCGCAGAAGTAAAACCGTAATTTATATAAACAACGGATTCTACGGATTAAACGGATTGTCTAATCTCTGATTATCAGTGTGGCTATAATCCGTGAAATCAGTGAAATCCGTTGTTTTTTCTATTCGTGATGGTAGGGTTCTCCTTTTATTATCGTACACGCGCGATAGATTTGTTCCGTGAAGGTCAGGCGAATCATCTGGTGTGAAAAGGTCATCTTCGAAAGGCTTAGCTGTTCGTTAGCCCTCGCATAGACGTCCTTCGAGAATCCGTAGGGTCCGCCAATGACGAAGACAAGACGGCGTGCGGTGTTGCGCTTCTGTTCCAGCCAGCGGGCAAACTCAATGCTACGGTATTCGGAGCCGTGTTCGTCCAACAGTACTACGGTATCGGAAGGCTGTAGCTGTTTCAGAATCAGCTCGCCCTCGGCCTGTTTCTGCTGGTCTTCCGTCAGATTCTTCGTATTCTTCAGTTCAGGAATGGTGACGACCTCGAAGGGCATGTAGTGGTTTACGCGCTCCACATAGTCGTTGATGCCGGCTATGAAGTGCTTGTTCACCGTCTTGCCCACCTGAATCAGTACTGTCTTCATTTTTTTGCAAGGACTACAGGACTTAAGGACTTTTTTATCCTTTTCTTTTACCTCGTTGCGTGGAAGCCTTCAAGGTTGGTGTAGCGACGTACCATCATGCGACGATAGATGTTGCGCAACCACATGGGTTCAGTCACTGCGAACGCCAAACCAATGACAATCAGCAAGATGTAAGCAATGGTGGCGTCGAAGATGGCCTCGAAAATGAACACCATGACGACAGGTGCAAACATAGCCACCAACGACAGGATGCCCTGCCACTTGTTTTCCATCTGGTTCTTGCCCGTTATCTTCTCGTTCAGGGGTAGGGTGTCCTTGTTGAACACAGCCAACTGGAACAACATGCAGTAGACGGGTCCCATAGCGGTCAGCATGTAGGCCAGAATCATCAGGATGGAGATGCGACCCGTGATGACTGTTGGCAGCATCAGCAGGAAGGGCAGTAACAGGATGCCGCTGTAGTAATAGTATTTGGCACGGAGCAACGTCAGGATATTCTCCTCGTGCACCATCAGTAGGTCGATGTAGTTGCCTTCTGGACACATCACTTTCGTCAGGTTGACGGCGCCGAAGAACACAAAGGCGTAGAGGCAGAAGAAGTTGCGTGAGAAGCGCCCGCTGTACATATCGCCAAAGGCTATCATCAGCGAGAAGAACGTGATGAAGCAGACACCTTGTATGAATCGCGAGCGGATGGCCTTGTTGCGCATGGTGCTCTTGATTTCCAGTTTCAGGTATTCGCCAATCTGTCCGAAGCGGTTCAGGGCGTTGAATTCTGAGACGGTCTTCAGCTTCGTTTTCTCCTGTTTTGATATTTCATCGTAAACGAGGCTCATCTGCAGTTTGCGGTTAATCATGAACAGCACGCAGAACAATACGGCAAAGACGAGGAACGTCCACCATGTGAAGGCACTGCTGCTGATAAAACTACCGATTCCATCGAATATTTTGTCGAGCATATCTTCCGGCAGCACGAAGATTGGCAGGATGAGCGCACCATAGAAGGCAATGGGCAGTGCCCACCAAAACAGGCTCTGATTGACGAGTGTGCGCACAAGCAGGTACCACTGGCTGTTGACGAGGATTATCAGGTGCAACAGAACGAGCATTCCGATGGCTGCCCAGGTGGTCATTCCTCCGCACCAGACAATGAATACGTAAGGCAGGAAGAAAGTCATCCAGAACAGGTTGCCTGAGTCGAGAAGCTGTGAGGTGAGGAAACACTCGATGGCCGAATACTTGCTAATGGGTGTGAGCAGATAGGGCTTCACCAGCATCATCGGCGTCTGCTGGGCCATAAAGCGCATACCGAAGTCGACAATCAGTATGAAGGGTAAGGCAAAGAAGAGTGCCTCTGGGGCGTCTTCCTTTGCGGCTATCCAGCCCAGAAAGGTTCCTAACGCAATGAATTCAATGGCCATAATGGCGACGGCGAGGTAGCCGAAGAACTTGCCGTATTGGTTGGCTTCGAACATCGGGTGGCGCTTGACACTGAGCTTGGTGTTCTTGCGAAGCAGGAAGAATAGTTGAATCTTGTTCATGTTGGCGTATGGTTAATCTCGACGGCAGAACCGTCGAGCACGGTTTATCTTAAGTCAATGACTTCTGCGTTGGGGTACTCTTTGGCGTTAAAACGGAAGGTTCCATCGGGAATTAGCATCTGCTTGAAGTTGCTGATTTCGATGTTTGTCCAGCCCTTGGCAGTACGGTAGCGTATCTGCGACGGGATGTACGACTTCTGGTCGATGGTGATGTACATCTCCACGATATACTTCTGGGTGTTGGCCGTCAGGTGGGCAATATAGTTGCTTCCCTTCTTCTCAGTCGTGTACTTGTAGCCGCTCTTGTACATGTAGATGAAGTTGTAGGGATTGATGGCTGCCTGCAGGGTTTCGTTGGGAGTGGCAATGTTCACCTCGTCGTTCTTTTTCATGTACGTCCACTGCGTCTTTCCGTCATACCAGATGACAGCATCTGGGGTCGTGGCACGGAACTTGCGACCCTTGATGGCAATGGTGCCGCTGGTGTTCATGTTTAGGCCAACGATGGCGAAATTGGCCTGCGCGCCTTGCTTGGCTGATACGACTGCTGCTGCCTTGTCGAGTATTTCCTTGGCAGACTGGGCACTAACGGGCATTGCCGCAATGAGTGCCATGATAAGGGCTAAAGCCCCTCGACGGCTGAACCATCGAGCACATTTCTTCTTTATTTCCATTGTGATAAAAGGTTTTCGAGACTTGTTTCGTCCATGATTAATACTTCGCGAGGCTTGCTGCCGTGAGCCTGCCCTACGATACCGGCCTTTTCCAACTGGTCCATCAGACGTCCTGCGCGGTTGTAGCCAATTGCAAACTTACGCTGAATCAAGCTGGTGCTTCCGCTTTGTTCGCGGACAATCAGACGGGCGGCATCCTCGAACATCGGATCGAGATGCTGCATATCCACGTCGCGGCTCTCGCCACCATCTCCGTCGTCGGTATCGGGCTCAGGCAGTTCGAAGGCGCTGAGATAGCCTTGCTGGTCGGAGATGAACTTGTTGATGCGCTCGACCTCGGGCGTATCCACGAAAGCGCACTGCACGCGGACAGGTTCGCCACCGTTCAAGTAGAGCATATCGCCTCGTCCTACCAGTTGCTGGGCGCCCGGTCGGTCAAGAATGGTGCGCGAGTCAATCATAGCACCCACGCGGAAGGCTATACGGCTTGGGAAGTTGGCCTTGATGGTACCTGTGATGATATTCGTCGTAGGACGCTGGGTGGCGATAATCATGTGGATACCTACGGCACGCGCCAGCTGGGCGATACGAGCGATAGGCAGTTCAACCTCCTTGCCAGCGGTCATAATGAGGTCGCCAAACTCGTCGATAACAACGACGATATACGGCATAAAGCGGTGGCCGTGCTCAGGATTGAGCTGGCGGTCGATGAATTTCTTGTTGTATTCCTTGATGTTACGGGCCTGAGCCATCTTCAGCAGGTCGTAACGGGTGTCCATCTCCTTACACAGCGAGTTGAGCGTGCGGATAACCTTCGTAACATCTGTGATGATGGGTTCTGCCTCTTCGTCAGGCACTTTGGCCAAGAAGTGTTTCTCGATGCTCGAATAGACGCTGAACTCTACCTTCTTGGGGTCGACGAGCACGATTTTCAGCTCGGCAGGGTGCTTCTTATATAATAAAGAGGTGATGATGGCGTTCAGACCAACCGACTTACCCTGACCAGTAGCACCAGCAACGAGCAAGTGTGGAGCCTTGGCGAGGTCGAACATGAAGACCTCGTTAGTAATCGTCTTACCAACGGCACAAGGCAGCTCCATCGTTGATTCCTGGAATTTCTTGGAGTCAAGGATAGAACGCATGGACACCGTAGCTGGCTTGGCGTTAGGCACCTCAATACCGATAGTTCCCTTGCCAGGAATGGGTGCAATGATACGAATGCCCAATGCCGACAGCGACAGGGCAATATCGTCCTCCAAGTTACGGATGCGTGAGATACGCACGCCAGGGGCTGGGGTAATCTCGTAAAGTGTGATGGTAGGACCTACGGTGGCCTTGATGCTGCTGATTTCTACACCGAAGTTGCGCAGCACGTCGACAATGCGGTTTTTGTTGGTGTTCTGCTCGTTCATATCGATGAACGGCTTGCCGTCACTCTCATATTGCTGTAGCAGGTCGAGTTCCGGATAGCGGTAGTTCTCCAAGTCGCGCTTGGGGTCGTAGGGGGTCGAGATGTCACCATAGTTGCCTGCCAGATTCTTACCGTCAGCAGTTTCCTCCTCTTCGGTTTCCTCAATAACAAACTCGGTATCATCCGTTTCCTGGGGCGTTTCGTCGGGTTCCTCGTAAGAGTTGTCGACAATATGGCTCGTTTTTTCAGCTTGTTTCTGGTCGTTTCCAAGGTCGAAGATAACTTCCTCGGTTTGAGGATTGTCGTAGACGCGGCTGTTTTCGGTGTTGTTGTCTGCTGGTTCGTTGTCACCACCGCCAACATTGATGGTCATAGGAATCTTCTTCAAGTAATGAAGCGGATTCATTATCTTACGCAGAATGATGATGGTCTCCATGCTCAGATACGTGAAGAAGGCTATAGCCGTCAGTGCCAGAATAGCCGTCAGACCTGGTGTGCCGATGAGGCCTTCTATCTGCTGGCAGCAGGCCAGACCGTGGTCGCCGCCAGGATTGTAGCAGGCATTCTCAAAGAATGGCGTCAGGAACATTGCAGCAGTGATGGAACCCCATATCATTAAGATAGTCAGACACATAAACCACTTCAGCAGTCCTGCCTTATAGGCGCGCATCAGGTTGACTGCCAGCAACAACAGGAAAATGGGGATGAGGAATGCCGGAAGTCCGAAGCAACGCTTGATGAAGAACCACGAGGCGTAGGCTCCGATGCTGCCACAGGCGTTTTGGAATTCACGGTGCTCGTTCAGTATCTCACCGTCGCGAGGCGTCTCTATCAGACTTTGGTCTGCGGCTCCTGTTACCAAATACGACACGAAGGCCCATATCAGATAACCTGCGATGAGCAACAATAGGAAACCGAACACAAAGTTAAGGCGCTCGTTGTGGAATATGTTGTTAAAGCCCAATGCCTCTCCAATCGATGAGGCTCTTTTTTCTGAGGCTTTGCTTGTCTTCTTTTTTGCCATGTTGACCTGTTTTTTCGTTTATAAGGTGCAAAATTACTAACTATTTCTTAGATTTCATCATAAAAAGGTAGTTTTTTTTAAATAATTATCAATTATCAACTATCAATTATCAATTTTAATTATTAACTTTGCACCCCGAATGACGAAAACGATATATAATAAATTCGACAAGGCAAAGATTGCAGCACTTCCTCGCGTGCTCTTTGAGGGGCGCATTGTGGTGGTTCTGACAGAGCGTGATGCTGACAAGGCAGTGCACTATCTGCTGTCTCAGCCTATATTGGGAATTGATACTGAAACGCGTCCTTCTTTTAAGAAAGGAGAGACGCATCAGGTGGCGCTCCTGCAGGTGTCGTCATACGACGTATGCTTTCTTTTCCGTCTGAACCAGTTGGGAATGTCTCCGTCGGTGAAGCGTTTGTTGGAGGACAAGCAGGTGCCTAAGATTGGCCTCTCCTTGCGTGATGACCTGCTGTCGTTGCACAAATTGGGCGATTTCAACGCAGGTTATTTCATTGATTTACAGGATCATGTGCGCGAAATTGGAGTGGAGGACCTGAGTCTTCAGAAACTCTATGCCAACTTCTTTGCACAGAAGATTTCGAAGCGAGAACAGCTGACGAATTGGGAGGCTGACATCTTGCAGGACAAGCAGAAACGCTATGCTGCTACGGATGCCTGGTCGTGCATCATGCTCTACGAAGAGCTGATGCGACTGGAGCAGACGGGTGATTACGAACTGATAAAGGTTGATAATGATGAAACAAGTACGGCTGCGTAAAGGTAAGGAAGAGAGTCTTAAGAGATTCCATCCGTGGGTGTTCTCGGGTGCTATTGCCAGCATTGACGAGGGCATTACGGAAGGCGAAGTAGTGCGCGTGGTGACCAATTCAGGCGATTTCATCGCAGTTGGCCACTATCAGGAAGGCTCTATTGCCGTCCGCGTACTGTCGTTTTCTGACGTGCAGATTGACGATGAATTCTGGCATTCCCGCCTCTCGTCAGCCTTGAAGATGCGCCAAGCCATTGGTATTGCCGACAACCCCAATAACAATACCTACCGATTGGTTCATGGCGAAGGAGACAATCTGCCAGGCTTGATTATCGACGTATACGACAAAACTGCCGTTATGCAAGCACATTCTATCGGTATGCACCTGTGTCGCAAGGAGATAGCCCGCGCACTGAAGGATGTGATGGAATCGAGGATTTCACATATTTATTATAAGAGTGAGACCACGTTGCCGTTTATGACGGCTGATGATATGAATGGATTCCTCGTTGGAGGAAGCGATGATAACATTGCTACGGAGAACGGTTTGAAGTTCCGTGTAGACTGGTTGAAAGGCCAGAAGACGGGCTTCTTTGTTGACCAGCGTGAGAATCGTTCGTTGCTGGAGCACTATGCTCGTGGCAAGCGTGTGCTGAATATGTTCTGCTATACGGGTGGTTTCTCGTTTTATGCCATGCGAGGTGGTGCTGAACTCGTGCATAGCGTGGATTCGTCGGCAAAAGCCATCGAACTGACGAAACAAAACGTGGAACTGAACTTTCCCAACGACCCTCGCCACGAGGCCTTCTGCGAAGATGCCTTTAAGTTCCTTGAGAACATTTCTCTCACCTCTCACCTCTCACCTCTTACCTCTTACAACCTCATCATCCTCGACCCGCCTGCCTTTGCCAAGCACCGTGGTGCGTTACACAATGCGCTGAAGGGCTACACCCGCCTGAATCAGAAGGCTTTCGAGAAGATAGAGAAGGGTGGAATTCTCTTTACGTTCTCTTGTTCACAGGTGGTCACGAAAGACCATTTTCGTAATGCGGTTTTCACGGCAGCAGCCCTTGCCAAGCGTAAGGTGCGCATCCTGCATCAGCTGCATCAGCCTGCCGATCATCCCATCAATATCTATCATCCCGAGGGCGAATACCTGAAGGGTTTGGTGCTTTATGTGGAGTAAGGTTGAGATATATATCAAAAAGCATAAACTGCTTAATGCCAATGATTTATATTTAGTCGCTTTAAGCGGTGGTGCAGATAGTGTTGCATTGCTTTTGTTGCTCAAGGAGGCTGGCTATCAGATACACGCTGCTCATTGTAATTTCCATTTGCGTGGAGCCGAGTCAGATAGGGACGAAGCCTTTTGCGCGGAACTTTGTCAGAAGCTTGGCGTTGAGTTGCATCGTGCCCATTTTGATACGCGAGAATATGCCGAACTGCACAAAATAAGCATTGAAATGGCGGCGCGAGACTTGCGTTATAAATGGTTCGAACAGCTGCGTGAGGATATTGGTGCCGCTGGCATCTGTGTGGCTCACCACCGTGATGATTCTGTGGAAACGGTACTTTTGAACTTAGTCAGAGGCACCGGATTACGTGGTTTGACGGGTATTCAACCACGAAATGGTTCTATTTTACGACCACTTTTGTGTGTTTCGAGGGCAGAAATCGAGGATTATTTGGCAAAGAGGGGACAAAAATACGTCACGGATAGCACAAATCTGGAGGCTGACGTTCTGCGGAATAAGGTGCGCTTACAGGTACTGCCCTTGCTTCGTGAACTGAACCCTGCAGTTTCCGACAATATTCAGCGGATGGCGGAGAACGTGAGTGAAGCACAGACGGTGCTGGATGTGCTGCTTAGTGATTATAAAAAGCGTAACATACTTGAACTGAGCGAATTGGAGAAATTCCGTTCAAGTGAATATGTAATATATGAATGGCTCAAAAACTACGGTTTCAACGGCAGTCAGGTGCGTCAGCTCTTAGACGCGGAATGCGGTGGAATCGTGCATTCTGAACAAGGCTATGATGTCTTGAAGGATCGTGAGCGGCTGATTATTGAGCCCTCGCTGAAACCGTTCAAACCCATGCGGATTCCTGAGGAGGGGACGTATGTCTTGGATGAAACCGTACGTTTTGTGTTGCGGAAAACGGCTGTTTATGTATCGAAAGAACCACTTATCGCTACGCTCGATGCTGCTAAGGTACACTTCCCGCTGACTGTTCGCAGAGTGGAGGAGGGCGATAGTATGCAACCTTTTGGGATGAAGGGGCGTAAATTGCTGAGCGACCTGATGACTGACCGCAAGATGACGCTCTTTGAGAAGCGTCGCCAACTGGTTGTCGTTGATGCTGCTGGCTTCATCGTTTGGGCTGTTGGCCTGCGTGTAGCCAATGGAGTTGCTGTTAGTGATTCTACGACGGAAATATATGAAATAACTGTAGATATGGGCTGATGGTGCAATGAAGAAGTGTTTGACATCTTTCCTACTTTGGATGCTGACGGTGTGTGCTTCGGCGCAGACGGACACCATTACCAACCGGATTCACCAGTTGGAAGAGGTAACCGTCACTGAGTCTCGCCGCCAGCACGCGCTGAAAAGTACGGCTCCGATGCAGTTGTTAGACCGTCAGGACATGTTGACGATGGGCGTGACGGATATGGCTGATGCCCTTCACCGTTTGCCTGGTATCACATTGCGCGACTATGGTGGCGCAGGAGGTATGAAGACAGTGTCTGTACGTGGCTTCGGTGCCAAGCATACGGGTGTGTGTTACGACGGCGTGATGCTCTCGGACTGTCAGAGTGGCGAGATTGACCTCGGACGCTATTCGCTGGAAAACGTGGAACACCTGATGCTGACCATTGGCGACAACGACGACATCTTCATCCCTGCGCGACAGGCGTCGACACCCGCTGTGTTACATATAGAGACGCTGCGAATGCCTAACGACAATCTGCAACCCCACCTGATTACCCAGTTGAAGGTAGGCTCTTTCGGCTATGTGAGTCCCTTTGTGCGCTACGACCAGAACGTGACAGACAGGTTTGGTTTCAGTGTTGTCGGCGAGTACACCTATGCCGAAAACGACTATCCCTACGACATCCAGAACGGAAACGTCACCCAGCACGACCGCCGTACGCACAGCCGTATGAATCAGGGCCACGCGGAGGTGAACTTCGTGTATGATATAAATAAGGTGAACAGGCTGACGGGCAAGGTGTACTATTACGACAACGACCGCCAACTGCCCGGCCAGGTACACTATTATACCAATGTGAGTGGCGAGACGTTGCGCGACCGTAATGCCTTCGGACAGTTGCTGTATCAGACGCGCTGGGGTGAGCAGCTGTCGATGAAGGTTCATGCGAAATATAATTGGAATGAAAGTGTTTTCAAGGACGAGTTGATGCCTGGCGGAGTGAATGATGCCAGTTATTGGCAGCGCGAGGTGTACACATCTGTTGCCTTGCTGTATGTGCCTCACGACAAGTGGTCGTTGGACTATTCGGCCGATTACAGTTTCAACAACCTCAACGGTTCATCGATGCGTACGGTGGTGGGCAAACCCTATCGTCATACGGTGCTGCAAAGTGCCACAGCCAAATATCACGCCAAACGATTGACGATGACGGGCCGCCTGCTGTATTCGCTCTACCTGAATGATTCGAAGGAAGGCTATAGTGCCCGCAACATGCGCCGGTTGTCGCCGTCCTTGTCCGTTTCCTACGGCTTGACGGAAGACGAATCGCTGTATGTGCGAGCGTCCTATAAGAACATTTTCCGCTCACCCACGTTCAACGAGAGCTACTATTACCACTACGGCAGTCCGGACTTGAAACCCGAGAGTGCCAACCAGTTGAATTTGGGTGCAACGTATCAACATCAGGTGTCAGCCATCAGCCTTCAGGCATCTCTCGACGGCTATTACAATCGTGTGAAAGACATGATTGTTGCCGTTCCAAGGGATATGTTTGTGTGGAACTGCGTCAATCTGGGCAAGGTCGATGTCTATGGTGTTGATGTGGACGTGCGTGCTGCGTGGCAGGTGGCTGATGACCATCGACTGTCGTTGGCAGCAAACTACAGCTTTCAGCGTGCCATGAACATGACCGACAGCGAGTCGCCCCACTACAAAAAGCAGGTAGCCTATCTGCCGCAGCATACGGCAGGAGGTTCTGTCAGCTACGAGAATCCGTGGGTCAACGTCACGCTTCACGCGCTGGGCATGAGCAGCCGGTGGGCCAACAATGAACACTACGACGGCACACGCATTGACGGATACAGCGAGTTCGGCCTGTGTCTGTGGCGCGAATTCCGCTGGGGGAATAATGTGCTGACGGGTAGATTTGATTTGAAGAACCTGTTCGACGAGCAGTACGAAATCGTCCGCAATTATCCTATGCCAGGCAGGAGTTATCAGTTAACAGTCAATTATAAATTTTAATTTTTTCAAAAACAAAAACAAAAATGAAAAAGATGTTGAATTTGGCAGTGATGCTGTTGGGCGTAGCCCTCTTCACTGCATGTGAGAATGACGACGTTGAAAATCACGGTACAGAACAAGTGTGGGTCAACAGTGGTGTCTATGTGGTTTGTTCAGGTAGTCAGTCGTCAGGCATTAACAGTGCCCTGACCTATTTTGAGTATGCTACCAAAAAGAACACGTTGAACATTTTCAAGGAGAGCAACGGTATGGAACTCGGCCTGACCGCCAACGACGCTTTGCGCTATGGCGACAAGCTGTACATCGTTGTTGACGGCGAGAATAGCGTGTTTGTCACCAATGCCAAGACTTTGAAAGTGTTGCACACCATCAAGACGACCGATGCAACTATGCTGGGTGAGCAGGGAGGTAAAAGTCCTCGTCGTATTGCCGCCTATGAAGGTAACATCTACGTCTCAACCTTTGGTGGCTACGTGGCCGCTATCGATACTGTAAACTTTGCTTTGAAGGAGAAGTACCAGGTGGGTTCTTATCCCGAGGGTGTCGCCATTTCCTCTGATGGCATCATGTATGTGGCCAACTCTGACTATGGCTACGGCAATGCCTCTATCTCGAAAATCAATATTGCTACAAGCGAGACCGAAACGCTGACGAACGAGAACATCCGCAACCCTCAGACCATTGCCATCTATGGTACAGGCTTCTATTTCCTCGACTATGGCGTATATGGTCCTGCTCCTGACTATGCTCAGGAACATGCTGGTGTGTATCGTTATTCGTATGGCACGGTGACTCAGGTCGTTCCCAACGCAACGGGTATGGCTGCCTATGGCCAGACCATCCTGACTTATAACACTCCTTATGGCGGCGACGGTGTCAGCTATTCGATGTACGACGTGTCTTCTGGCACGCTGAGCTCATATCAGCCCAAGGATATCGAATATCCCGCAGCTATCGAGATTGACCCCGTTACAGGTTATGTCATCATTGCTTCCTACAAGATGGTTACCAGTGAGTGGGGTACCTATCCCGACTATACCTCCAATGGCTATGTGAACATCTACGCTGACGACTTCAACACCGTTTCTGCCACTTTTGAGTGTGGTGTCAGTCCTACGCGCATTGTGCTTAACCCCAGCATAGTAACTGTTAATTACTAAACATGAAGAAGCTTCAGGGGCAATGGTTGTTTGCGCTGATAGCCGTGTTGCTGTCTGCTTGTGGTGGGCGTCAAAGCTCACCACAGGCCGACGGTGATACGCTACAACTGAAGTATGCCTCGCTGCTGACCATTGTCCGTCACGACGGCTATACGGAGGCGGTCATCCGCAACCCGTGGAAAGAAGGTAGGGTGCTCCATTCCTATCTGCTCGTGCCTCGCGGAGAGTCACTGCCCGAGGGATTGCCCCACGGTTCCGTAGTCCGTACGCCCGTCCAGCGTGCAGCGGTGTTTACCACCGTCCATTGCTCGCTGCTCACGACGCTGGGACTTGGCGAACGTATCGCTGCTGTTGCTGATTTGAAATACATCAAGATACCTTATGTTCAACAGCGCGTGCGCGAAGGACATATCGCCGACTGCGGTGGCGGCATGAACCCCACCGTCGAGCGCATCATCGACGTGAAGCCCGACATCATCATGCTCTCGCCCTTCGAGAATAGTGGCGGCTACGGCAAATTGGAGGATATCGACATCCCGCTCGTCGAATGTGCAGAATATATGGAACCGTCGCCGCTGGCTCGTGCCGAGTGGATGAAGTTCTACGGACTGCTCTACGGCGAATGCGACAAGGCCGACAGCCTCTTCCAGGTTGTAGACCAACAATACCAGACGCTAAAAGCCCTGGCTGCGAAGGCAGGTAAGGGCCGCGAGGCACTCATCGACAAGATGGTGGGTTCCGTGTGGTACGTCCCTGGTGGCCGTAGCACGCTCGGTCAGATGGTTCGCGACGCCAATGGCCGCTATCCGTGGGCTGCCGACGACCATAGCGGCTCGCTGTCATTGCCCTTCGAGGCCGTTCTGGAACAGGGTGGGGAAGCCGACGTGTGGTTCTACCGCTATTCCTCCGACCATCCTACCAACTACCGCGAACTGCTTAGCGAACACCGTGGCTACGACCAACTGAAAGCCTGTCGCCAGCGTCAGGTCTATGCCTGCAATGTCGAGCAGACGCTGTTCTACGAGGAGACGCCCTTCCGTCCGGACTATCTCTTGTCCGACTTCATTCGTTTGCTGCATCCCGATTTGGACAATCTTCCGTCCCTACGCTATTTCACCCTGCTCGATGAATAAAGGCACCACGTATTGCATCCTCCTTGCAGTGCTTATCGCATTGCTCTTCGTCCTCAACATCCTTGTGGGCTCGGTGTCCATTCCTGCCGAGGACGTAATAAGCATCCTGTTCGGCGACGACGAAAGCATAAAACCCTCGTGGCGATTCATCATCCTACAGTCGCGATTGCCGCAGGCTCTGACAGCCACGCTCGCGGGCAGTGCACTGGCTGTCAGCGGACTCATGCTCCAGACGGCCTTCCGCAATCCACTGGCTGGCCCCAGCGTGTTTGGTATCAATAGCGGTGCCGGACTGGGCGTCGCCCTGGTCATGCTCTGGCTCGGTGGCAGCTTCTCGGCGGGCAGCGTTTCCGTCACGGGTTTTGTCGCCGTCCTTGCCGCCGCCTTTGTGGGTGCTATGGCCGTCATGATGGTCATCTTCCTCTTTTCCACGATGGTGCGCAACGGCGTCATGCTGCTCATCATCGGCATCATGATAGGCTACATCTCCAATTCAGCCATCTCGTTGCTCAATTTCTTTGCCACCGACGAGGGCGTGCGTTCCTATATGGTTTGGGGCATGGGCTCGTTCAGTGGCGTTTCCACCCAGATGCTGCCTTGGTTCTCGCTGGTCACCGTTGCGGCGCTTTTGGCCGCCCTGCTGCTCATCAAACCCCTTAACGCCCTCATGCTCGGCGACCGCTATGCCGAAAACCTCGGTGTCAACATCATCCGCGTCCGCAACTGGCTTCTCGTCATCACCGGACTGCTCACCGCCATCGTCACCGCCTTCTGCGGTCCCGTGGCCTTCATCGGACTCGCCGTGCCACATATCGCGCGCCTGCTGTTCCGTACCGACAACCACCGCCTCCTCATGCCCGCCACCATGCTCACCGGAGCCGTCGTTGCCCTGTTGTGCAACGTCCTGTGCTTCCTCCCCGGCACCCTTGGCGTCATTCCCCTCAACGCCGTCACGCCCCTCATTGGCGCCCCCGTCATCATCTACGTTATCCTCCGCGGCCGCCGATAATCCCACACTTTCAATTTTTTCACTATAAAAAATGCTAAATCCTTGCAGGGTTTAGAAAAATGTTGTATCTTTGCACTTCGTGAATACTATTTATCATTTTAAACAATAGAAAACGTATGAGTCAAAAGAGAGTTTACCTCTTCGGTAACGGTAAGGCCGAAGGTAATGCAAAGATGCGTGAGGAACTGGGTGGTAAGGGTGCAAACCTTGCCGAGATGAACCTGCTGGGTGTTCCCGTTCCTCCAGGTTTTACGATCACCACTGATTGCTGTAACGAGTACTATCAGGTTGGTCAGCAGAAGATTATGGAGCTGCTGAATGACGACGTGATGGCTGCCGTGAAGCACATCGAGGTACTGATGAACTCGAAGTTCGGCGACAAGGAGAATCCTCTGCTTGTATCCGTTCGTTCTGGTGCCCGCGCTTCTATGCCTGGTATGATGGACACCATTCTGAACCTCGGTCTGAACGACGAGGTGGCTGAGGGTATGGTGAAGAAGACCAACAATCCTCACTTCGTGTATGACAGCTATCGTCGTTTCGTACAGATGTACGGTGACGTGGTGCTGGAGATGAAGCCCGTGAACAAGACCGACATCGATCCGTTTGAGGAAATCATCGAGAAGGTGAAGGAAGAGCGTGGCGTGAAGCTGGACAAGGACCTGAATGTTGAAGAGCTGAAGAAGTTGGTTCAGCTGTTCAAGGCTGCCATCAAGGAGCGCACCGGTAAGGACTTCCCCAACGATCCTATCGAGCAGCTCTGGGGCGCTATCTGCGCTGTGTTCCGTTCTTGGATGAACGAGCGCGCTATCCTCTATCGTAAGATGGAAGGTATTCCCGACGAGTGGGGTA
>JAFSNG010000021.1 GCA_017447515.1 Prevotella sp. | reverse complement strand
CGCTGAAAGCATCTAAGTGCGAAGCCATCCGCAAGATGAGAACTCCATTGAGGGTCGTCCCAGACGAGGACGTTGATAGGAGGCAGGTGTAAAGACGGCGACGTCAAAGCCGAGCCTTACTAATTGCCCGATAGCTTTCGCCGGTCTCAGCGTATCCCGCTTCGAAATGAGAAATGAGAAGTGAGGAATGAGGAATGCAAATGAGAAATGAAGGAATTCCTTTCCCTTTCGTATTCTCAGCTGAGACGTAATTATGTTATATTTTCAGGTGTTGGTATTGATCCAATACTGCAGCTTGCTTGTGGAGATTGTCACCTTATACGCGCTTGGTGATGACGATGGAGTTGAGTCATTACTCATTTCTCCTTTCTCATTTCTCATTTGAGCGTAGCGATTTATCAGGTGGTTATTGCGGCGGGGTCCCACCTCTTCCCATTCCGAACAGAGAAGTTAAGCCCGCTTGCGCCGATGGTACTGCAATGCAATGCGGGAGAGTAGGAGGCCGCCACTTTTAAAGAGAGAAGCCCTATTATCAATATGATGGTAGGGCTTCTTATTTGTTTCTAGATGAAGATTTAATGGCTTTACTTGTAGTAAAACGCTAATAGTCTGCGTCTAAAGATAAACAATAACATACAAAAGAAACAATATGAAGAAACTGATTCTTTTTTCTTTGATTAGTCTCTTTTCTATCGGCATTAAAGCACAAGATAGTGGTTTGAAAGGTGCTTGGACAGGAAAACTGAATGTTTTTGGGAATGAACTAACGCTTGTGTTCCATTTTAATGGAGAAGACTGTACGTTGGACTCTCCAGATCAGGGTGTAAAGGGCGTTCCTGCCAAGTTAGAACGTACAGTAACTGGTATCAAGGTTGCCGTTCCGTCTATCAATGCCAGTTATGAGGGCGTTAATATGGGCGAGTCTATTATGGGAACATTCAAGCAATATGGACAGTCGTTCCCACTGACCATAAAACCCGGCTTGTTGAAGCGCAATCGTCCGCAGACACCAGCAATGCCCTATCCATACCAAACACAGGAGGTAAGTTTTAACAATGGCGATGCCATATTGAAAGGTACTCTTGTTATACCCAAAAACGCATCTCGCCAGACTCCGGTATTGCTGATGGTTACGGGTAGTGGCCTGCAGAATAGGGATGAAGAAATCTTTGAGCATAAGCCTTTTGCCGTTATTGCCGATGCGTTTGCGCGTGCAGGAATAGCTACACTCCGTTACGACGACCGAGGATTTGGAGAGTCCACTGGGGATGTTGTTAACTGTACTACGGAAGACCTCAAGAATGATGCCTTTGCAGGTGTCCAATTGCTTCGTTCTCGCTTCGACAAAGTGGGTGTTATTGGTCATAGCGAAGGCGGTACCATCGCGCTGATGTTGGCAGCAGAGAAGAAGGTCGACTTTATCGTTTCTCTTGCCGGTATGGCTGTCTCAGGTAAAGAGACGCTTCTTTGGCAGAATCGCCTTGTCCTTGCTGCAGCAAATATTCCCTCAGAAACGATTGACGTTTACTGCAAAGCTCTTGATGAAGTCTTTGATGCCTGTATATCTGGAACTGTTATGCCGTCGACCACCCAATATAACTTCCCTACATCATTGGCCCAAAATCTTGCTGTTGTAACCAAGCAGCTCCAGACTCCTTATATGAAACAATTCCTCACTTTGGACTCCCGTCCGCTTCTTGGAAACATCACGTGTCCCGTTCTTGCCCTTAATGGAACCAAAGATACGCAGGTGGATTCTGAAAGTAATCTTGATGCACTGCGTAGCGGATTACAGAAGAATGCTAAGAACAAATTGGAAGCGATAGAAGGAGTGAACCATTTATTCCAGCATTGTAAGACTGGCATGGCTACTGAATACGGAAATATTGAGGAAACCATTGCTCCAGAGGTATTAGAAAAGATGGTTTCTTGGCTGTCAAATTTGTAAACGCTTAATAATTTTAGTTCAAATAATTTCCAAATAAATTATAAATCCCAAAGCGAAATGATATAGCTTTGGGATTTTCTTTGTAATTTTGCAACGATGAAAGCGATGAGAAGACAAATATCAGCGATTGTTTTATTGGCAGTATTTCTGCCGATGCTGATGTTGTCGTCTTTGCACTTTCACGAAACTCCACAGGTCATTGACACGGAATGCAACGACTGCGTGCATCATAATTGTCATGGTCACCTGACGGCTACAGCAACGTGGGCGCATGATTGTGTGTTGTGCCAGTTTATCACTCTGCCTATGCTGACAGCTATCATCGTAGCTGTCATGATATTTGTTCATGTATGTAAGAAATTTCGAGCCCAGCCTTTATGCGCTTGTCATACAGCCTGCTGTGGCACTATTGTAACCAGAGGTCCTCCGACCGTCTGATTCCTACTAGACTTTTACATACATTTTTAATAAACCATTTTTTAATCAAGAATGAAAGCAAAATATATAGTTTTGCTGCTGTTGTGTATATGCACGGCAGTGGCAGCACAGGATAATAACAATAAGCGTGAACCAATAAACAATAAACATGATCATGCGGAGGACTCGACGGACGTATTCTTCCGCCATCTGAACTTGAACGAAGTAACGGTGACGGGCGTGACGGGCGACACGAAGCTGAAGCTGGCAACGGCACCGGTGAGCATCATATCGCCACAGGTGCTCAGGGCTACGGCCTCGACGAACATCATCGACGCCATCAGTCATCAGCCGGGTGTGAGCCAGTTGACGACGGGCGGCAGCATCTCGAAACCCATCATCCGCGGATTGGGTTACAACCGCGTGGTGGTGATGAGCGAGGGTGTGCGCCAGGAAGGTCAGCAATGGGGCGACGAACACGGCGTAGAGGTGGACGGCAGCAGCGTGGGCAGCATCGAGATACTGAAGGGTCCGGCATCGTTGATGTACGGTTCGGACGCGATGGCTGGTGTGGTCATCATGCATGCGCAACCGACACTGCCCGAGGGCGACATGCGCGCCAATGTCAGTACGGAATACCAGACCAATAACGGCCTCTTCCACTACTCGCTGCAGATGGCAGGCAACCAGAAAGGTTTTGTGTGGGACGCGCGCTGGAGCCAGAAGATGGCGCACGCGTATAAGAATAAATATGACGACTACGTGCCGGGTTCGCAATTTCGCGAACAGGCAGGTCGCCTGATGCTGGGCGTGAACAAAGGGTGGGGGCACTCGCGACTGACGGCAACGGCCTACCACCTGACGCCAGGTATCATCGAGGGCGAGCGCGACCCCGAGACGGGCGAACTGGAACATGAAGACGGGTGGACGGGTCATGGTTATGGAAAGACGCTGCCCTTCCAGCAGGTGAAACACTACAAGGTCGTGTGGGACAATGCGCTGCACCTCTCGTCGGGCTATCTGAAAGCCATCATCGGCTATCAGCAGAACCGCCGTCAGGAGTATGAGGAGTCGATGGACGACTACGAGCTGTATTTCAAGCTGCATACGCTGACCTACGACGTGCGTTACATCACCAACGAATGGAACGGTTGGAAGCTGTCGACGGGCATCGGCGGCATGTATCAGACGTCGAAGAACGAGGGCGAGGAATACCTCATTCCCGACTACCGTCTGTTTGACTTCGGACTCTATGCCACCGCGACGAAGACGCTCAGTGACCGCTGGACGCTGAACGGCGGTGTGCGCTACGACCATCGCCGACTGCACGGCGACGAACTCATGGAGGACGGCGAACAGCGTTTCACGGATTTCACGCGCCACTTCAACGGTGTGACGGGTAGCATCGGTGCCGTCTTCAACGTGAACGACCACCTGAACGTCAAGCTGAACGTGGCCCGCGGTTTCCGTACGCCGAACATGAGCGAACTGGCGTCGAACGGTGTGCACGAGGGCAGCATCCGCTACGAACTGGGCAACCAGCAGCTGAAGGCGGAATACAGTCTGCAGGCCGACCTTGGCGTTGACTTCACGTCGCGCTACGTCTCGGCACAGCTGGCACTCTTTGCCAACCGCATAGACAACTACATCTTCACCCATAGCGTGGCGGAAGAAATGGAGGAAGGCTATCTGACCTACGCCTACACCCAGGGTGACGTGCGCCTGTTGGGCTTCGAGGCTGGTGTGGACGTTCATCCCATCCACTCGGTGCACTTCTCCAACACCTTCTCGTATGTAGATGCACAGCTGTTGCATGCCGATGACGACATGAAATACCTGCCTTTCACCCCTGCGCCCAAATGGACGACGGAGCTGAAATGGGAGTTGCAGCACCACTCGCACAGCACGGTCAGTTCGCACGCCATGCATGAGTACCGCCATGAGCATCCCAAGAACGGAGTGGCACTGAACAACCTCTACGTTGCCGCAGGCCTCGACTGCTACTTCCGTCAGTCGCACGTCTATCGTGCCGACGACACCGAAACCGAGACGCCCGGCTATGCGCTGCTCTCGCTCTCGGCAGGTACCGACATTCAGGTGAAAGGCAAGAAGATAGCCGAGTTGTATGTCACTGCCGACAACCTGCTGAACAAGGCCTACCAGAACCACCTGAGCCGACTGAAATATGCCGACATGAATGTGGTCACGGGTCGCCGAGGTGTCTATAACATGGGGCGCAACATCACGTTCAAGGTGGTAGTGCCGATAGCGTTCTAGTGAAATTAAACCAAATTATTTGGTTTTTCATTCGGTTTGCACTACCTTTGACCTTCGGTCTTAGGTACTTACGCTCGGAAATGCACAAATAAATTTGGCATTTCGCTCACTTATTCGTACCTTTGCACATATGAAAACAGAAGGATATAAAGTAAAGGACTATGGACAGGCTGTAAAACGCTATGTCCAGACCATGGATTTGAAGGACGATGCCGCGCTGATAGCGGAGTATCGCCGTCGTCATAGTGAGCCAGAAGCATGGAAAGAAGTGTTGGACGGCATCCGCGCAGTAGGCATCCTTGACATGCAGTTGTTTATTCTGGGCACCCGTCTGGTGATGATTGTGGAAACCCCGTTGGATTTCGACTGGGACTCTGCAATGGCTCGTCTAGCCACCTTGCCCCGCCAGCAGGAATGGGAAGACTATATGGCCATCTTCCAACAGTGCAAGGAAGGGGCCACGAGTAATGAGAAATGGCAAATGATGGAACAAATGTTCTACCTGTACGAATGATGAAAAAGGCATTTTTGATAACACTGGCTCTGCTGCTGACAGTAGGGGCAACAGCCGGAAAGAAACTGGAGGTTAAAGACCTGACTAGCAGCAAGTTTGCAGCTACGTCGATAGGAAGTGTACGACCACTGGCCGACGGAGAAACCTATGCCCGCATGGGCGAAGGCTCTAAGCGCATTGAGGTGTGCTCGTTTAAGACGGGCAAACAAGTGGGCGTGCTCCTGGATGTGGACGATGTAAAAGGCGGACCGCTCGACCGTGTCGACGGCTATATGGTCAGTCCTGACGGTCGCTACGTGCTGGTGCAGACCAATACCCAGCGCATCTACCGCCATTCATTCACCGCTACCTATTATATCTACAGGGTTTCCGACCACCAACTTACACCGTTGTCGAAGGCTGGCGACCAGCAGACGCCGCTGTTCTCGCCCGATAGCAAGCGCATCGCTTTCGTTCGCGATAACAACATCTTCTTGGTCAGCAATCTCGATGCCCCTGAAGAACAGCAAGTAACCACCGACGGACGCCGCAACGAGGTAATCAACGGCATTCCCGACTGGGTCAATGAGGAGGAGTTTGGCAACGACCGCTCTATGGTGTTCACCGCCGATGGCAGTCACGTGGTGTGGATTCGCTACGACGAAACTGCCGTGAAGCAATACTCCATGCCCCTGTTCAAAGGCCTGAGTCCTGAGAAGAAGCAGTATGCCGACTATCCAGGCTTCTACACCTATAAATACCCCATTGCAGGCCAGCAGAACTCCACCTGCACGGTGTGGAGCTACGACATAGCCAGCCAGCAGACGCAGCAGGTGCAGGTGCCTCTGGACACGGACGGCTACATTCCCCGTGTCATCATGACCAGCGACAAAGAG
>JAFSNG010000078.1 GCA_017447515.1 Prevotella sp. | reverse complement strand
GGCTGGTCGCTGGCGTGGCGAGAATGCCGACCTGATTACGGCAATGGTGAAAGGTGCAGACCCTTCGGTTACTGACGAAGAAATGAAGGAGATTGAGTCGTGTGCCTGTCCAGGTTGCGGTTCGTGCTCGGGCATGTTTACGGCCAACTCGATGAATTCGCTGACGGAGGCCATTGGTCTCTCGTTGCCTGGCAACGGTACTATCCTTGCTACCCATACAAATCGCGTGGAGCTCTTTAAGCAGGCTGCTCGTCAGGTGGTGAAGAATGCTTTGGCCTACTACGAGGATGGCGACGAAAGCGTGCTGCCTCGTAATATTGCCACCCGCAAGGCCTTTATGAATGCTATGTCGCTGGATATTGCGATGGGTGGTTCTACGAATACGGTTCTTCACTTGTTGGCTGTGGCTCAGGAGGCTGGTGCCGACTTCACCATGAAGGATATCGACGCCCTTTCAAGAAAAGTTCCCTGCCTCTGCAAACTGGCTCCCAATACACAGAAGTACTCTGTTCAGGAGTGCGGTCGCGCTGGTGGTATTCTTGGTATCCTCAACGAACTGAATAAGGGCGGCCTCATTGATGGCTCTGCACCTCGCGTAGACGGAATGACCCTCGCTGAAGCTTTAAAGAAATATAGCATTGTTGATGGTACTGTGGATGCAGAGGCCAATCGCATTTATCGGTCGGCTCCCGGCAATTGTTTCTCAACAAAAATGGGTTCGCAGTCGGAAGAGTGGGAGAGTCTCGATACCGATCGTGCCAACGGCTGTATCCGCGACCTCGAACACGCTTACACCAAGGATGGCGGACTGGCCGTGCTCTTTGGTAATATCGCTCAGGACGGTTGCGTGGTGAAGACTGCTGGTGTTGACGAGAGCCTCTGGCACTTCGAAGGCCCTGCCGTCTGCTTCGACTCTCAGGAAGATGCCTGCGAGGGCATTCTGGGTGGTAAGGTGAAGAAGGGCGACTGCGTGGTCATCACTCACGAGGGTCCGAAGGGCGGTCCTGGTATGCAGGAGATGCTCTATCCTACGAGCTATATCAAGTCAATGCACATGGGTAAGGAGTGCGCGCTGATTACCGATGGCCGTTTCTCGGGCGGTACGTCAGGCCTGAGTATCGGACATATCTCGCCCGAGGCTGCCAATGGTGGCAATATAGGTAAGGTGAAGGATGGCGACATCATCGTCATCGACATCCCCAGCCGCTCTATCAATGTGAAGCTTAGCGACGAGGAACTGGCTGCTCGTCCGCAACAACCCTTGCGTCGCAACCGCGTGGTTTCTAAGGCTTTGCGCGCCTATGCCCAGAGCGTCAGCAGTGCAGACAAAGGCGGCGTAAGAATTATAGAATAGAACATCTAGAACCTCTAGAAAATCTAGAATAATAACAAAAGATTATGAGAGACAGAATAACAGGATCGAAAGCGCTGATGCGAGCTCTGCAGGCCGAAGGGGTGAAGACCATTTTCGGTTACCCTGGCGGTACTATCATGCCCGTCTATGACGCGCTGTTCGACTATACACGTGGTGAGAAGAAATGCTTCGACCACATTCTGGTGCGTCACGAACAGGGCGCTACCCATGCTGCTGAGGGCTATGCACGCGTCTCGGGTGAGGTGGGTGTTGCCTTGGTTACCAGTGGACCTGGTGTGACCAACACGTTGACGGGCATTGCTGATGCCATGATGGACTCTACGCCCATTGTGGTCATTGCCGGTCAGGTGGCCACCAGTGCTTTGGGTACCGATGCTTTCCAAGAGGTCGACCTTGTAGGCGTGTCACAACCAATCTCCAAGTGGAGCTATCAGATTCGCCGTGCCGAGGATGTGGCGTGGGCCGTCTCGCGGGCATTCTACATCGCTCGCAGTGGCCGTCCGGGACCTGTGGTGCTCGACTTCGCCCGCAATGCTCAGGTCGAGGAATTCGATTGGGAACCCAAGAAGGTGGACTTCATCCGTTCCTATGTTGCTTATCCCAAGCTCAACGAGCAGGCTGTCCGCGAGGCAGCCGAACTCATCAACCGTGCCGAGCGTCCTTTGGCGCTGGTAGGGCAGGGTGTAGAATTGGGTAATGCGCAGGAGGAACTCAAGGCATTCCTCGAGAAGGCCGACATTCCTGCCGGTCGAACGATGCTCGGACTCTCTGCATTGCCCTCCGACCATCCTTTGAATGTCGGTATGCTGGGTATGCACGGAAACTACGCCGTCAACCTCAAGGAACAGGAGTGCGACGTGCTTATCGCTATCGGCATGCGATTCTCCGACCGCGTGACGGGCAATCTGAAGACCTACGCCAAACAGGCCAAAATTATCCACCTCGATATCGACCGCTCGGAGATTGACAAGAACGTCAAGACCCACGTGGCGGTGGTGGCTGACTGTAAGGAATCGCTGCCCGCGCTGACGGCACTGCTGAATAAGAACGACCACCGCGAATGGCGCGAGTCGTTCAAGGAACTCGACGAACGGGAACGCGTGAAAGTCATCGAGCCCGCCATCCATCCCACCGAAGGTCCGCTTAAGATGGGCGAGGTGGTGAATGCCGTTGCCGAGCGTGCCTCGAAGGGGACTGTCCTTGTGACGGATGTTGGTCAAAACCAGCTATTTGCGACGCGTTACTTCAAGTATCCCGTTAAGCGCAGCATCTGCACCAGCGGAGGTCTTGGAACGATGGGTTACGGCATGCCCGCAGCCATCGGAGCCACCTTTGCCACCGACCGCACCGTCTGTTGTTTTATGGGCGACGGCGGCTTCCAGATGTGTATCGAGGAACTCGGCACCATCATGGAACAGCAGGCTCCCGTGAAGATGATTCTTCTGAACAACCACTACCTCGGCAATGTGCGCCAGTGGCAGGATATGTTCTGGATGCGCCGTAAGTCGTTCACCAAGATGATGAATCCCAACTACGCGTTGATAGCCCAGGGTTACGGCATCCCTTACGAGGCCGTGACCGACCGCAAGGACTTAGGCACAGCAGTAGAAAAAATGCTTTCCACCGATGGGCCGTTCATCCTCGAATGTGCCATCATGGAGGAGGATAACGTGCTGCCCATGACGCCTCCGGGTATGAATGTCAACGATATGATGCTGGAAATATAGTTTAGCAGCGGACTAAAGGACTAAGCTGCGCAAAAGCAGAAAGAGAAATAGTCCTTAAGTCCTGTAGTCCTTGCAAAAAAATAAATAAAATGGAAGAAAAGAAGAAACTTTATACTCTGCTGGTGTACTCCGAGAATATTGCAGGTATTCTGAATCAGATTACCGCCGTGTTCACCCGTCGTCAGGTCAACATCGAGAGCCTGAACGTGTCGGCATCCTCCATCGAGGGCGTCCATAAGTACACCATCACCGCCTGGAGCGACCCCGACCAGATTGAGAAGATTACGCGCCAGATAGAGAAGAAGATTGACGTCGTAAAGGCCAACTACTTCACCGACGACCAGCTGTTCATCCGCGAGTCGGGGCTCTACAAACTCTCTACCGAGAAAGTGCTCCAGAATCCCGAGATTTCCCGTACAATCCGTCGTTTCGATGCTCATATCATCGAAGTGAACCCCACTTATACCATCGTCATGAAACATGGCATCACCGAGGACATCATTGCCATCTATCGCGCCCTCGACGCCTTTGGCTGTGTGCTGCAGTACACTCGTTCCGGTCGCATCGCCGTCACCCGAGGTATGCAGGAACAAGTCAGCGAATTCCTTGAAGAACGAGAAAAGAATGGATAAAGTAGGACGTTACGAATTTATGGCCGAGCCGTTCCACTGTGATTTCAGCGGACGGCTGTTTATGGGCCACATGGGCAACCATATGCTCAACGCAGCTGATTTTCACTCCTCGGCGCGTGGTTTCGGCATGAAGTACCTCATGACGATTAACCGTTCGTGGGTGCTCTCGCGCCTGGCCATCGAGATGACCGAGATGCCCCAGCAGTACACCAAGTTCAACGTCGAGACGTGGGTCGAGAGTGCCATGCGCTACTTTACGTCGCGTAACTTCGCCGTCATCGGAAATGACGGGCACACTTACGGCTACGGCCGCTCTATTTGGGCCATGATTGACACCGAGACGCGCCAGCCGACGGACATCTTCGCCATCGACAATGGTGCCATCAACAACTGGATAGTCAAGGATAAGGAGTGCCCCATCGACAAGGGCGGCCGCGTAAAAATGTCCGACGACGCCCAGCTCATCCGCACCATTGACACCCACTACAACGATGTCGACATCAACGGCCACATCAACAGCGTGAAATACATCGAGCACGTCCTTAACCTCTGGCCCCTCGAATGGTATCGCGACCACCAAATCCGCCGTTTCGAGATTGCCTACGTTGCCGAGGCTCATGCCGGCGACCAGCTCTCGTTCTACATGGAACAGGAGGCCGCGACTCCGACCTCTGACCTCTCTTATAACATCCGCATTGTCCGCACCGATGGCACCGAATGCTGCCGCTGCAAGGTGGCCTTCAGGTCATAGTTTGCGCCATCAGACTCGTAGTCAATTTGGGTAAAAAAAACAAAAGAAAGACCTAATTTAGGGCTTTCTTTGTCGTTTGTGCGGAAGGTGAGGGATTCAAACCCCCGATACCCGAAAGGGGTATACCGGATTTCGAGTCCAGCGCGATCGATCACTCTGCCAACCTTCCCTGAGGTTTCAACTTTCTCGTAAGCGGGTGCAAAGATACTAACAAATTTCGAAATGACCAAAGGAATTGCGTAGTTTTTTGCAAACTATTTGGCTATGTCGCGAAAAATGCGTACCTTTGCACCCCGATATAAATAAGTACATGAACATTATTAAATAAAAGAGACAAAATGAAAGCATTTGTTTTTCCCGGACAGGGAGCACAGTTTGTAGGTATGGGCAAGGACCTGTACGACACCAACGAGACTGCAAAGCAGTTGTTTGAGAAGGCTAACGAGATTCTTGGTTACCGCATCACGGACATCATGTTCGAGGGTACTGACGACGACCTGAAGCAGACGAAGGTGACACAGCCCGCAGTATTTCTGCACTCGGTCATCAGCGCCATCTGCATGGGCGACGCTTTCGACCCCAAGATGACTGCCGGTCACTCGCTGGGAGAGTTCTCGGCATTGGTTGCTGCCGGTGCATTGTCGTTTGAGGATGGTCTGAAACTGGTTTACGCCCGTGCTATGGCTATGCAGAAGGCCTGTGAGGCTCAGCCCTCGACGATGGCAGCCATCATCGGTTTGCCAGATGCTCAGGTAGAAGAAATTTGCGCAGGTATCAACCGCGAAGGCAACGTAGTGGTTTGCGCTAACTATAACAACCCCGGTCAGTTGGTTATCTCTGGTAATGTAGAGGCTATCAACGAGGCTTGTGAGCAGTTGAAGGCCGCTGGTGCGAAGCGTGCGTTGCCGCTGAAGGTTGGTGGTGCTTTCCACTCTCCGCTGATGCAGCCTGCCAAGGACGAGTTGCAGGCCGCTATCGAGGCTACGGAGATCAAAGCTCCGAAGTGTCCGGTGTATCAGAATGTGGATGGCAAGCCCCATACTGACCCCGCTGAAATCAAGGCCAACCTGATTGCCCAGCTGACTTCAAGCGTTCGTTGGACACAGTGTGTTCAGAATATGATTGCCGATGGTGCCGACGACTTCACGGAGTGTGGTCCCGGTAAGGCCTTGCAGGGTATGATTTCGAAAATCAACAAGGAAGTAAGTGCTCACGGTATTCTTTGAAGTTTGAAATTTGAAGTTTTTTGATATGTCTTCAAAGGTAATCGTCTATCAAGTATTTACACGACTGTACGGCAACCGTAACGTGACCCGCAAGGAGAACGGAACGATAGCCGAGAACGGTTGCGGCAAGATGGCCGACTTCACGCCGAAAGTGTTGAAGGACTTGGCGCAGATGGGTGTCAGCCACGTGTGGTATACGGGCATTATCCGCCACGCCACGCAGACCGACTATTCGGCTTATGGCATCCCCCGCCAGCATCCTGCAGTCATCAAGGGCAAGGCCGGTTCGCCTTACGCCATCACCGACTACTACGACGTAGACCCCGACTTGGCGGTCGACGTAAAGCAGCGCATGCAGGAGTTCGAGAAGTTGGTGGAGCGTACTCATGCTGCCGGCTTGAAGGTCATCATCGACTTCGTGCCAAACCATGTGGCGCGTCAGTATAAGAGCATCTGCAAGCCCCGTGGCGTGAAGGACCTGGGCGAACAGGACCAGACGCTGCACGGTTTTGACCCGCAGAACAATTTTTATTATTGTCCGGGCGAGCGCTTTACTCCGTATTTCGACCTTTATAGTGGTGAGACGGAGCCCTATCTGGAGGAACCTGCCAAGGCTACGGGTAACGACCACTTCGACAATGCTCCTGGACGTAACGACTGGTATGAAACGGTGAAGCTGAACTACGGTGTAGACTATTATGCTGGCCGTATCGGACATTTTGATCCCATTCCTGATACGTGGCAGAAGATGACAGCCATCCTGCTGTTCTGGGCGAAAAAGGGTGTAGACGGTTTCCGTTGTGACATGGCGGAGATGGTGCCTGCAGACTTCTGGACATACGCCACGAAGGCCGTGAAGAAGAAGTACAAGGACATCATCTTCATGGGTGAGGTGTACAATCCCTTCGAATACCGTCACTACCTGGAGTCTGGTTTCGACTGGCTCTACGACAAGGTGGGTATGTACGACACCATGCGCAGCGTCATCTGCCGTATGGAATCGGCACATGCCATCACGCAGGCCTGGCAGCAGACCGACGACATCCGCGACCACATGGTGTACTTCCTTGAGAACCACGACGAGCAGCGCATCGGTAGTGATTTCTTTGCCGCACGTCCGGTAAAGGGTGTGCCGGGCATGATCGCCTCGGTGCTGATGTACAAGAATCCGTTTATGCTCTATGCCGGCGAGGAATATGGCGAGCGTGGCATGGACCGCGAGGGTTTTAGCGGCAACGACGGCCGTACGACCATTTTCGACTACTGGAGTATTGACACCCTGTGTCGTGCTGCGCAGAATAAACTGACTGCCGACGAGGAGCAGCTATTCAGCATTCACCAGAAAACGTTGCAGCTGGCAACGAAAGAGAAGGCTGTGGCCGAGGGGTTGACGTTCGACCTGATGTATGTGAATCCGCATCTGCAGCGCCAGTATGCTTTCCTGCGCAAGGCCGACAACGAGCTGTTGCTGGTAGTCGTGAACTTCGAGGATCAGGAGGCTGTGATTGATGTGAACATTCCTGCCCATGCCTTCGAATACATGGACATGAAGGAGAAGAACGTCATTGCCAACGACCTGCTGACGAAGGAGAAGCTGGCCGTACGCCTGAAGAAAGACGGCAGTGTGAGAATGGCTGTACCCGCCAACTGCGGTCGCGTCTGGAAGATGAAGGTGTAAGATGGCTGAGGGCTGATGGAAGATGTCTGAAGGCTGACGTCAATAAAAAACAGGAGTCTCGGTTGTGAGGCTCCTGATTTTTTATTGTAGAATCCAGCTTTTTATTTCTTTTGTGCCTTGAGGGCTGCAATAGACTCTTTCAAGGCTGCAATCTTCTCCTCAGAGTCGCTCTGCTTCTTGCGTTCCATAGCGACAACGGCCTCGGGGGCATTGGCTACGAAACGCTCGTTGGAGAGCTTCTTCATGACGCCAGCCAGGAAACCTTCCAAATGCTGCAGCTGAGCTTCCATCTTCTGAATCTCGGCCTCGACGTCAATCATCGAACCTAGAGGAACAGCAAACTCGTCGGTACCAATCATAAAGGCGCTGGCAGTAGCATCTTTCTCTGATACCACATTGATGGCACTGAGGTTAGCCATCTTGGTGATAGCTGCGTTGAAAGCCTCGTAATTGTTGGCATTGATGACCTGCAATTCGAGAGCCTCCTTGGGAGCAATGTTCTTCTGCGAACGAACCATACGCACGCCAGAGACAATCTGCTTGACCTGTTCGAAGGCGGTAAGGAGTTTCTTGTCCTCAGCATCAGAACCGCTGAGCACCAGATTTTCGCGCATGATGCTTTCACCGGGCTTGCGGTCGTAGAGTGCCTGCCACAGCTCTTCCGTGATGAACGGCATGAAGGGGTGGAGCATCTTCAGCAGGATGTCGAAGAACTCGAGGGTCTTGTCGTAAGTCTGCTTGTCGATGGGTTGTGCCTCGCCATTGACGTAGGCAGGCTTCACCATCTCCAGATACCAGCTTGAGAACTCGTCCCAGAACAGTTTGTAGACTGCCATCAAAGCCTCGGAGATGCGATACTTTGAGAACAGGTCCTGCAGTTCCTCGTTGACCTCCTTCAGCTTGGCGTCGAACCAAGCGACTGCAGTCTTGCTGGCTTCGGGCTGGGCAATATCAGCTACCTTCCAGCCCTTCACGAGACGGAAGGCGTTCCAAATCTTATTGTTGAAGTTACGGCCTTGTTCGCAGAGCGCTTCGTCGAAGAGGATATCGTTACCAGCAGGTGCAGAGAGCATCATACCCATACGCACACCGTCGGCGCCGAACTTCTCGATCAGTTCGATAGGATCGGGTGAGTTTCCTAATGACTTCGACATCTTACGTCCCAACTTATCGCGGACAATACCTGTAAAGTAGACGTTCTTGAAAGGCATGTCGCCGATATACTCATAGCCAGCCATAATCATACGGGCTACCCAAAAGAAGATGATATCCGGACCTGTTACCAAGTCGGAAGTGGGGTAGTAGTACTTGATTTCCTCGTTGCCTGGGTTGTTGATGCCGTCGAACAGCGAGATGGGCCACAGCCATGAAGAGAACCAGGTGTCGAGGGCATCCTCGTCCTGACGCAGGTCTGCATCGGTAATAGCAGGATTCTTCTGTTGAGCGAGTTTCAGAGCTTCCTCGCGAGTCTCGGCTACGACATAGTCATCGTTCTCGTTGTAGTAGTACGCAGGAATGCGGTGGCCCCACCATAGCTGACGCGAGATACACCAGTCCTGGATGTTCTCCAGCCAGTTCTTATAAGTATTCTTATACTTGGCAGGATAGAACTTCAGCTCGTCGTTCATCACAGGCGGCAGGGCGATGTCGGCAAAGTGCTTCATCTTCAGGAACCACTGCAGTGAGAGACGGGGCTCGATAGCGGTGTCAGGGTTACGCTCTGAGTAGCCCACCTTATTAATATAGTCCTCAATTTTCTCCATCAGTCCGGCTGCTTGCAGGTCCTTGGCAATCTGCTTGCGGCAATCCATACGATCCATGCCGACGTAGATAGGACTCTGCTCGGAGATGGTGCCATCGGGATTGAAGATGTCGATGGTCTCGAGGTTGTGAGTCTTACCCAGCATATAGTCGTTGGTATCGTGGGCAGGAGTCACCTTCAGACAGCCTGTACCAAACTCGATATCAACGTAGTGGTCTTCAATGACGGGAATCACACGGTTCACCAGAGGCACAATGACCTTGCGGCCCTTGAGCCATTGGTTCTTCGGGTCTTTGGGGTTGATACACATGGCCGTGTCGCCCATGATGGTCTCAGGACGAGTGGTGGCCACAACGGCATAGTAGCCGTGTTCGTCCTTGTGGATGATATTGCCAGCCTTCTCTAGATCTTCTAGATTATCTAGATTTTCTAGACCATCCACATAGTACTTCAGGTGGAACAAGTGGCTCTGTTCTTCTTTATATATTACCTCTTCAGTAGACAGGGCGGTGAGGGCCTTCGGATCCCAGTTCACCATACGCAGACCACGATAGATGAGCCCCTTATTGTAGAGGTCGACGAAAACCTTGATGACACTCTGGCTACGCTTCTCGTCCATAGTGAAGGCGGTGCGGTCCCAGTCGCAGCTGGCACCTAAGCGGCGCAACTGCTTGAGGATGATGCCACCATGCTCATGCGTCCAGTCCCAGGCGTGCTCCAAGAACTGATCACGCGTCAGGTCGCGCTTCTTGATGCCTTGCTCGGCAAGTTTTTTCACCACCTTTGCCTCTGTTGCGATGGAGGCGTGGTCAGTGCCAGGCACCCAAAGCGCGTTTTTGCCCTCCATACGGGCACGACGGATAAGGATGTCCTGAATGGTGTTGTTCAACATGTGTCCCATGTGCAACACACCCGTCACATTGGGCGGTGGGATAACGATGGTGTAGGGTTCGCGACCATCGGGTTTCGAACTGAACAGCTTGTTGTCCAGCCAATACTGATACCATTTCGATTCAACCTCTTGTGGGTTGTATTTGCTTGCTAATTCCATAACCTTAATATAAATTGGGTGCAAAATTACTAAAAAAAAACGAAACAACCATAGATAGTTAAAAAAAAATGTGTACCTTTGCAGTTGACTATGGAAAGAATGCATACGAAAGAAGAAAAAATGCAGGCCTTCGGGTGTCTGCTGGACGTCATGGACAGACTGCGTGAGGAATGTCCGTGGGATAGAAAGCAGACGAACGACAGTTTGCGTGCGAATACAATTGAGGAGACATACGAACTCTGTGATGCCTTGATACGAGACGACCAGCGTGAAATCTGCAAGGAGCTGGGCGACGTTTTGTTGCACATCGTGTTCTATGGTAGGATAGGAGAAGAGAAACAACAGTTTGATATAGCCGACGTTTGTAACCAACTGTGCGATAAGCTGATATTTCGTCATCCGCATGTGTATGGAGAAGCTGTTGCAAAGGATGCGGAAGCCGTGTTGGAGAGTTGGGAGCAAATCAAGTTGAAGGAGAAAGATGGCAATAAGACTGTACTCTCCGGTGTACCCTCGGCATTGCCTTCACTTATCAAGGCCTACCGCATTCAGGACAAAGCCCGCAATGTAGGATTCGACTGGGAAGACAAGCAGGACGTCTGGGGTAAGGTGCGTGAAGAGCTGGACGAGCTCGAGGTTGAATTACGGAAGGAAGACAAAAAGAAGTCCGAACAAGAATTAGGGGATTTTCTTTTCGCTGTCATTAATGCCGCCCGTCTGTACAAGCTCAATCCTGATAATGCGCTGGAGATGACAAACCAGAAGTTTATCCGTCGTTTTAACTATATCGAACAACATAGCATTCGTGTCGGGAAGCCGCTGAAAGATATGACGCTGGAAGAGATGGATGCGCTGTGGAACGAGGCAAAATCATTAGAGAATAACAACAAAGTCTAAAAAAGGAATATTATGAAAAAACTTGCGGTTTTTACAATCATTGCTGCCGCTGTATGCATGATGGCAGCCTGTGGCGGAAAGTCAGAAAAAGTACCTTTCGACAATGGTGATTCTGCTGAAGTTGCCAATGCCGATCCGACTATCTATGGTGTGTGTGCTGACGGAACAGCCATGAATACCCTGCAGCTGATAACGGATACAGGTGACACCCTGTCGCTCGATATCTCTACTGCACAGGAGAATAATCAGGTGTTTGGCGGCATGCATGTCGGCGACCGTATGGCTGTTGTTCCTGATGCAGAAAAGCAGTCTGCCCTCATTGTTATCAACCAGGCTACACTACTGGGTAACTGGGTAATGCCTAATCCGTTGGACGGTTCCGACGAGGTGGGTATCTCCATCAAGGAAGGTGGTATTGCAGAGGGTATCGAACAAAGCAGTATTGTTTACAAAACATGGCGTCTGACGCGTGGTAAACTGGAGATTGTGCTGATGCGTGAAGGTGGCAGCGAGGAAGATGAGTATTATCAGTACGACATCGTGAAGCTGGGTGCCGATTCGCTTGTCTACAAGGATGGTGATGAAACCTTCGAGTACAGCCGCCAGAAACCCAAGGAAGAGTACGGCAAGGAAGTTCAGCTGGAAGACTCGCAGAACGAGTTCTTCATGTAAACCGGTCGTTCGTTGGAACCGTTTCGCGTCCACATATTAGGTTGCGGCAGTGCATTACCCACGCCTCGCCACTATGCTTCGGCACAAGTGGTTGAGGTGCGGGGTAAATTGTTTCTGGTCGATTGTGCCGAGGGGACGCAGGTGCAGCTGCGGCGTTCGCATATCCGATTTACAAAGATTAGTGCCGTATTCATCTCCCACCTGCATGGCGACCATTGTTTCGGACTGATTGGCATGCTAAGTACTTTCGGACTATTGGGGCGTACGGCTCGACTGGCGATTTATGCTCCTGGCGAGTTGGAAGATATGCTGAGACAGCAGATGCGGATGTTCTGCCACGACTTTGACTACGAGGTTGATTTCCATGCTGTGGACACTCGTCAGCAACAGGTCATCTATGACGACCGCTCCTTGACCGTCGAGACTATTCCTCTGGAGCATCGAATGCCTTGTTGCGGATATCTCTTCCGCGAGAAGAACCTGTTGCCACATATCCGTCGCGACATGATGGACTTCTACCAGATTCCCATCAGTCAGGTGAACAATATCAAAGCTGGTGCCGATTGGACCACTCCCGATGGTGAAATTGTTGCAAACAGTCGTCTGGTTACTCCTGCCGATCCACCGCGAGCTTATGCCTATTGTAGTGACACGCGCTATATCCCGACGTTGCACGAACGGCTGAAAGGTGTTACCACACTTTATCATGAAAGCACCTATGGTGAGGACAATCTGCTGTTGGCCCAGAAATATAATCATTCGACCGCTCGTCAGGCTGCGCTGGTTGCTCGTGATGCTGGTGTCCGACAGTTGTTGTTAGGGCACTATTCGTCGCGTTACGAAGACGAGCAAGTGTTGCTTCGTGAAGCCCAAGAAGTGTTCCCAAATACCTTTTTGACGGACGAACAAGCCATTTTTGAGGTGTAAAGTGCATTTTTTGCCCAAAAAATTTGGAAGTTTCATTTATTCTTCGTACATTTGCACAAACTATATAGTGGAATGCTTATGACGAAAAGACTACTCATATTATCCGTGGTAATGTCAATGATGCTCTCAGTGCCTGTCTTTGTGATGGCTGCTGAAGCAGATTGGTTGCAGACCGAACAGACGATAGACGATGATATTTCTATCACTGTAGATGGTCAGTGGGTGACCATTAATGGCGCTCAGGGACTGACGCTGGAGATCGTGTCGTTAACAGGCCGTCAGATAAAGACAATAAAAATCGAGAGTCCCGCTCAACGCATAGAACTTAATGTACCGAAAGGGTGCTACATCTTGAAAATAGGCAAGTTGGTAAGAAAGGTGGCCATTCGTTAACAGCCCTCTTACCGTTATTGTTGCTCCTCGTTATGGGGTGTGACAATCATGCACATAAAGACAGACATATCACAATGGAGGCGTTTTCAGACATGAAGTCGCCTGCTTTTGTTTTTGACCTTCAGGGCATTCGAAATCAGCTGAAATCGTTGAACGGTGGGGATGCTGAACAACCCTTGCTATGGATAGACCGTTGTGGCGTAGATCAGCGTGCCGACTCTTTGTTGTCATATCTCCAGCAAGTTGGTGAGATAGGTTTCTCCGAACAGGCTTTCCATGTTAAGTCCATCGAAAACGACCTTCGTCGCATGAGGACGCTTGATTTCGACGAAGACAAGAATCCGGCCAGTGCGGTTGCCGCCCGCTTGGAAAACAACCTGACGAAAGCATGTCTTAGCTATTGCCGCGGCCAGCGATTTGGTTTCGTCAATCCCAACCGCCTGTTCAATCATCTGGATATTGAAAAGCAGGATTCCGCCCGTAAGTACGTTAAATACCGCGGACTCTTCGATGTCAGCATGGACTTACTCACCGAGCATTATGACGCTGAGGTGAAGAACAAAATCAAGAACGACAGCATCTTGAATTATCTGCAGGAAATCCAGCCTCGCGATCCTTTTTATAACAGGTTGAAGACCATGCTCGCCCAAACCACAGACCCCGAGCAACGCCAGCGTATTATAGTCAATATGGAGCGTTGCCGTTGGCGTCGTCACCAGCCGCTGACCGATACAGGCAAGCGTATTGTGGTCAATATTCCTGCTTATCATCTCTATGCCTATGGTCCGAATGAGATGCTTGACATGCGTGTGGTCTGCGGAGCTATAGGCACCAAAACTCCTCAGTTGTCGAGTAACATCGAATACATGCAAGTCAATCCTCAGTGGGTCATTCCCAAGAGTATTATTGACAACGAGGTTGCCCATCGTGCCGGCGATTCAGCCTATTTCGCACGTAATCGTTACGATATCGTCGACAAGGCAACCAATCAAACCCTTGATGCCCGCAACGTGTCCCGTCAGCAGTTGCTCAGCGGCAAATACCGTATTGCGCAGAAGGGTGGGGCGGGTAACTCGCTGGGGCGTATCGTATTCCGCTTTAACAATAATTTCTCCGTATACCTCCACGACACGTCTAACCCCAGTGCATTCCAGCGCGAGTCACGTGCGTTGTCACACGGATGCGTGCGTGTAGCGAAACCCTTTGAACTGGCTCGTTTCGTACTCGATAATCCTGATGAATGGCTGCTTGACCGCATCCACATTGCCATGGGGCAGTCGCCCGAAACGGAGCAGGGTATGCAATGGCTGCAGTCGCATCCCGATCAGGAGACGCGCAACAAGATTATCGGTTACATCCCCGTAACCCCTCGCGTACCTCTTTATATTATATATTATACCCTTTGGCCCGACGAGAACGGCATCCTTCAGACTTGGCCCGATGTCTATGGCTATGATAAGGTGATGTGGAACCAATTGAAGACTTTCACGTTATGACAAAACAGGAAGAACAGCAATTGATAGAACAACTGACTAATCCCGCGACACAGCGCAAGGCCTTCGAACGTGTTGTACGCGAATATAGCGAACAGCTTTACTGGCAGGTTCGTCGCATTGTACTTATACACGAAGATGCTGACGACGTGATGCAGAACGTGTTCATCAAGGCATGGACTCATCTGGACGATTTCCGTCAGGACTCGCGCCTCTCAACGTGGCTTTACCGCATTGCCGTCAACGAGAGTCTCGATTTCCTGCGCAAGCAGAAGAACATGACATTGGAACATACTGATGATGTGGAGAGTGGGGTAGCCAATATGCTCGTTGCCGACAACTTTTTCGACGGAGAGGAGACCGAGGCCATGCTGCAGGAGGCCATCAGTACATTACCCGACGTGCAGCGTACAGTCTTCAACCTGCGCTATTTCGACGATATGAAATACAGCGAGATCAGCAAGATACTGAATACCTCTGAAGGGGCATTGAAAGCCTCCTATCATATTGCCGTCAAAAAGATTTCTGAATTTTTTAAGCGTCGCGATTAAACTTTTCGCAACGAGTTTCGTCATATAAAAAAATGAAAACAATGAACTACGAAGAAAAGGAAATAAAAGAGCGTTTCGGACAGACTAATCCCTTCCGAGTTCCTGATGGTTATTTCGACCAGCTGACAGAACGTGTGATGTCACAGTTGCCCGAACGTGAGAAGACAGCAGAGCAGGTCTCGCTGTCGGCTCCTCGTCACAAGAGCCGTTTGGTGGCCTTGCGTCCTTGGCTCTATGCCGCAGCCTGTATGGTGGCAGTCGTCTTTATGGGGGTAGCCTTCTACTTCCATCAGGTGAAAGAAGAGCAGACGCTTGCCAATGCCAATGTTGTCAACACAACCAATACTGAGAGTCAGTATATTGACGAGTATGCCGACTACGCAATGCTCGACAATGCTGAAATTTATGCTTATCTGGCAGATAGTGATTTTTAAAATGAAAAGTATGAAACGTTTAACTATCATTCTCTTATGTTTGGTGATGGCCGTTTCGGTTGATGCCCAAGCCCCGGGGAAATTCTCGCCCGAGAAGTTCCAGGCTGACCTTGAGGCATACATCACGCGCGAGGCACATTTCGACCAGCAGGAAGCCGCCAAATACTTCCCCTTGCTGCGCGAGATGCAGTCGAAGCAACGTGCCATCTATGCCCGCATGTACAAAAAAGAGAAGCCTTCAGGCGATGCGAAGTGTGCCGAGGCGATTGCCGCATGGGATAGAGCCAACATCGAACTCAAGCAGCTCGACGAGACTTATCACAAGAAAATGATGAAGGTCGTTCCTGCCAGCAAGGTTTTCGACGCCATTAGGGCCGAAAACAATTTCCACCGTGATATGATGAAGGGGTTCCAACACGGACGTCCTAATGGTCCCTTTAACGGCAAGCCGAAGGACAAACGTCGCTAAGTCCACATCGTTCGCAATGAGGTTTGCGCGATGTACAGACATAACGTCCATGCAACAATAACCAATGATGTGCCCGGGGAATATCTTCCTCGGGTATATTTTTTGTCAGCGTACGTTCCACTTTGTAGGGGGTGTCGTCCTTTTCTGCAACCAGTCCCAGACGATGGCTCACACGAAACACGTGTGTATCTACTGCCATTGTAGACTTGCCGAAGGCAACGCTCTGGATAACGTTGGCGGTCTTGCGTCCTACGCCGGGCAAGTCCAGCAGCTGGTTCATGTCCCCAGGAACTTCTCCGTTGTGACGCTCCGTCAGCATTCGTGCCATCTTCACCAGATGATCTGCCTTCGAGTTCGGGTATGAAACGCTCTTGATGAGTTCCAGCACGTCGTCCGCTTCTGCCTGCGCCATTGACCGCGCGTCAGGGTAATGGCGAAACAGTTCGGGCGTCACCTGATTGATGCGCTTGTCGGTACATTGCGCACTCAGAATAACCGCCACCAGCAATTGGAACACACTGCCGAATTCCAGTTCGGTATCAGCCACGGGCATCTCCTTGCGGAAGTAGTCCAAGATCTGCTTATAGCGTTCCTTTCTAGTCATGAACTTGTGGGGACTTATTTCAGCTGTTGCAGCCGTGCGATGTATTTGCCGATGATGTCGAATTCCAGATTCACGACACTGCCCACTTTGATGTCGCAGAAGTTCGTGTGTTCGAAGGTGTAGGGAATAATCGCCACCTGGAATGTGTTCTGCGTAGGATTGCATACCGTCAGAGATACACCATTTACCGTCACCGAGCCTTTATCGACGGTGAAATAGCCGTTTCGCGCCATTTCCAAATCCTGCTTGTATTCGAAGGTGAAATACGTGCTGCCACCGGCGTCCTCTACTGCCGCGCAACGGGCTGTCTCGTCCACGTGGCCTTGTACGATATGACCGTCCAATCGTCCGTTCATCAGCATCGAGCGCTCCACATTCACCTTGTCACCGACTGCCAGCAAACCAAGATTCGAGCGGTCCAGCGTCTCTTTCATTGCCGTCACCGTATATGTGCCGTTCTCTATCTTCACCACCGTCAGACAAACGCCGTTATGTGCGACGCTTTGGTCAATGCCCAATTCGTCGACAAACGAACAGCGCAACGTGAAATCAATATTTTCCTTGTCTTTCCTGATAGCTACAACCGTAGCAAATTCCTCAATAATTCCTGAAAACACAACTATTATTTCTTAACTCTTAATTCTTACCTCAAACCTCTTACCTCTAAAAAGAAGGGGGACGCCCGGTGATGTGATGAAAACTCCTTTGTTAAAAGATTCGAGTGCTCTCCGTCTTTGTAATCCACCGGCCTTGCGGCTTTTATTGTGGCCCGCCATCGACAGGAGAAGTCAGCTCAGTTTTCAATGTAATTT
>JAFSNG010000020.1 GCA_017447515.1 Prevotella sp. | reverse complement strand
CTCACCCGCGCCTACCAGTTGCAGGTCGACACCAACCGCGAGAAGGCGGCCTTCATCCAGAAGATGTATCACGAGATACGCACGCCGCTCAACATCATCGGCGGCTTCACGCAGGTGCTCACCGCCAGCCTGCCCGACCTGCCCGCCGAGGAAATCGCAGACATCACCGGCCGCATTTCGGCGAGTGCCACCGACATCGACCGTCTCGCCAAAGATCTCCAACAGGCGGCGAAAATCTAAACAATGTAATGACTATATCAGCTTATGGACAGAAGAGATTTTATCAAGAAGGCAACGATGGTGGCTGCGGGAGCCGCAGTCGTTTCGCCTGTGTCGGCGATGCTCGACAGCGTGACTGGCGGCAAGATTCCTAAAGTATTACTGATTAACGGCAGCCCGCGCACCGACGGCAACACGTTCTGCTGCCTGAAGGAGATTGAGGCGACGCTGCAGAAGCACGGCGTGGAGTCGGAGATTGTTCAGATTGGCCGCAAACCCGTCCGCATGTGCATCAACTGCGGCGGTTGCCATCAGAGCGGTGCCAAAGGCTGCGTGTTCGACGACGATATGTGTGCTGTTATCACAGAGAAGATGGCTACAGCCGACGCATTGATTGTTGGCACTCCCGTCTATTACGGTCAGCCGAACGGTGGCATCCTCTCGCTGATGCAGCGGCTCTTCTTCTCGGCAGGCCATCTGGTGCAGAACAAGCCCGCAGCAGCGCTGGCCGTCTGCCGTCGCGGCGGTGCTACGGCCACGCTCCAGACCATGAACATGATGTTCGTCTTCAGGAAATATTTGTTCAGCACGTCCATCGTCGTCGTGGCTCCACCACGGCGGGCGATACTCACCGAAGCTCCCACCTTCATCGTCCAATCGGTATGCAGGTTGGAATAGAACAAACGGTCGAGCAGTGACAACAGCGTGCCGTTGGGCGACGCGAAATAGACGGGTGAGCCGACGAGCAGTCCGTCGGCCTCGCGCATTTTCTCGGAAATCTCGTTGACGATATCGTTAAAAGCACAGACTCCCGTCGTCCAGCATTTATTGCAGGCGATACAGCCGTGAATCTGCAGGTGCCCTATGTGAATCCACTCCGTTTCGATGCCCTGCTGCTACAGTGTCCGCTCCACTTCATGCAGTGCCGTCGCCGTATTGCCGTGAGCCTTCGGGCTGCCATTAAGGATGATTACTCGCATATCTATCGCTTTGGTTTGATGTTCAGGTTCACACCCAGCACGTCCTCGCTGTCCACAATCGTCCAACTGCTGCCGGGATAGATACCGATGGTGCGGCCAGTGTCGAAGCCCATCTCCTGAAGCTCGCGGATAACCTCGTCGCGGGCATCGCCTACCTCGAAGCCGAGGTGATGGACGCCCTGACCATGCTTGTTGACGAACTCTCGGAAAGTGCTGGGATTGTTGTCAATCTGATGCAGTTCCAGCACCCAGTTGCCCATCTCGATGACGCACATCTGCAGGTCGCAGGGCTTGTCGGCCTGGCCGCGATAGGTGTAGGGATATTCGCCGTTGCTCTCCAGATGGTTCGTCCAGATCTCCGGCTCCGGCACGTTCAGCAGAGCGGCCCAGGCTTTGGCGGCGCGGCGAATGTCATTGACCACGATGGTCACCTGTATGAACTGCTCCTTCTTCAGCGGTGTAACCAAGGGCTTGAACGTGGCAGTTGTGTCGGCCTCCTGACGGCCAGCGATGTAGCCTTTCATCTTCTCGATGCCGTACTTGGCTACGACCAGATCCTCTTCAGACGTTGCGCCGCTGAAAGCGAAAGCCAGTTTGCAGCCCTCATACTCGTCGTAGGCACCACCGGCATAACCTAATTCGCCCGTAATCGTCTGGTGGTTCGGATCACCACTGTCGGCATGGGTGGCAATCACTTCGCCGCACTTCGACCAGGCCACGGCCACCAAATTATAACCGCCTTTCCAGTTGCAGTACGAGCCCACAACCTTCATTTCGCCGATCCAGTCAACCGTATCGCCACTGTTAAGAACCGAGGCTGTTGCCACACCCTCAATCCCCATCTCAATGGCCTTGGCCTTCATATCCTCCAGCGCCAAAGCCAGTTTGTCTCTTAATTCTCCGTTTGTCATATTCTTATTCTCTTTAGTTAAGTCCGTCTTCTGTCCGTCCTGCTGCGGTGCATTACAGGCAAAGCATACACCACATAGAAGTAGTACCAATAATGTCTTTGTGTTCATATCTGATAGTTTTATGAAAGTCTTAAATTTCAACATCCGTAGTCGCCTTTCCGCTGGGACTCTGAAATACGAACACCAATTTTTCCTTGGGCAAGTCTTTCAGCGAGAGATTAAAATTCTTCTTTCCATTGAGGATAAAGGTCTTGACAGTCTGACCCGAAAAGCTGACCACATCAACCTTTTCTACGGGTTCTGAGGCTACTACACTGAGCGTCTCGCCAGACCGTTTGGCTTCGACGGTCAGTTTAGAAGAGACCGTTCCGCCTTTGTCCAATCCGGCTGCGGCAAGTTTTTGACGGCAGACCTCTGCCAACTGCGGATTCGTAGCCTCCAGATAGCGCAGGGCATAGTGACGGCCAAGCAGTCGGTAGCCCTCACTACTGAAATGGAGATTGTCGTCGCTAGGCAGACAGCCCTCGGACGAAACGACGTATGTATTCGGATAATGATTGGCGATGTCATTGATAGTGGGATTGGCATGACCGCAGATACCGCCATATTCCCCACGCACGACCTCGCCGACGAGCAGGGGCACTGCCGTCGAATCGAAACGCAATTCTTGTTGCAGGTCGCGATAAATCTTTCTCAGTGTCTTTCGCCACTGGTCATTATAGGCATCCGTCTCGCCCTGATGCAAAAGGATGCCCTTGATGACGCCGTCCTTGGCGGCAATCTTGGCCATTGCCAGCAGACGCTCATAAGGGTCGCGCCCGTACTGGTTAAGGATACCGTTCATCCAGTCGCGCTCCTCCTTGGCGATGAGCGGTGCATTCTGATCCTTGTCGAAGAAGGTGATGGGGCAGCCCTCTACGGCTACTGACACGATGCCTATTCGTACATTATCAGGCACCACATCGATTAGTGTATGTCCAAACCAGTCGGCAGGGCCAAGGTGGGCATCGGCACGGCAAAGTGGCGGCACCGCCTTGCGCCATGTGCCTAACTTGCGGTCAGGACCATCGGTGGTAGCCATACTGAGATAGCGGTCGCTAACGTTCAAGTCCTGCTCCTCGATGGGAGCCTGGCCAGCCATGTTCGACTGTCCGAAGCAGAGGAAGATCCAGAAGTTCTGGTTTTGCGCATGTAACTGTAATGATGCCATAACTGTAATCAAAGAAATAATAATATGTTTCATTGCCATATTGTTTAGTTTTAGTGTTACCACGGGAAATTCTCGGGGTCGTTGAGCGCGTTCGACCGCAGGTTCTGATTCAGGGCGCTGATGGCCTGCATGTCGTCGTTGGTGAGCGAGAACGCCATGATGTCCAGATTTTCCTTGAAGTGGTTGGGCTTGGCGCGGGGAATTGTAATCAGGTCGCATTGTATAATCCAACGGAGCACAATCTGCGAAGCCGTCTTTTGGTACTTCGCGGCCAGCGACTGCAGCAGAGGGTGGCCGATGACGTCGATATCGCCCTGCCCGAACGGACCCCAGGCCTCGACTTGGATGCCCAGCGAGTGGTTATAGGCGATGTTCTCCTCCTGCGTCATCAGCGGGTGCACCTCTATCTGGTTGACGGCGGGGCGTATCTCCGCGTATGATAGCAGGTCATCCAAATGGTGGCGGTTGAAATTGCTCACACCGATGGAGCGCACCTTGCCCTGCCGCACGTAGTCCTCCATTACCTGCCAGGTGTCACGCACGCAGTCCTTCACAGGCCAATGAATCAGAATCAGGTCGATGTAGCCGGTATTCAATCTGGCGAGGCTCTCGTCGATAGACTGGCGCACTACCTCACTACCATTGCGCATTATGCCTGTAGAGACCTTGGTAGTGACGAAAATCTCACTGCGCAGCACGTTGCTGTCGGCAATGCCCAGTCCTACCTCCGATTCATTCTCATACATCTGTGCCGTATCGACATGTCGGAATCCTGCCTGCAAAGCCAAACGTACATTCTGCCGAGCCGTCTCTCCCCGTAATGTCCAAGTTCCGACACCAATCTGGGGGATTTCAAAACCGTTGTTTAGTCTCATTGTTGGTAACTTTTATAATTAATCACAAAACTTGGGGCAAATATAACGAATATTCGGCAATTATTCGTATATTTGCCCCAAGATTTAAGAAGAATTGTGAATATGCAAAACTAAACGTATGGACAGGAGAGATTTTATCAAGTTGGCATTGTTGAGCGTGAGCATGGTGGCTGCTCTGGCCTGGGGACAAAACCCCGTAGTGAAGGTCGAGGGAGGAATGATACAAGGCGTTCCTTCCGCAGCAAGTGGCGTGACCGTTTTCCGAGGCATCCCGTATGCAGCACCTCCTGTGGGTGACCTCCGTTGGAAACGTCCGCAGCCCGTCGTGAAGTGGAAGGGCGTCAAAGTAACCGACAAATTCAGTAATATCTGCTGGCAGCCGGGCAATTCCGTCGGTACCTTCTATGGCAATGAGTTCTATTGGAAGGAGAACACCTTGCAGAGCGAGGACTGCTTGTATCTGAACGTCTGGACTCCTGCAAGTGCCGTAGGAAATCAGACGAGCAAGTTGCCTGTGGCTTTCTGGGTACATGGAGGGGCCTATTTCAACGGTTACGGCCATGAGATTACGATGGACGGCGATGCATGGGCTAAACGGGACGTGATCCTCGTCACCATCAACTACCGTCTTGGCATCTTCGGTTTCCTCGCCCACCCCGATCTGTCGGCAGAGAATCCTGACGGCACATCGGGCAACTACGGCACATACGATCAAGTGGCTGCCCTGAAATGGGTACACGATAATATCGCGCAGTTCGGTGGCGATCCTGACAACATCACCGTTCTTGGGCAGAGTGCTGGTGCTGCCAGCATCAAGAACCTCGTCAGCTCTCCCCTGTCGAAGGGTCTGATCAGGAATGCCATTATCCAGAGCGGCGGCGGCATCGGCTCGTTTGGCAGCTCTGACAGTGGCCAGAAGCAGGCTGAAGCAACGGGCAAAGCCTTTATGGATAAATTCGGTTATAACAGCCTGAAGGCGATGCGCACCGTGCCTGCCGAGCGACTGCTTGAGATATTCAAGGCCGAGGGCATGAACCTTTTCCGTCCTCATATCGACGGTATCCTGCTGACTGAGAGTTTTGACGATGCAGCCCGCAATCAGCACTTGGCCGATGCCAATTACATGATAGGCTGCACACTCGACGATATCCGTCCGATGGGAAAGCAGATAGACGAGTTCTGTTTCTTGCGTGACTCGCTCGATCATCGCCCCGCCTATCAGTATCTCTTTGCCCGCAAACTGCCCGGCACTCACGACGGAGCCTTCCATTCTGCAGAACTGTGGTATATGTTCCATACCTTGGATCGCAGCTGGCGACCCATGACGGAGGCCGACTACAGACTGGCCGACGAAATGATGGACTGCTGGACGAACTTAGTCAAATACGGCAATCCCAACGGACGGAGCTGCGAGAACTGGAAACCATTTACACTTGGCAATCCATACGTCAAGACATTTAATGTAAAGCATGCTCAGATGCATCAAAGCAGGTTACTCAGTCACGAGACTGAGATTGACAATATCATCAAAGGCATGACGCTTGAGGAGAAGATTGACATGCTCCACGGTAAGAACATGTTTTCCTCGGCTGGCATCCCACGGCTGGGCATTGCCGACGTGGAATACGCTGACGGACCGTTCGGCATCCGTGAGGAGATGGAACCGCACTCATGGAACTCCGCACACCTGACAACGGACTCGGCGACCTTCTTCCCTACAGGGTCGGCACTGGCCGCAACGTGGAGCACGGATTGGGCCTACGCCTACGGACGGGGCATGAGCCGTGAGGCCAGATTGCGCGGCAAGGATATGATTCTCGGTCCTGCCATCAACATCCAACGCATCCCCACCGGTGGACGTACCTATGAGTATCTGAGCGAGGACCCGATTCTGAGCGGCATGCTTGCCGTTGCCTATACCAAGGGCTCGCAGGACGACGGCACGGCCGTCTGCCTAAAGCACTACGCGCTGAACAATCAGGAGGACTATCGTGGTTTTGTCGACGTGCATATCTCTGACCGCGCCATGCATGAGATATATCTTCGTCCCTTCGAGATGGCCGTGCGCGAAGCCGATGCCTGGGGCGTCATGGCGGCATATAACAAGGTGAACGGTCGCTGGTGTTCGGAGAACGAGAACCTGCTCACCACCATCCTGCGTCAGCAGTGGGGCTTCCCTGGTATGGTCATCAGTGACTGGGGTGGTGTCCATTCCACCGTCGATGCTGTGACGGCTGGCATGAACGTCGAGATGCCTGGCAACCGATTTATGGGTCAGGCACTACTCGACTCTGTGAAAGCCGGAAAGGTGAGCGAGGCAGTCATCAATCAACGCGTTAGGGAGATCCTTCGCGTCCGTCTGACGGTGAAACCGATCGCCAAAGATGTTGCCAACACCAAACCCGTAGGCAATGCTGAAGAGATGACAACCGCTTTAGAGGTGGCGCGCCGCAGCATCGTGCTGTTGAAGAATGAAAAGGTGCTGCCGATTGACACGAAAAAAGTGAAGCGTATCGCTGTCATCGGCGAGAATGCTGTTACCAAGATGGCTCTTGGCGGCGTAGGGGCCGGAGTGAAAACCCGCTGTGAGATCACACCACTCGAAGGCCTACAGACCATCCTTGGCAACCAAGTGGAGATTACCTACGCCCCAGGTTATAAGAGCTTCGACCGTGAGAGTCGTAATAAACGTCTCAACCCCATTCAACCTGCCGACCGCGAACTAATGGCCGAGGCTGTGGAAGCTGCCAGGAATGCCGACCTCGTCATCTTCTTTGCTGGTGATAACCGTGAAGTAGAGACTGAGGGTTCTGATCGTAAGACAATCACCTTGCCCTCCGGACAGGACGAGCTGGCAGTTGCCCTCGCAAAGGCGAACAAAAGATTAGTGACTGTCATCGTCTCTGGCGGACCTGTGGATGTCTCGACAGTGAGCGAGGTTTCTAAGGCATTGATTGCCTCATGGTTCAATGGTTCCATGGGCGGTCAGGCTCTAGCCGAAATCCTTACAGGTAAGATTTCTCCTTCGGGCAAACTGCCAATGACCTGGCCCAAGAAACTGGAGGATGTGCCGGCTTACGCCACGGGTACCTATCCACAGACCATCGGGGACAATCCACAAGGCGATATCTTTGTCGATCTCACTCGTAATCGCAGTAATGAACGTCGTCAGCAACTCATCGCCGACTATGCAGAGCAAGATCTTGTAGGTTACCGTTGGTATGATCAGAAGCACGTCGCTCCAGCCTATCCTTTCGGCTACGGTCTCTCTTATGCCACCTTCGCATATAGCGACCTGAACGTTAAGCCCACTGCCGAGGGATTCGACGTCAGCTTTACGCTCTCCAACACTTCCGACCGCGATGCCGAAGAGGTGGCGCAGGTGTATATCTCCCGCTCCATCAAGGAACTGAAGGGCTTCCGCCGTGTGGCGCTGAAGGCTGGTGAACGCAAAGTTATTACCATACCCATTCGTCGCTCAGACCTCTGCCATTGGGGTGAGGCGACCCAAACCTGGGTGCTAGAACCTGACGATTTCACCGTCCTCGTGGGCGGCTCTTCCGACAATTTACCACTAACGAGCAAAGCGATAATTTATGAATAAACTGATTGATGACTGCATGAAACTGGGCTTCGGCATGATGCGACTGCCTAGAGTGGAAGGCACGAACACGATCGACCTAGAGCATACCAAGCGGATGGTGGACGCCTTCATCGCTGCCGGCGGCAAGTACTTCGATACGGCCTACATCTACGAGGGTTCGGAGGAAGCCACCAAGGCTTCGCTCTGCGACCGCTATCCCCGCGAGAGCTATTACCTGGCCGACAAGCTGAACGGCTCTGACTTCGCCGCCAAGAGCGAGGAGGATGCCAAGAACGAGATCCGCGTGAGTCTTGAACGCACAGGGGCCGGCTATATCGACTTCTATCTGCTGCACGGCATCGACGAGGGAAACATCGGCAACTTCAACCGCTACGGCATATGGGAATACATGCGGAAGCTGAAGACCGAAGGACTGATTCGGCACTACGGATTCTCGTTCCACTCCACGCCGGAGCATCTCGACCAACTGTTGACCGAGCATCCCGACGTGGAGTTCGTGCAGCTCCAGATTAACTATGCCGACTGGGAAGATCCGTTGATCTGTTCCCGTCACTGCTATGAGATTGCCACGCGCCACGGCAAGCCCGTCATCGTGATGGAACCCGTGAAGGGAGGAAAACTGGCCAATCCGCCCCAGCCGGTGAAGGATATCCTGCAGCGGGCCAATCCCGATGCGTCGTTTGCGTCGTGGGCCGTCCGTTTTACGGCATCGCTGCCGAATGTGATGGTGGTGCTCAGTGGCATGTCGAACATGGAGCAGATGGGGGATAACGTGTCGTTCATGCGGGAGTTCCAGCCTTTGACAGCTGAGGAGCATCGCGTGCTGGAAGAGGCCAACAAGGCTTTGAAGCAGTTTGCCGACATCCCCTGCACGGCCTGCCACTACTGCACGCCGGGCTGTCCCGCGGGCATCCACATCCCTAAGATCTTCGCCGTGATGAACGTCTATAAGATGTACGGTAATCTCACCGAGGCGCGCAACGAATACCGCTGGCGTCCCGGCGGTGCACTGGCTTCGGCCTGCATCGTGTGCGGTCAGTGCCAGGCAGCCTGTCCGCAACATCTGCCCATCATCGGCCTGCTGGCAGAGGTCGCCGAAACATTAGAATAATAAACATAAAAACAATAAAGACTTATGAAAAAGATTTTGTCAGCATTTGCAGCGCTGCTTGCAATAACAGCCTGCTACAACGGTAACCAACAAAAGACCGATACCGCAGAAAACTCTGACGGCAAGGCCATCGTAGAGAACATCATGACGCGTACCAGCATCCGACAGTACACGGATCAGACCATCAGTGCCGACACCATCGAGACACTGCTCCGTGCTGGTATGGCCGCACCTACCGCAGTCAACAAACAGCCCTGGCACTTCGTGGCCATCACCAGCAAGGACAAGATGAAGGAACTGGCTGTCACCAATCCCAATGCCAGGATGCTGGAACAGGCTCCGCTGACCATCGTCGTCTGCGGCGACATGCAGAAAGCACTCGAAGGCGAAGGACGCCAGCTTTGGATTCAGGACTGCTCTGCGGCCACCGAGAACATCCTCCTTGCAGCCCATGCCCTCGGCCTTGGTGCCGTGTGGACTGCACTCTATCCTCGTGATGACCGTGCAAAAGGTGCCATCGAGGCACTGAAACTGCCCGATCATATCGTCCCCCTCTGCGCCATCATCATCGGCTATCCCGCTGAACAGCCGGAGCCGAAGGACAAGTGGAAGCCTGAGAACGTATCGTATAATGAGTTTGGTGGCAAGGCAGAATAATGCCCCAAGACAGTTAATTATTTTATTCACATAAAAACAAACTAGCAATTATGAGTAATCCGCTTTTCAACATCCAGTATGGCCTATTCGTCATCACGACTTATGATGAGGGCCGCGACAATGGCTGCATCAGCAACACCGTCGCTCAGGTGACGGCACAACCCAACCGTATCTCAGTAGCCCTGAACAAGGGTAACTTTACGACCGAACTCATTCAGCATTCGGGCAAGTTCACAGCCTCCATTATCAGCGAGGCCGCCGACTTCGAGTTGTTCAAGCACTTCGGTTTCCAGAGCGGAAGGACGGTCGATAAGTTCGAAGGCTTCACCGACTGTCGCCGAGTCGCCAACGGCACACTGGCCATCACCCGCGGCACCAACGCTTTCATCTCTGCCGACGTGGAACAGGCCATCGACCTTGGCACGCACATGCTTTTCGTAGGCCCCGTCACCGAGATGGAAGTGCTTGCCGACGTGCCTTCTGCCACCTATAATTATTATCAGCAGCACATCAAGCCGAAACCCCAGCCCGTGGGTCAGACAGCAGAGGGC
>JAFSNG010000077.1 GCA_017447515.1 Prevotella sp. | reverse complement strand
CTTTGAAAGCGCATTGGGATCCATGCTGAAACCTTCAGAGAGCATCATTGACAGAATCGTTTCCGGCAGCGAGAATTCAGCATCCATATTCGCGTTGCCGCTCACCGTGGTCAGATAGGTTGACGGCGACACCTGATCACCTGTACGAACGGTGATCTCACCGATGCTGCCCGTCACAGGAGCCGTAATGGTGCAGTAGCCCAGATTCACCTTCGCACGGTTCACCTGTGCCCTATACTGTATCACCGATGCCTTAGCCTGCTCGTAGGAGTTCTGGGCGGTTTCAAAGGTATATTTGCTCACAATCTTCTTCTCATACAGATTCTTGGTCGACTCGTACTCGATTCTCGCACTGTTCTCCTGTGCAATGGCAGCCTGCAGATTGGCCTGTGCAGACTCCAGCTCCAGCTGAGCGTCGCGCTGGTCGATGACGAAAAGCACCTGGCCCTTCTTCACCTGGTCACCCTCGGTCACGCAGATTCTCATCAGCTGTCCGCTCACCTGAGGCGTGATGGTCACATCAGTCTCACCCTTGAGTTTTGCACTGAACTTGATGGGCACCGTAATGTCCTCTTTCTTAATTGTCACCGTCTCATACGATGTCATCTCTGCCTTTGGCATGTCGGGCCCACACGCCGTCAGTCCGACCATAGCGCCGAACATCATGGCCCATGTTAAAACATTCTTTCTTTTCATTGTCTTATGTCTTATTGTTAATAATTATTGTATATTTCTATAAATTTTTCTCGTATGTATATAAAACGGTGCAAAGATAATGCAAATCGAACAAAAAACCAAATAATATTTGAGTTTTTTTGAGATGCAGCTCATTTTCTCCAAGGAGAAAGGTACAAAAATAAAAATGAACCCACCAAAAATGTTGGGCTCATTTTTTTATCGGACGCTAATCGTTAATGATATTTCCAAATGTTTACTACTTCTGGATAACGACGTAACCCTCGTAGTCAATAAAGTCGCGGCCTTCGGGTTCATAGTGGATTTTGGCTTCACCTGTATTCCCGATGACGATGGTAAACTTACATTTAAAGCCGTGGTCCTCGGCATTGAACGTGACGATAGCATCCTCATCACCCGGATGGATGGTGGTCACATAGTCTGACATCGGAGACTTGAACTCGAGCCGTGATTCCATACGTACCTCGCTGCGAGTCTTCGGGTGAGGAATGTCGTCAAGACCGGCATAGGGCATCTCACATTCCACGGTGGTACTGTCCACCCTAATCCAAGGACCGGCGAGGGTGCGCTCCACACCGCGCATCGGCCTTATCGAAGTGAGGTTAATCTTGTATTTCTGACTGACCAAAGCCTTCTTGAGATACGCTTTGGCTGCTGCCTCGCGGGCGGCTTTCTGTTCGGGTGTAAGGGTGGCGCATGCTGCCATCAGCAATGCCGCCATCAACATGATCATTACGTTTTTCATATTCTTCTGTTCTTCGTTTTTCTTCTTATTCGAGTTATACATTCAGGCGTACTTATCACTCCGGCAGGTCCAGCCACTTCGTGTAGCAGAAGTCCTGGCGGTGTGGCAGGTTCTTGTTCTTCGGATACATACGGACGGCAGTCTTGTACTCACCGAACTCCTTGGGCACCACCATGGCCTCGAAGGTATAGTTGTTGCCCTCATGCCCTGTCACCTCCAGCGGTTGAATATGGCACACCCTATCTTCACCGTTCTTGTCGGTGCGGACGTTCACCAGTTCCAGACCGATGGCGTCGTCAAGTCCCTGTTCATTGATGACATACTTCAAATGATACTTCTCGCCGGTCATGCCGCCTGTAGCAGACGGGAAGTCCCACTCGCAAGATACCACCTGGATATTATCCCAGCGCTCAGCCACCGTCTCCTTCCAGAAGGCAATTTCCTTCGCCAGGCGATAGTCGTCCTTCGCAAGCTCCTTGAATCGCTTGGCCTCCTTCTCATAGAACTTGGAATAGTAGTCGTCCAACTGACGCTTCATCGTATAGTGCGGGGCAATCTGGGCGATGGAGTTCTTAATCACCTTGCACCAGCCCTTCGAGACGCCAGTCTTCTTATCCTTATCATAATAAAGAGGTATGATTTCGTTCTCCAACAGGCTGTAGATGGTAGCAGCGTCGAGCTGATCCTGATAACCCTGGTTCTCGTAGGTGCGCTTCTCGGTCAATGCCCATCCGGCACCCTCGCGATAGCCCTCGAGCCACCAGCCATCCTTCACGGAGAGGTTGACAACGCCGTTCATCTCGGCCTTCTCGCCGGAGGTTCCTGAAGCCTCGAGCGGACGTGTCGGCGTATTCATCCAGATATCCACACCCGATACCAGGCGACGGGCCAGCAGGAAGTCGTAGTCCTCTACGAAGATGACCTTGCCCTGGAACTCATCACGCTGCGAAATATCGAAGATTTGCTTGATGAGTCCCTGTCCAGCACCATCGGCAGGATGGGCCTTGCCGGCGAAGAGGAACACCACGGGACGCTCCGGATTGTTCACAATCTTCGACAGGCGGTTGAGGTCGGTGAACAGCAGGTGGGCGCGCTTGTAGGTGGCAAAGCGACGGCAGAAGCCAATCATCAGCGCATTCGGGTTGAAGCGTTCCGCCAGCTTGGTGATACGACTGGGATCGTTCTGACTCTTCAGCCAGGTGGCATTCAGCTGTTTCTCGATATAAAATACCAGATTCTTCTTCATGAGCATGCGGTGCTTCCAGAGTTCCTCGTCGGGACAGTCGTAGATGCCCTTCCACCGCTCCTCATTCGACTGGTCTTTCATGTAAGCAGGGTCAAGATACTTATTGTAGATGTACTCTAACCATCTTGTAGCCACCCAAGTGGGGAAATGAACACCATTGGTCACATAGCCCACATGGTTCTCCTCCGGGAAGTAGCCCGACCAGATAGACGAGAACATCTTCTGCGACACCCAGCCGTGGAGCATGGATACACCGTTGACCTCCTGACAGGTGTTGCAGGCGAAGGTCGACATGCAGAACTTCTCTTCGTGATTATCGGGATTGGTACGACCCATGCCGATGAACTCATCCCACGTGATGCCGAGTTTGGCAGGATAGCCGCCCATATACTTGCCGAAGAGGCCTTCTTCGAAGTAGTCGTGACCGGCAGGCACCGGCGTGTGAACGGTATAGAGACTGCTGGCACGCACCAGCTCCATGGCCTGGTTGAAGGTCAGTCCGTCCTCCTCGATATAGTCGCACAGGCGTTGCAGGTTGCAGAGTGCAGCATGACCCTCGTTGCAATGGTAGATATCTTTCTTGATACCGAGTCTCTTCAGCAGCAGCATACCGCCGATACCCAGCAGGATCTCCTGCTTCAGACGATTCTCCCAGTCGCCGCCATAGAGGCTATGGGTGATGCGTTTGTCGAACTCAGAGTTCATATCGTTGTCAGTATCAAGCAGATATAACTTCACGCGACCGACATTGACACGCCATACGTATGCATGTACATAAAAGTCCATATAGGGTACGTCAATCACCATCGGATTGCCATCTTCGTCCATCTGACGCTCCACGGGGAGGTCGCCGAAGTTCTGGGCCTCGTAATTGGCCACCTGCTGCCCGTCCATCGTCAGGCTCTGGGTGAAGTAGCCATAGCGATACAGGAAACCGACGGCACACATATCGACGTTCGAGTCGCTGGCCTCCTTCACATAGTCACCTGCCAGCATACCCAGACCGCCACTGTAGATCTTCAGGGCCGAATGGATACCGTACTCCATACAGAAGTAGGCTACTGACGGCCGGCTGGTGTCGGGCTTCACGTCCATATACTTACGGAATTTTGCATACACCTCCTGGATGCGCTTCATCAGTGCCTTGTCCTTCAGGATCTCTTCCTTGCGTCCAAACGACAAGCGTTCCAACAACATCACGGGGTTATGCCTCGTCTCATGATAGAGGTCGACATCCACTTCGCGGAACAGGTCACGAGCCTCGTGGTTCCATACCCACCACATGTTGTGGGCCATTTCGTCCAAACACTTCAGTTCTTCTGGCAGCGTAGCCTTGACGGTCAAGGTTTTCCACTGCGGTTCATTTACGTAGTCAGCTTTTATCTTCATCATATTCTTTATAGGTTTAGTCTTTAAATTGCAAAGATACGAATTATTTCCGGAATACAAAAGTATTTAACAAGTTTTCACATCCTGCACGAAGTCTTGCTTTTTCGGCAAACAATTATACCTTGTTTAACCCAATTTCACGCCATCAATCTTAAAGGCTTCAGGATTGTTTTTTGTCTTGTCCAGGAATTCGAGGAGTCGTTGTGCGACTACCGCTGAATCGTCGGTCAGGGTGAGACTCAGATTCTTGTACTGCCCCACTTCCATCAGTCCCTGCAGTAGCGGATAGATGGGAATATCAGCACTCCAGAACTTGTTGCCAAGGAATATCATCGGACTGGAGAATCCGAACGAGAGGTAGTGGTTCTGTACAGCATTCTGGAAAATCTCCTGGAGGGTTCCCGCACTGCCTGGGGTAAAGACGATGCCACCGAAGGACACCGTGAGGATAACGGCGCATCACCTCAAAGGCCGTCGATATCCAGCCCTCATCGCTGTATTTCGGAGCCGAAGCCACTATGTTCAGCGCTTCCTCAACCTCGTCGTCGCTACGTCCGGCCATCCAAGCGCCCAGATGAGTAGCCTCCATGGCACCCGGTCCGCCACCGCTGACCATCAGGAAGCCAAGTTCTGTCAACTACTTGCTGAGAAATACAATCTGGCGATACATGGCATCAGTGCGCAACAAACCATGTCCGCCCATCACACCCACTATTTTCAGGTAGTTGCGTGCTTTCACAAAAATGCCCAACTGACGTTTCATGGCATGGTCGTGCAGCGTGCGGGCCATCGCTTCCTCATTGGAGTTAGGGAACTACCCGTTGCAATATAATGCTGATAAACCCGACGGTCGTAATAATCCTGTTCAGACTCTGGCTGTTCAGGACGAAAGCCGTCATAGAGTGCTGCGCCATCGTAGAGCGCCGTGTGAACCAACTCATAAGGCACGGACTTCATGTGCTCTATGAGCGGTTCAGGATTGAAATTCGTTTTCTTAATCATGGGTGACTAATAATATTTAGAAATATTTAGATGATTCGGGACAAAGATAAACATAAAAATCGGACTGACCAAATATCAGCCCGTTTTTTACTCAAAAAAACTCAAATAAAATTTGTTTTTTTGTTCACTTATTCGTTTCTTTTGCTTCGCAAGAAGATACTTTCACTCGAAAGAACCAAAAAAAAAGTGTTTTTCTTTGGTTCTTTGCTCGTTTATTCGTATCTTTGCAGCAGAAAGCTTACTTAAAACGATGAAACTATGAATAAGAACGAGAAATTTGTCATCACCATCAATCGTGAGTTAGGTAGTGGCGGTCGCACCGTAGGCCGCAAGTTGGCTGAGAAGCTTGGCGTGGAATTCTACGACAAAGCACTCATCAAAGCGCTGCAGGAGAAGTATCACCTGAGTGTGGAGGAAATCGAGAAGCTGAAGGGCCAGCAGCAGGGCTGGTGGGCCGACTTCAAGCGCCACATGACAGGGTCAGTGATGTACACCAACTACTACATTCCGCACAAGGGTGCCGAGCCCGAACTGTTGGATACCAACGAGGTGTTCAAGACAGAGACCGAGATCCTGAAGGGCATGGCCGAGGCCGAATCGTGCGTCATTGCCGGACGTAGCGGATTCTACGTATTCCGTAAACATCCTAACCACCTGAGCATTCTCATCCAGGCTTCCATGGAGTTCCGTGTAGCACGTGTGATGCGCAAGCAGAACATTAGTGAAAATGAGGCTCTCAAGATTATTGAGAAGGTGGACAAGATGCGTGAGAACTACGTGAAGAGGTACACCGAGTCGTCGCGCTACGACACGCACAACTACGACCTGGTGATCAATGCCGACGGTAAAACGGAGGACGAGATTGTAGACCTCATCCTTATGTACATCGGATAATGGCTCGCCAGTGCTAACGGAAAATCCCAGTCTGAGCTGATTACTCAGGCTGGGATTGTTTTTTATAGCTGCTGCCTCTATACTGTCTGGTGCCAGAAGAAGATGTAGAGAATCGTGAAGCGCACCAGATAGATGAGGAGGACGATGGTGACGGAGAGGTTTTCGACGCGGCGGTTGATGCGAACGGCGCGCTCCATGTCGGCAGCGGTCAGTTCGCGGGGATTGGTGCCGATGTAGGGCTTGTCGAAATATTCGCCAAAATAGGTGTGCGGGCCTCCGAAACGACAGTCGAGGATGCCTGCCAGTGCTGCCTCGGGATAGCCGCTGTTGGGGCTGGCGCTCTGACGCCCGAACCAGGTGGTGTAGGGCAGTGCGCGCAGTTTGCCTGCAACGAGGAGCATGAACAGGGCGGTGAGTCGCGCGGGGACATAGTTGGCAATGTCGTCGATGTGGGCGGCCCAGCAGCCGAAGTCGCGATAGCGTTCGGTCTTGTAGCCTATCATCGAGTCGAGCGTGTTAATCATCTTATAGGCCATCATGCCCGGAACGCCCAGGATGGCGTACCAGAACAGCGGGGCCACTACCCCATCGCTGAGGTTTTCGGCCAGCGTCTCGAGGGCTGCCGTGCGCACCTCCTGAGCGGACAGCTGCGACGTGTCGCGCCCGACGATGCGTGCTACCTGGCGACGGCCTTCTTCCAGCGAGCGGTCGAGGGCGCGAAACACCTCGCGGACTTCGCGAATGAGCGTCGTACCGGCCAGACAGAAGAACACGCAGAGGGCTTTCAGCGCCATGCCGACATAGACGTTGTGCCAGTCTACCCATCGCAACACGCGGAACGTGACGTAGTACGTGGCTGCTATGAGCACCACGGCAGTCACGGCACCCTTGAACTTGCGCCAGCGGCCGTTGTTGAGCAGCCGTTCGAACAGCGCTATCACCTTGCCAAAGGCCACTATGGGATGTGGCATCCACTTCGGATCTCCCAGCAAGCGGTCGGCAATCCAACCTACGAGTAATACCAGAAATATTTTCATGCGAGTAATGTTTGTACGATACGATCTGCGGTGCGCCCGTCCCAACGGTCGGGCAACGAACCGTGTTTCCATTCTCCATTGACCATCAGCGCCAGCTCGTCGCGCAGCCGGTCGGCATCCTCACCAACGAGAACGTTGGTGCCGACCTTGACGGTCTCGATGTGCTCGGTGTAGGAATTCAGTGTGATGCACGGCACGTGGTTGAACGTCGCCTCCTCGGCCACATTGCCGGAATCGGTGATGATGCCCATGGCATGGGCGGCCAGATAGCCGAACTCTAGATAGGACAACGACTGGACGGCGCGCAGGGAAGCGTTCTGCGACGCCAGTTCGTAGGCCTTTCCGCGCAGGGGTGCGATGACGGGGATGTCGCCAGCCATCGCACAGACGACGGCCATCATCTTCTGCAACTTCTCGGTATCGGCTATCAACACCTTGCGGTTGACGGTAAACACCAGGTAGCGTCCGTCGTCGATGCCGTCAAGACAGGCAGGCCGTTGCCAGCGTCCCTGGTTCTGGCGCAGGGTATCCATCAGGATGTTGCCCACCATATATATCTTATGTATCTCAGCACCTTCACGCGTGGCGATACTGCTCGAACCAACGCCTGCGGTAAACAATAAATCACTTAAACCGTCGATGACTAACCTATTGATTTCCTTAGGCATACTGACATCGAAAGACCGCGTGCCGGCAACCAGGTGAGCCAGTCGCAAGCCACGCTTCTTGGTCACTATCGCTGCCGCCATTGTCGATGCCAGATCGTCGACTACGACGACCGTATCGACGGCATGACTTTCCAGATAATGCTCGAATTCGGCCATGACCCTACCCGTCAGTTCATTCAGATTCTCACAGTCCACACCCAGAAAGACATCGGGCGCGGGCAGCTGCAAGTCGTCGAACAGCGTCGGTTCCAGCGTCGGGTCTTCCTGTCGTCCAGCATAAACCAACTGGTAGGTGATGCCCTCGGTGTTGCGGATGGCACGAATAATGGGAGCCACCTTCACAAAGTTCGGTCGTGCACCTGTAAAGATGCATACCCGCTTGTTGTCCTCGCGTGCGTTCATTATATTATTTATAGTCTCTTTTTCGGTCGGTTTCATCTTAATAACCTTTAAATTTGAGTGCAAAGATACGAAAAATATATTTTTTTAGAAAAAAAAGCCAAGAATATTTTCATATCACGCTGAAAATTAGTAACTTTGCAGTCCGAAACATGAATTTAATAAAAAATTTATACAAAAATGACAAAAGCAGATATCATTGCTAACATAGCAGCGAAGACAGGTCTTCCGAAGAAAGACATTGCCATCTCTGTGGAAGCATTTATGGAAGAAATACGTGATTGTATGGCCGAAAACAGAGAGTGTGTTTACCTGCGCGGATTTGGTACGTTCACCATCAAGCATCGTGCCAAGAAGACCGCACGCAACATTTCGAAGAACATCACGATGGTCATTGAGGCTCACGACATTCCCGCCTTCAAGCCTGCTAAGAGTTTCTTAGAGAAAATGCAATAATTCACTTTTTTAATATAATTAAATTATGCCAAACGGAAAGAAAAAGAAGGGCCACAAGATGGCTACCCACAAGCGCAAGAAGAGACTGCGCAAGAATCGTCATAAGAGCAAGTAAGCTCTGGCGACAGTAAAAGAATGAAAGGAGTGTACCAACGAGACCAACCAGTTTCAAAGGTACGCTCTTTTAGGTAACAAAAAGAATAGAGTAATTAACAAAGAGAGAGACATGACCAGCGAACTCATCATTGATGTTCAGCCGAAGGAGATATCCATTGCCCTGCTCGAAGACAAGAATCTGGTGGAATACCAGAACGAAAAGCGCGAGGAGGCAAGCTATTCGGTCGGCAACATCTACTTAGGGCGTGTGCGCAAGCTCATGCCGGGACTCAATGCATGTTTTGTTGATGTAGGATCAGAGCGCGACGCTTTCCTGCATTATCTCGACTTAGGCACTCAATTCAGCTCTTACGAAAAGTATCTTAAACAGGTACAAAGCGACAAGAAGAAACTTTATCCCATCGCGAAGGCTACCCGTCAGCCAGACCTGCCAAAGGAAGGCAGCGTGGCCACCATACTGAAACAAGGTCAGGAGATTCTGGTTCAGGTGGTGAAGGAACCCATCAATACCAAGGGACCGCGCCTGTCGTGCGACCTCAGCTTTGCAGGCCGTTTCATGGTGCTCGTGCCGTTCGGAGATAAAGTTTCCGTTTCTTCAAAAATCAAGAAAGGCGAAGAACGAGCCCGTCTGAAACAACTCGTCCAGAGCATACGCCCCAAGAACTTCGGCGTCATCGTACGTACGTCGGCCGAAGGCAAGCGCGTGGCAGAGCTCGACAAGGAGATGAAGACACTCGTCAAGCGTTGGGAAGATACCATCACCAAAGCCCAGAAAGCCACCAAGGTTCCTCAGTTGTGTTTCGAGGAGACCGGTCGTGCCGTGGCTTTGCTGCGCGACTTGTTCGACCCGACCTACGACGGCATTTACGTCAACGACGAGGAAATCTTCAATCAGGTAAAGGACTACGTATCACTCATCGCCCCCGACAAGCAGGACATTGTCAAGAAGTATAACGGCAACGTGCCCATCTTCGACAATTTCAATGTCACCAAGCAGCTCAAGTCGAGCTTCGGGCGGACGGTGAACTACAAACGCGGCGCATACCTCATCATTCAGCATACCGAGGCCATGCACGTCGTCGATGTCAACTCGGGCAATCGTACCCGCGCCGAAAACGGTCAGGAGGCCAATGCATTGGAAGTCAACCTCGGTGCAGCCGACGAACTGGCTCGCCAGCTGCGTCTGCGCGACATGGGCGGCATCATCGTTGTCGACTTCATCGACATGAACCTGGCTGAGGACCGACAGATGCTCTACGAACGCATGTGCAAGAACATGCAGAAGGACAGAGCCCGCCACAACATCCTGCCGCTGTCGAAGTTCGGACTGATGCAGATTACGCGTCAGCGTGTCCGTCCTGCTATGGATGTCAACGTCGAAGAAACATGCCCCACCTGCTTTGGCAAGGGCAAAATCAAGTCGTCTATCCTGTTTACGGACCAGTTGGAGAGCAAGATTGACCGCTTAGTCAACAAGATAGGCATTCGCAAATTCTCGTTGCATGTCCATCCCTACGTCGCTGCCTACATCAATCAGGGCTTCCTATCGCTGAAGCGCCGTTGGCAGATGAAGTACGGCATGGGCATTCGCATCATTCCGTCTCAGAAATTAGCTTTCCTGCAGTACGAGTTCTACGACAAGGACCGTCAGTTCATCGACATGCAGGAGGAAATTGAGACCAATTCGTAAAACAAACCTTTCGCACACTATGACAGCATTGAAAATCATATTCTGGATATGCGTTTTCCTTGTATTCTACACGTACATCGGATATGGAATGCTGCTATGGGTGCTGGTTCAGATCAAACGCTTCGTCAGAGGTAAGGCCGCACAGCGCGACCTGCCTGCTGACGATGTTTTACCCCACGTCACCTTTATGATTTGTGCCTACAACGAGCAGGACATTGTAGACATGAAGATGGAAAACACCCTGCAATTGGACTATCCGCACGACAAGCTCCACATCATGTGGGTCACCGACGGCTCTACCGACCAAACCAACGAACGGCTGGCGCAATATCCTGAGGTCGAGGTCGTGTTCACTCCCGAGCGCAAAGGCAAGACCGCCGCACTCAACCACGGCATCAGCCAGGTACATTCGGAAATTACCGTCATGACAGATGCCAACACCATTGTCAACCCTGAGGCCATCCGCGAAATCGTGCGTTGTTTCCAAGACCCCCGCGTGGCGTGTGTTGCCGGTGAGAAGCGCGTCATGGCCCGTAACGACGGACAAAGTGCTGCTGAGGGAGAGGGGTTATACTGGAAATATGAAAGCGCACTCAAGCGCATGGACAGCGAGCTCTACTCTGCTATGGGTGCTGCTGGCGAACTGAATGCCATCCGTACGAAGTTCTACCAGCCCATGCCCGAGACGGCCCTGCTCGACGATTTCGTCATGTCCATGCGAATGGTCGACCAAGGCTACAAGATTGCCTACACCTCCGATGCCTACGCGATGGAGTACGGTTCTGCCGACCTCACCGAGGAGTCGAAGCGCAAGCGCCGCATTGCCGCTGGCGGACTGCAGAGCATCTGGTGGCTGCGCCAGATGATGAATCCCTTCCGCCGTCCTATTGTTGCCTTCCAGTTTGTCAGCCATCGCGTGCTGCGCTGGAGCATCACCCCCATCGCCCTCATCGCACTCATTCCCCTGAACGTCGCACTCGTGTTCCTCAAGGCAGGAACCGTCTACAACTTCATCTGGCTGCTCCAAATACTGTTCTACCTCGCAGCCTTCGCCTCCTGGCTATTAGAAAAGCAGGGCCGTAAGAGCCGACTGCTCTACGTACCCTACTATTTTCTCTTCATGAACCTCAACGTTTTCCGAGGCATGAAGTACCTCTCTACTCACAAAACATCCGGCGCCTGGGAAAAAGCCAAGCGCGGATGAAAAACGTTACTTCCGATAGGCCTTCAGGAAGGTGTCGTACTCGTCGCAACGGCTGACGTAGCGGGCGGTACCGGCAGGATTCTGACGCTCGAAATCGACGAGGCTGGCGAAGGCTTTCCATTGCGCGGACTTACGCTGGGGAATGCGGTCGTAGTCGCCCTTGTCGCCGTTCCACTCTAATGAAGCCCACAGTTCCTTGGGCTGCAATTCGCCATAGCTCAGGGCAAACAGTGCACGCTCCTTCAACTGCGGATCAGTGGTCTTGGCGGCCTCACGGAGATAATCCAAAGCACGTGCTGCAAGGTCCACTTCGTTGGGTTCAACCTCATCGCAGCCCGGACTCTTCGCATCACGCATAATAAACCAGCAGTCGCCT
>JAFSNG010000076.1 GCA_017447515.1 Prevotella sp. | reverse complement strand
GATTTCCTGCTACTATACAATTGTCCGGTACGTCGTGAAACACCACCGAACCTGCGGCAATCTTGACATTATTGCCAATATGGATACCACCATAGACGATGGCACCAGTGTAGATACTCACATTGTCACCAATAGTAGGACGACCGCCCTTGCCGTTACCCAGCGTAACCAGTTGCAGGCAATAGAAATTACGTCCTATGCTTTCAGCATTCAAGTACGTAGCGTAGTTATGCTCGAAATGAGCACCAGGACCGATACTCGGACACCAAATGGTCAACGTTCGCTCTGGCGGCAGAAGCCATTGGATAGGAGCAGCAAGATACTCCCCTATCCTATAATAGAACAGGTTGCGGAACGTACGTTCACGGGTACAGGCCTTGATGAAGTTCAGCACAGTAGGTTTGCCATCCTGTACCTTCGTCAAATCGTCGGCTATCGTCTTTTTCTTGCAAAGGAAAAGAACGATATGCGGCAACATGCGCAAGGTCGATGCCGAGAGTAATATGGTTTGTGTCAATGGATTCATCCGTTCATACTTTTGGGGTTCATTCGTAACTGATATTCCTCGATATAGCGATTGGCAACACTCTGTTGAGAGTAACAGCGAGCCACCTTTTTCACACATTCGCGGCTTAAGCCTTCGTAATCAGCCTCAGCCAAAACATAGTGAATGCCCTGTGCCAAATCGTCGGCATCGCAGGGGTGAGCCACATAGCCATTTGACTGGTGGTCAATCATCTCAGGAATGCCACCGACATGGAAACTGACACAAGGAACACCACAGGCCATCGCTTCCATCAGCGTATTAGGCAGGTTATCCTCCAGTGAAGGCAACACAAAGACATCGGCAGCATTATACACGTTGACGATACGTTGCGGATCACTGACATATCCCAAAGGATAGGACGGCAACGCCAGCTGTGATGCCACCTCCTCAGCATGTCCGCCAAGAATGGCAACACCGGTATTCTCCCGCATTTCAGGGTGTTGCTGAACCAACCTTTGGATAGCCTCCACAAAATAGTTCATGCCCTTACGAGGATCCGTCACACGCTGGGAAACAAACAGGATGATGCGACGATCCACAGGCAACCCTAATGTCTGGCGAGCCTGCTGTTTGTTCTGCGGACAAAACACACGCGAATCAATGGCATTGGGAATACTGACAATACGCTGTCCTGTTAACAAAGCACTCTTCCTGGCCTCGCCAGCTAACCACTCACTGCAACAGACAAAAGTGATACGCTGTCCTTGAAGCATTTGAACTTTCCGGTTCCAAACACGCTTAGCCATACTGCCACCAGGCAGGATAGGACATTTCACACATTCGGCCTGGTACTGTTCACAACCACGACAATAATGGCAGATAGCCGTCGCAGGCCAAATATCATGCATCGTCCAAACCACTGCCTTGCCACTCTCCAGAATCTTCCGGATATTCTTCAGCGACAACATACCCTGATTGATCCAATGCAGGTGAATGATGTCCGCCTCCTGGAATTCCGGGAGTTTCGTGATATCCGTACCACAATTGGCAATATCTATTTCAAATAGGTGCTCACGCTTAAAATGAAGTCTTGTCCATACAACAAAACGTTCCCAAAGGAAATTCCATTGCTGGCGCCAAGACTGTGGCAGTGCAGAAACCGTCAAATGGTCCGTTTCCTTATCACGCACCAGCATCTTTGCCTTCACGCCGTTATTGTTCAAGGCATCCATCAAACGATGGGCTGCAACCGCCGCCCCACCCGTCCGTTCGCTCGTATTTACTATCAGTACTCGCATACATTATTATATATATGGGTGCAAAGATAGTGCAAATCACGCGAATTACAAAAAGAAAAAGGGTAAAAAATACATGTTATCGCGCACATCACTTGATTTAAATCAAGAACAACGCACTTTTTTGCGAAAAAAGTTAGTAAAACATTGCAGGTTTCTAAAAAGTTCGTACCTTTGCATCGTCAAACGAAAGGATGACACTTGACTAAGTGAGGTCAAGAATGGTTATAGATTGTTTTAGGTTAGTAGTAATATTTATAGTTTTAGGTTTTTAGTTATTGGTAAGAAGAAAGTTTTAAATGTGTTAGGATAACAGTGATCGCTGTGAAGCGCTCATAACTTTCTTTTCTAAGGAAATAGTTTTAGTTTTTAATAATATGCTGCCGCAAGGCAGACCTCCAGTTGAAAAACTGGAATTCTTTCGAAAACAAAGGATTTTTAGTTAAACATAGGCTTTTTGAATACCACTGCTCGCTGATGAGTAGTGGTATTTTTTTATCGTGTCGTTACAGTGGCTTCACCTTGTTTGATACAATCTATTTGCCGAGGAATTTGGTGTCGAGGTAGGCCTGGAAGGCTTCCTTGTACAGGTCCCCAATGGGCAGATAGGTGTCCTTGTCTAAGATGACGCGGTTTTTGTTGACTTCTTCGATTTTGTTGAGATTGACGATGTAGGAACGGTGTATGCGCATGAAATTGGCAGGCAACCGCTCCTCCATTTTTTTCATCGAGAGCAGTGTGATGATGGGCTTGGCGTCGGTGTCGAGCCACACTTTCAGGTATTCGCTCATGCCCTCAATATAGCGGATGTCGCTGATGTTTACCTTGACAATGCGGTAATCAGTCTTGAGAAAGAGCACGTCGGGGGTGTCAGCGGGGGAAGCTGGCGTGTCGGCGACCGAACTGCCGACCACTCGAGGTGCGTTGTCTAGGCGGTCGCGGATGCGGTTGGCGGCACGCTGGAAGTCCTGCAGACCGAAAGGCTTTAGCAGGTAGTCGACAGCATTGACGCGGAAGCCTTCGACGGCATATTCCGAATAGGCGGTAGTGAAGACGACCAGTGGCGGTACAGCAAGCGACTTCACAAAGTCCATGCCGTTGAGGTCGGGCATGTTGATGTCGCAGAAGATGGCATCCACCGTGTCGTTCTCCAGGAATTTCCGCGCCTCCAGCGCACTCTGACACTGGGCAGCCAATTCCAGGAACGGCACCTTGTTAATATATGCGACGATTTGTTGAAGCGCCAACGGCTCGTCATCTATGGCCAATACTCTTATCATCATAGCGGAATGGTTAGTTCAACGTGATAGACGTCTGATTCGTCTTGTATATTCAGTGTATAGTTGTTGTCATACAGTAAGTTTAATCGTTGTTTTACGTTTTGCAGACCCACGCCGCCCTTTTCTTCGTTAGGCTTGTCAGCCTTCGAGTTGCGACATGTAAAGGCCAGTTTGTCGTTAACAGCCACTTTGATGTCGATAAACGACTCGTGCTGATACGAGATACCGTGTTTGAAGGCGTTCTCGATAAAGGTGATGAGCATGAGGGGTGGAATCTGACGGTCGGGAACCTCCTGAGGCAAATCGACGGAAATCCGCACCTTATCGGTATATCGCAACTGCATCAGCGTGATATAATGACGGATGAAGTCGAATTCGCGCGAGAGGGGTACACCTTTCTTATCGCCTTCATATAACACAAAGCGCATCATTTTCGACAGTTCCAGAATAGTGTCTTTGGCTTTCTCTGGGTCGATATCCACCAATGCATGGATGTTGTTCAGTGTGTTCATGAAGAAATGCGGATTGATCTGATATTTCAGATATTCCAACTGTTGTTCCAGATTCTCCTTCTCCAAGGCTTGCAATTTCTTTTGGTCGTTGCGCGATCGGAAATAAAGCTTGATGCCGAGGTTCATGCCACACATCAGGATGACGACGACAATAGCCACAATGTCGTGTTCACCAATAAAGGCGGGAGGTATCTTCTCCTTAAAGTCGGGTCTTTCACCTCTGAACTCTGGCGGTGGCTCGTGACCAAAACGATCGTCCATGGGTCGAGGTTCATGCATTTCCATGTCGTGAGGCTGGTGTCTGCGTATATGGTCAGGCTTGTTGCTGCACTGGTAGAAGGCGAAAGCCCCTATCATACATATTGTCAGCATGGCATAGAGCCAGCGCTTGTGGCGGAAGATAAGCAGTGGGGCGAGTATGAAGTTATGGACTACGAAGATGAGCAGATATACCCAGAAATGCCGCCATATCATCCATACCTCTTGCCAGTTAAAAGTCAGGGAGCTGTCGTTGATGGTGCGGATATAGAGGCTCATCAGTGGCGCTGCGAAGAGAAGTCCCCACAGCGCCACGTAGGCCATGTTTTCGTATTTAGATTGTTCTTGCATCCATTTCATATAACGGACTTTTTTGTTTTTTATTGTGTTTACCAGCCACCTGGGAAGCCACCACCAGGCTGACCGCCAGGACCACCGCCCATGCCGCCATTGATGGTGTTCGAAGCGGTCACGGTCGTCGTCGACGTTCCCAGATTCAGTGTGTACGAACTGCCGCTCTCCATACCTGGCACTGAGATCAGGATGGTGCCGTTGTTGTAGGAGTAAGGAGGCATCGTGAATGAAGCCAGCGCGGTAGAACCGCTTACGATGCTGACCGTCGAGTTGGCACTGACAGAGCCCGTCACAGTGGCGATGCCTTGTGTGGTGCTGCCCAGCGAACCGTCGAAGCGTCCGCCAATGCCGAAGATGTTACCACCCGAGATATAGAGTTTTTTCTGTTCGTTGATGTCGATACCGGCTTCTGCACCTCCAGCTCCCATGGCGATGATGGTGCCGCCCTTCAGATACATATTGCCATTGGCGTCGATACCGTCGTTGTTCGTTCCTACGGCTACAACCGTGCCACCACTAATCGTCAGGTCGCCGCTGGAGTTGATGGCGTCATCGTGAGCTGATACCATCACCGTGCCATCCGTAATGTCGAGCGTTCCTTTGCTCTCGATACCCTCAGCGTTATTGCCTGTGGTGCGAACCATCAAGTCACCACCCGATATGGTCAGCACACCGTGCTCATTCTTTGTACCAATCTTGATACCCTTGGGCGAGGACGTGTAGGCATCGTCCAGATTGTCCGTATTGCCCGTATAGTTATGACTCTCTTGCGTGCCATTACTATAGTACAGCCCGCCTTCGGTGATGACACGGATTTTACCGCCAGTGATATAGGCCTCCCAGTCGGCCTTCAGACCCTTGCCACCGCTACCTGTAGCTTTCACATTGATCTCACCGCCGTTGATATTCATGATAGAGTCGCATTTGATGCAGGCAGCAGCTTTGGTCTCGAGGTCTTCTGTATCCCATTCGCCATTGCCTGTACAAATGACATTGGTGCGTCCGCCGTTGATGTAGATATTGTTGTCGCAGTTGATACCCTTGGCACCCTCACCGTCCGTCTGGATATTGATGATACCGCCGTTGATGATGGCGTCGCTGCCCTTGATGCCATGATTGGCGGCGTTGACGTAGAGGTTCACACCTTTTTCAATCAGGATATAGCTCTTGCTGTGGATGCCGTTGTTGTAGTTACCCTTGATGTCGAGCGACCCCGTGCCGCTCAACAGCAGCTTACCCTTGCCGTAGAGCACGCTCTTATGATCCTCCGTCGTGCCGTCCGTCAGTTTGTTCTGACCCGTCAGCACGATATATGCCGCCATCTTGCTTTGAATGTCGAGGGCGGTACCCTTGCTACAAGTGATGTCTGCACCATTCAAGTTCAGCATGAAGTTCGTCTTGCCGTCAATATACAGCATTCCGTCGCTGGTCGTTCCGCTGACCACATAGCAGACACCCTCCTGCTTGCCGTGATTGGCAATGACGCTGTCACCACTGATAGTTATCGTCACGCCATTCTCCGTCTTGGCAACAGGGTTTGCCATGTCGATGAATACCTGTGTGGCAAATGTCTGCGTGGTGACGTCATCCTCTGCCTCATAATAGTAGGCCGCAGCGTCGCTCGCCGGTTCAGAAGACGTCTTGTCTAAGGAAACGTCGAAAGTCAGCAAGTCGCCACTGCCTGCCGAAGCACCGCCAGGGCCGTTTTCGCCATTTCCTCCACCATTGTTGTACCAATTGTTCAAATCATCTTCCGAGCTGTCAGTCGAACAACCCGTCAGCATTGTCATCGATGCCATGAGCATCATTGTCATCCAAATCTTTTTCATTCTCATTGCAGTTTAGTAAGTTTTGTAACTGTTTTCGTCTGCAAAGATACATCAGAAAAGCCAGCTTGCCAAATCTATTCAGCGAACCGGCTCATTATTTCAACGAAATCACTTCTTTTTGGATTTGCGGGTGCGCTTGGGCTTCTTGGCGGTGTCGTCTGAGATGCCGTCGAGGGCGGACATCTGCTTTTCGTGCAGGTAGTTATCGACGGTGAATCCGATTTCTGCTATCTTCGTCAGCAGATAGCGGCGCGTGAGCCATGCCTGACGCAGGTCGGGCAGGGCGTTGTTGAGACGGCGCGAGGCCTGTTTGTTAGCGGTCTCGACCTTCTCTGAGAGTTCGATGGGCTTCAAGAGGATGTTTCGCAACTGGTCGGCAAAATACTCGGCACTTCTACGGACGCGGTCGAGGAATTCTGTATTGCGGAGTCCTTCGATGGGTAGTGACAGGATTTTCTGCTGCCACTTTTCGGCCACTGTGACGACGTGTTGTCGCAGGTCGAAGAGGGCCTGGTCGTGCAACTGCTTCAGCGAGGCATTGCTGTGGTAGAAGAACTCGGCAAAGATACGCACCATTGACTCTTCCAGATACAGGATGGAACGGAAGTCGAAGAGTTGCATCAACAGGTAGCGCTCGTACTCTTGCTTGAGCATGGGTAACTGGCGGATGCTTCGCTCGGCCTCGCTCTCTTGTTGGGCGATATAGCTGTCGACACGTTCGTCGTTGATGATGGCACGAGCCTCTAACGGTGTGGCGAGCACTAACCCTTCGAGTGTGCGGCAACGGCTCAGCGCCACATATACCTGTCCTGGGGCGAACGACTGGTTGGCGTCGATGATGGCGCGGTCGAAGGTAAGGCCTTGACTTTTGTGGATGGTGATGGCCCACGCCAAACGCAGAGGCAGTTGTTTGAAGGTTCCCTGCACCTCAGCCTCTATCTCGCGCGTCTTCTCGTTCAGCGAATAGCGGGTGTTCTCCCATTCCAACGGCTCAACCTCGATAGCCTCCGCGTCACCCTCGCAATAGACGGTGAGGCCCTTTTCGCTGGCCTCCATCACACGCCCGATGCGTCCATTATAATATAGGTGGTCGCCAGAAGGGTCGTTTTTGACGAACATGACCTGAGCACCTTCCTTCAGCACCAGTGTCTCGGCAGTGGGATAGGAATAGTCGGGGAAGGTGCCTTTGATTTCTGCGCGATAGGTGTACGAACGGCCTGGCAGCTTCTTCAGTTCCGACTCATTGTAGAAGTTGGCCAGATTGTTATGGGTGGTCAGACGGATGAACTGTTCTTCTGGACGAGGGATGAACGTAGGCTGACAGCGCGTATTCAGACGATTCAGTGTTTCTGCTGAAGGATGACCTTCTCGCACCTCATTCAGAAGTCCGATGAACGAGGCGTCCTGTTGGCGGTAGACGTGTTCGAGTTGGATGGTCACATAGTCAATCTCCTGCAGGGCTTTCGAACCGAAGAAATAGGGGGTGTCGTAGTAGGGATTCAGCATCCGTTCGTCCTCAGGAGTAACGACGGGCGTCAGCTGAGCCAGATCGCCAATCATGAGAAGCTGTACTCCGCCAAAGGGCAGGCTGTGTTCGCGGAAACGACGTAGCACGTTATCAATGGCGTCGAGCAAGTCGGCACGCACCATCGATATCTCGTCGATGATAAGCAGGTCGATAGAGGCAATGATCTTGCGTTTTTCACGGCTGAAGTCGAACTTGCTCTCGACCTTTGCACCAGGTACGTAGGGCGAGAAGGGTAACTGGAAGAATGAGTGGATGGTGACTCCCCCCGCATTGATGGCAGCCACACCCGTCGGAGCTACCACGATGGGACGTTTGCGCGAGTGCTCCATCACCGTTTTGAGGAATGTCGTCTTGCCCGTCCCTGCCTTTCCTGTAAGAAATATACTGCGCCCTGTGTTCTCCACAAAGTCCCACGCAGTGCGCAGTTCGTTATTTTGTTCCATAGTTGTTTTCTCTTTTTCGCCTGCAAAATTAAGAAAAAAAATGAAAGTAACATGCGAAAAGCGAAAAAGTTATCGAAAAACTTGGTGGTTTCGTTAAATTGTTGTAACTTTGCACCCGCTTTTCGTGGCACCTGTGTCCGAAGGCATAAAAAATAATAGTAACAATTAAAAAATTAAAATCAAAAAAGCAAATGATTATTGTACCCGTAAAAGAAGGCGAGAACATCGAAAAGGCCCTCAAGAAGTTTAAGAGAAAGTTTGAAAAGACCGGTGTTGTAAAGGAGCTCCGCTCACGTCAGCAGTTCGATAAACCTTCTGTACTGAAGCGCCTGAAGATGGAACACGCTATTTACGTACAGAAGCTCCGCGCTACTGAAGAGTAAAAAAGTGGCTGAAAAATTTGGTGGTTTAAAGATTTTTTCGTAACTTCGTTGCCGAAAACAAGATGCAACGATGGTGAAGATAGAAGACTTTCTGAACTACCTGCGCTACGAGCGAAATCGTTCTGAGCTGACAGTATGCAACTACGAACAGTCGTTAAAAGACTTCGAGGCGTACTTTAAAAATCGAGATAATCATCTCTCTTGGGAGTCGGTAGACTCGGACATCATCCGTGACTGGATGGAGAGTTTGATGGATAAAGGCGACATGGCATCCACGGTGAATACCCGTTTGAGTGCCGTGCGTTCCTTTTTTCGTTTTGCACTCAGCAGGGGAATGGTCGAGTGTGACCCGTCGCATGTTGTAAAGGGTCCGAAGAGGCAGAAACCATTGCCCAGCTATATGCGTGAGGCTGATATGGACCGGCTGATAGACCTTTCGCAGATGTGGGAGGACAGCTATGACGGCTTACGCGCGCGTACCATAATTATATTATTCTATGAGACGGGAATGCGACTGGCAGAAATGACAGCCTTGGACGATCAGGATATTGACTTCGCCGCCCATCAGCTGAAGGTGACCGGCAAGCGGAACAAACAACGCATCATTCCCTTTGGCGAAGAACTGGAGCAAACGCTGGTCACCTATATGGCACAACGTGACCAGCAGCCGACGATAGCCGACAGTAAAGCCCTGATCCGGAATGACAAAGGCGAGCGGATGACGAGATCGCAGATAGAACGCATCGTCAACCAGCGCCTTTCGCTGGTAACGACGCAGAAGAAACGCTCGCCCCATGTGTTGCGCCATTCGTTTGCCACGGCTATGCTGAATAACGGTGCCGGACTGGAGAATGTGCAAAAGCTGCTGGGCCACGCAAGCGTGGCTACGACGGAGATCTATACGCATACGACGTTCGAGCAATTGAAGAGAGCTTATGAGAAAGCCCATCCACGGGCTTAAACCTTATTATTTACCCTTAAACTAAAACAGGAGGTAATTATGGAAATTAAGATTCAGTCGATTCATTTCGACGCTACTGAGAAGTTAGAGGCGTTCATCGAAAAGAAGGTCGCCAAGTTGGAGAAAACATTTGAAGACATTCAGAAGGTAGAGGTGCAATGCAAAGTTGTCAAACCGGCTACTGCTCAGAACAAGCAGGTCAGTTTGACGGCAACGGTGCCTGGGACAACGCTCTTTGTGGAGAAAACCAGTGACACTTTTGAGGAAAGTTGCGACCTTTGCGTGGATTCTATGAGGGTTCAGCTGCAGAAATTCAAGGAAAAATTGAGAAATCGCTAAAAAAAAGTACGAAAAGTTTTGGTAATTCAAAAATAAGTAGTACCTTTGCATCCGCTTTCCGATATAAAAGACTCCAAATCGGTTAGCGGATGCTTAGAGTAAGCCTCTTTAGCTCAGTTGGCCAGAGCACGTGATTTGTAATCTCGGGG
>JAFSNG010000019.1 GCA_017447515.1 Prevotella sp. | reverse complement strand
GGGTCAATCTGCTTGCACACCTTCGTCTCGTTCTGGATGTAGATCTGGGTGTTACGAGCGATACGGGCCGAGAAGTCGGTAGGCAGAGCAATTGCCTCGTCGAGGGCGTTGGTATGCAGCGACTGGGTGTGACCCAAGACAGCTGCCATAGCCTCGATACAGGTACGACCTACGTTGTTGAAGGGATCCTGCTCTGTCAGCGACCAACCAGAGGTCTGTGAGTGCGTACGCAATGCGAGCGACTTCGGGTTCTTGGCACCGAAGCTCTTCACAATCTTCGCCCACAACAGACGGCCAGCACGCATCTTGGCAATCTCCATGAAGTGGTTCATGCCGATAGCCCAGAAGAACGACAGACGGGGAGCGAAAGCATCCACATCGATACCGGCGTTGACACCCGTACGCAGGTAGTCCATACCATCGGCCAAAGTGTAAGCCAACTCGATGTCAGCGGTAGCACCAGCCTCCTGCATGTGATAACCTGAGATAGAAATGCTATTGAATTTCGGCATCTTCTGCGAGGTGTACTCGAAGATATCAGCGATAATCTTCATCGAGAATGCAGGGGGATAGATATAGGTGTTACGCACCATGAACTCCTTCAGGATATCGTTCTGGATGGTTCCTGCCATCTCCTCCAACTGTGCACCCTGCTCCAGACCAGCCACGATGTAGAATGCCAGGATAGGCAGCACGGCACCGTTCATGGTCATCGACACAGACATCTTATTCAAGGGGATACCGCTGAAGAGCACCTTCATGTTCTCCTCGTTACAGATACTCACACCTGCCTTACCTACATCGCCCACCACACGGGGGTTGTCGGGGTCGTAACCACGGTGGGTGGGCAGGTCGAAGGCTACAGAAAGTCCCTTCTGACCTGAAGCCAGGTTACGACGATAGAATGCATTCGACTCCTCAGCGGTAGAGAATCCGGCATACTGACGGATGGTCCACGGACGGAACGGATACATCATAGAATACGGACCGCGGAGATAGGGAGGAATACCGGCTGTATAGTCGAGGTGCTCCATTCCCTCAAGGTCTTCCTTCGTATAAACGGGACGAACCTCGATGTGTTCGGGGGTCTTCCAGTCGGCTACGATTCCATTGTCTTTAATCCACTTGGCACCATCTTGAGCCTTGATGCCTGCATAGATATCAATATCTTTAAATTGTTTACGCATAATTCAAGTCTCCTATCCTTTAAATACCAAGTTTCTGATTATATTCTTTCAAAGTCTCGAGCACGTTACACTTCACGTGGATGTAGTTCTCGATGCCGGCAGCCTTGAGGTCTTCCATGCAAGCAGGAGCACCAGCCACGACGAACATCGCACGACCATTCAGATACTTGAAGGCAGGGATAGCGTACTCAGCATATTCATCATCCGAAGAGCAAATCACTACGATATCAGCTCCAGCCTCCAGCGCAGCATCTACACCTTCCTCCACGGTTTTGAAGCCGAGGTTGTCCATCACTTTGTAACCGGCACAAGCCAGGAAGTTGCAAGAGAACTGTGCACGAGCCTGACGCATAGCCAGATTACCAATCGTCAGCATGAATGCCACAGGCACCTTCTTGGCCTTCTCCGTCGTCAGACGCAGGGTTTCGAAGTCAGAGGCCATACGGCTAATCTTCAAGGCAGGCACGTCAGCATCGCCAGCGTGTGTTGCGACACAGTCATTAGAAGCCAACGGCTCCTTGCCCTCGCTCTTCTCAGTGAAGTTCGGGAACTGGTTGGTACCCAGCAGGAACTCTTTCCTCTTGGCAGCATCACCATGACGCTTGACATTTGTGGCGTTGATGTCCTCCTGAATGGTACCTTTCTTGACAGCCTCTAAGAAACCGCCCTCGTCTTCCACTTTCAGGAACAACTTCCAAGCCTCCTGAGCCAGTGCGTCTGTGAGGTGTTCGATATAGTACGAACCAGCCGACGGATCAACGATACGGTCGAAGTGACTCTCCTCCTTGATCAGCAACTGCTGGTTGCGGGCGATACGCTCGCTGAAATCGTTGGGCTTCTCGTAAGGTGCATTGAACGGCGTAACAACCATCGAGTGTACACCACCGAGTGCGGCACTCATCGCCTCCGTCTGCGAACGCAGCAGGTTGACGTAGCTGTCAAACAGTGTCTGATTGTACGTCGACGTCGAAGCATTGATAATCATCTTGCACGAGCAGTCGCACTTGGGTTCGTACTGCTTCACAATCTGCGCCCACAACAGGCGACAGGCACGGAACTTGGCAATCTCCATGAAGTAGTTCTCCGAGATACCCATGTAGAACTTGATTTTCTTCGCAGCCAGGTCGACATCCACACCGGCATCCACCATCTGCTGCAGATACTCGTTACCCCAAGCCAGGGCGTAACCCATTTCCTGAACGATATACGCACCAGCGTTGTTCAGCAGGTCGCTGTGAACCATCACGCAGCGCAGGTTGGGATAATCCTTCAGTTTCTCCACCAGCTTCGGCATGTCGGGCAACAGGAACGTCGAGTCCTTGCCCTTCATCAGCATACGCTCGATGGGGTCGAAACCGACACCACCCACAATCTTCTCCTTGTCATAGCCCATCTTCTCGAAATAGGCCACGAGCAAGTCGGCCAGCTCAAGAGCGTGACGCAGACAGGCACGGTAGCTCACCTCCACAATGTCGAGGCGAATGTCCTTCAACAATGCCTCGATGTACTCGGCGCTGACCTCGTCGTGTCCCAGTTTGAAACCGATACTGTCCACACCCTTCATCAGGATGTCCAGCGCCTTCTTGTTGGCTGCCACGGGATCACCGCCAACAACGACATTCTGGCGGACATACCATTCGTTGGTGTCTTTCTTGTTGCCGCGAACGAAAGGGAATTCGCCGGGCAGTGCATCAGGAGTTTTGAGGTCTTTCAGATCCTCACGACGGTAGAAGGGCTGTACGTTGAAGCCCTCATTCGTTCTCCATACGAGTCGTTTCTGGAAGTCGGCACCTTTCAGGTCCACTTCAATCTTGTCCAACCATTCCTGTTTGGTCGGAGCCTGAAACTCGCTGAAGAGTTTTTCTTTGTTTGCCATAAATACTGTTTATTATATAAGTTGTTTTAGAATTTCCTGCAAAGGTAGCAATAATTTCTGAAATAACGAAGAATAATGAAGAATTTAATAAATATTTTGTTTTTATGAAAAATAGTTGCACTATTTTGCACGTTTTGAGCAAATAATTCGTAATTTTGCAGTCAATTTCAAAAAGTACTTTATGGAATCGTTTCACTGGTTAAGAGAATTATTCGTCACGACGGACTCCGTGGCACACATAGTGTTGCTCTACGCCGTTGTCATAGCCGTAGGTGTATATTTGGGCAAAATCAAGATTGCAGGCGTCTCGTTGGGCGTCACCTTTGTGCTCTTTGCAGGCATCGTTGCAGGTCACATCGGATTCACCGCCCCGACGCCCATCCTTAATTTCGCACAGGACTTCGGACTCATCCTCTTCGTGTTCATGATTGGTTTGCAGGTCGGCCCAGGTTTCTTCGAAAGCTTTGGCACTCAGGGCATTAAGCTCAACGGACTAGCGGCAACGGCCATCCTGCTCAACATCCTCGTCATGTTCGCCTGCTACTACATTTTCTTCGACACCGGCAACAAGATGAACCTGCCCATGATGGTCGGTACACTATATGGTGCTGTGACGAACACCCCCGGTCTTGGTGCTGCCAACGAGGCGCTGGGCACCGTTTTCGGCTCCAACGCCCCGCAGATTGCCTCGGCCTACGCCTGTGCCTATCCCCTCGGTGTGCTCGGCATCATCGGTGCTATTATATTAATAAGGTATATCTGCGGTGTCAAACTGGAGCAGGAGGAGGAAGAGCTGAAACAAATGGAGGGTACAAAGACCAACAAAAAGCCCTACAAGATGCATGTAGAGGTCACCAACCAGTATTTGGAGGGCAGAACCATCCTTCAGGTTCATGAATTCCTGAACCGCGACTTCGTCTGTTCGCGCATCGAGCATAATGGCGACATCACCATTGCCAACCGCAACACACAGCTCCATCTGGGCGACAAGATGCTCATCGTTTGTGCGGAAGCCGACTATGAGGCCATCATTGCCTTCATCGGTCCTGTTGTCGACATTGACCTCGAGCAGCAACAACAGGAAGAACCCATGATTTCCAAGGGCGTACTCATCACCAACCCCAAAATCAACGGCAAGACACTGGCCTCCATGCATTTCTCCAGCGTTCACGGGGTCAACGTCACGCGCGTCACCCGTCACGGCATCGACCTCTTCGCCTCAGCCAGTCTGCCCTTGCAGGTGGGTGACAAGATTCGCGTCGTAGGTCCCGAGGAAGCCGTCAACCGCGTAGCTATCCGTATGGGGAACTCCAGCAACAAGCTCAACGCGCCCAACATCGCCACCATCTTCGTGGGCATCTTCCTCGGACTCATCTTCGGTTCCTTCCCGCTGGCTATTCCCGGTATGCCTGTACCCGTCAAACTCGGTCTTGCCGGTGGTCCGCTCATCATCGCCATCCTCATTGGTCGTTACGGCTATAAGATACACCTCGTTACCTATACCACCACCTCGGCAAACATGATGCTGCGCGAGATTGGTCTCGTGCTCTTCCTCGCCTCCGTGGGCATCAAGGCTGGTGCAGGGTTCCTCGAAACGGTGGTCGACGGCGACGGACTGCTTTACGTCCTCACGGGCTTCCTCATCACCGTCATCCCCATTCTCATCGTAGGACCCATTGCCCGCATACGCTACAAGTTCAACTACTTCACCCTGGCGGGAATGATTGCCGGTACCTACACCGACCCCCCTGCCCTCGCCTACTCCAACAGCATCTGCTCGAAAGAGGCTCCCGCCTTGGGCTACTCGACGGTTTACCCGCTGGCGATGTTCCTGCGCATTTTCACTGCCCAAATCGTCGTCCTCTTCTTCTGCGGATAGAATGTAAACATTCGTAACTTGAATTGAACGACAAGCGCCTCTTGTCTTGTCCTATTAGTGTCTTTTTTAGGGTTACTCGAAAAATAATTGCACAAAAACGCTTGTTGTGTGCGATATTTTTTGTAATTTTGCAGGCGATTACGAAAAATCAGAGAGAAAGCTATATAATAATACCTATTTTTAATATAATGGAAATAAAAAAATTCTTGTTAGGCTCGCTCCTTGCACTGACCTCGCTGCCGATGTTGGCCCAGATGGATGCCAGCATCAAGCTGAACGAGGTGATGACGCGGAACGAGACGAGTCTGATTGATGAATACGGAGTGAGGAACGCGTGGCTGGAGATTGCCAACATCTCGTTCTCGACGTACAACATCCGCGGGATGTTTGTGACGACCGACCGCTCCGTGCTCGACAAGAAGATGAGCGTGCCTGAGCGCATGAAACGCATGAGCCAGATTCCCAATGGCGACGAGCGTACGAACCTCAGCGGACGACAGCTCATCGTGCTGCAACTGGGCAGCCAGCCTACGAAAGGCGCGCTGCATCTCTCGGTGAAGGTCAACCCGACGGAACCCACGTGGATTGCCCTGTACAACGGTAATGCGACGCAGTTGATAGACTCGGTGACGGTGCCTGTGTTGGAGGCAGACCAGTCATACGCGCGTATTGCGAACAACGGTACAGCGAAGGACTGGGAGGTGAAGTCGGCCGACCGTGTGACGCTGGGCATCCAGAACCAGACGGTGGTGAGCGAGTCGAAGGTGGCCAAGTTCAAGCGCGAAGACCCGCACGGCTTCGGCATGGCCATCATGGCGATGGGCATTGTGTTCTTCTGTCTGGCGTTGCTGTGGGTATTCTTCACGCTGTTCGGCATGTTTATGCGTCATCAGGAAATGGCCAAGAAGGTCATCAACCAGCAGCCCATCAAGCCCATCACGAAGACGGTGGAGAAGACCATCGAGATTGGCCACAAGACAGGCGTCATCCTGCAGGAAGGCTTCGACACGAAGGGTATCGACAAGGAGGTGTACATGGCCGTCATCGGTTTGGCCTTGCGCCAGTATGAAGATGACATCCACGACGTGGAGAGCGGTGTCATCACCATCAAGCCGAAGGACACCGGCTGGGACGACGAATACAGCCAGATGACACATCTGCACGAGCCTGTGCTGCCTCTCAATCCCATGGGACAACGCATCCCGACAGGACCGGAACTGCATTAAAAAGTTGAAAGTTGAAAGTTATGAAAACATATAAGTATAAAGTACAAGGCGTAGACTACGAGGTAGAAATCACCGACGTAGAAGGCAAGATAGCCAGAGTAAACGTAAACGGCATCCCATTCGAGATTGAGATGCAGAAACCCATTAATGCCGCCAAGCATCCTGAGTTGGCCGCAACAAAAGCCAGTGTAGCAGCACCGGTTGCAGCAGCAGAGCCTGCAGAGAAACCGCAGGCCGCAGCACCCGCAGCAACTCCCGCCAAGCCTCAGCCCGCCGCCCCCGCTGGTGCCGGTACTCCTGTGAAGGCTCCGCTGCCTGGCACTATCAATGCCATCAACGTGAAGGTGGGCGACAAGGTTGGCGTAGGCGACGTGGTTGTCGTACTGGAAGCCATGAAGATGCAGAACAACATCGAGGCCGAGGCTGCAGGTACCGTCACCTCGATTCTCGTCAATCAGGGCGACTCAGTGATGGAAGGTGCAGTGATGCTGACCATTGGTTAATTGACAATTAATAATTGATAATTGACAATTATGGGATTTACAAATTTCATCGTAGAAAACTTCAATGAGTTCCTGACGTACACGGGGTTTGCGAACGTGACAGCAGGTAACCTTATCATGATAGTAGTGGGTGCCTTCTTTATCTGGCTAGCCATCAAGAAGGACTTCGAGCCCCTGCTGCTCGTCCCCATTGGACTGGGTATCATACTGGGCAACATCCCCTTCCGTGCCGATGCCGGATTGGAGATCGGACTGTATGAGGACAACTCCGTGCTGAACATCTTCTATCAGGGTGTGCGGCAAGGCTGGTATCCGCCACTGATATTCCTGGGCATTGGTGCTATGACGGACTTCTCGGCACTGCTGGCCAATCCAAAGTTGATGCTTATCGGTGCTGCCGCACAGTTTGGTATTTTCGGTGCGTATATGTTTGCGCTGGCCTTAGGTTTCGAACCCAACCAGGCAGCCGGTATCGCCATCATCGGTGGTGCAGATGGTCCTACGGCCATCTTCCTGTCGTCAAAGTTGTCACCAAACCTGATGGGTGCCATTGCGGTGTGTGCCTACTCGTATATGGCACTGGTGCCGCTGATTCAGCCCCCTCTGATGCGACTGCTGACCACCAAGAAGGAGCGCCTCATCAAGATGAAGCCTGCCCGCGAAGTTTCGCAGACGGAGCGCATCCTGTTCCCCATCGTGGGACTGTTGCTGACGACGTTTATCGTTCCGTCCGGTCTGCCTCTGCTGGGAATGCTGTTCTTCGGCAACCTGTTGAAGGAGAGCGGCAAGACCACCCGTCTGGCCAAGACTGCCGGTGCAGCACTGAACGACATCGTGGTGATGCTGTTGGGTCTGACGGTAGGTTGTTCGACGCAGGCTTCCGAGTTCCTGACGATGAACACCATCTACATCTTTGCCATCGGTGCCGGAGCCTTCATCATCGCTACCATGAGCGGTGTATGCTTCGTGAAGCTGATGAACGTGTTCCTGCCGAAGGATAAGAAGCTGAATCCGCTGATTGGTAATGCGGGCGTGAGTGCTGTGCCGATGGCCGCACGTATCTCGAACAACCTCGGACTGGAGTACGACCGCCACAACTTCCTGCTGATGCACGCCATGGGGCCGAACGTTGCCGGCGTCATCGGTTCTGCCGTTGCTGCGGGCGCTTTGCTCGGATTCCTATCGTAAAAAAATGCCCCAAGCATCGGCTTGGGGACATTATACTAACGCTTACGGCGCTGTTTCTTAGACTTAGCGGTCTTCGAACGGCGCTTTTTCGTTGCCTTGGCTTTTTTCTTAGTAGCTTTACGGACATTGCGCTTAGCGGCTTTCTTCTTCACCGTCGACGTGTCACCCGTGCTTTTCCACGTGACATTGTCGCGGGCAAACATCACGGGCAGGCCGGGAGCGGGATTGCGCTCACAGTATTTCAGAATGGCGTAGTAGTCAATATTGCGACGCTGGTGATTCTCGTAGAACCAAATCTCAACACCCGCCGAGGCCGTTGCTATCATCACGATGTCGCGGTCGAAGCCTATATACCAGCGTGCGAAGGAGTGAGAACGGACGGTAGATTCCCACGTAGGGGCGCCGTAGTGTTTCTGCATCCATTTGCGCAGGGCGACATAGTCGTCGCGCTGCGTATTGCCCTGCTGTTGCTGCGACGTCAGCAGCAAATGGTTGATTTTCGTGGAATCCTTACCCACATTCACATACATCCACACGTCAAGGCCCGCGATACGTCCGGAGAGTTCGTAACGGTCCTCCTGTTGCAGTCCCTTGTCCTCCAGTGCCTCCACGATTTCCTCGGGAGTGAGGTCGAGCGGCAGGTCCAGGAAACGGGTATGTTCCTGCGCGCGAACAGCAGTCAAAGAAGTAAAAATAGCGAGAATTGCAATGTATTTTTGTAACTTCATAAGCGTCTAAATGAAAAAATTTCGTGCAAAGGTAATAAAAAATTGTGAAAAATTGCCATTAGTTAAGAATTATTCGTATCTTTGCAGGGTTATTAAGCTAAGAACTGATGGGTCTATTGAATATTTTCCGGCCTTCACGCTCCATTGTCTCTCGTCTGACGTGGCGCATCATGGTGGCTACTGTCATTAGCCTCATACTCATTCTTGGGCTTATTTTCTTCATCATTTACATAGTAGGTGCGACACTCTTGGGAATCATGTTTGGCGCTGCAATGGAGGTTACCAACGAGAAGATGAACACCGTTTTCACGAATGTGGAAGCTGTGGTCAGAAACAATGTGCCGGAAGCGAAAAAGAACATCTACCAGGACGATATGCTTTTCTTTGCGGTACAGCACATGTTGAAGTTGAACGACGAAATCATTGGAGCTGCCATTGCCTTTAACCCTGACTATGAGCCAAAGAAGGGACAGCTCTATGCGCCCTATGCCTATCGCACCAGCATGGGCATTCATACCACACAGCTGAACTCTCGGGCATACAATTACCCGGAGAAAGAGTGGTTTAAGAAACCCGTGGAATTGAAGAAAGGCTACTGGTCGGAGCCATACGTAGACGAAGGAGGTGGAAACATACCGATGATTACTTACTCACTGCCGCTCATCAAAGACAGCAGTGAGGTTTATGCCGTATATACTGCCGACCTGTCGCTGGACTGGATAGAAACGCTGAGACAGAAGTCGGACAGTACCTTCAATGACAATTTCATGGATATCTTCGACGATGAGGCCAAAAGCCATTTCACCAGTTTCCTTGTCACACGCCAAGGCACTATAGTGGCTCATCCCGACTCGAGTCTGGTGATGAGAGCCTCACTCAAAGACTATTTCAAGGACATCAAAGAATCAGAAAAGCGCAAGGCAAAACTCGCCCAGGACATTCTCGGAATAGGTCCTGACGTAAAGCTGATCAAAATCTATGAAGACAAGAACGGAAAATATATATGGATGTTTGCCGCTTGCATTGAGCGTACAGACTGGCTGATGGTGATGACACTCCCCGTAAGCGAACTGCTGTGGCTGCTGAACAGTTTCATGGTATTCATGGGGGTCCTCACCTTCATTGGTATCGGCATTATCGTTCTGGCTTGCTATTTCGCCGTGCGCAAGGTGACCAAGCCTATCAGGCAGTTTACGACCTCTGCCGACGAAATAGCCAAGGGTAACTTCACCGCTGAACTGCCCAAAATCAAGACAAAAGACGAAATGCGCCGTCTGCGTGACTCGTTCGAGACCATGCAGCTGTCATTGGTGAAGCAGATTGAGGAAACGAAGGCCGTCAACGAAGACAAAGGACGCATAGAGGGCGAACTGCAGACCGCCCGCAGCATCCAGATGTCGATGTTGCCAAAGACCTTCCCGCCCTACCCCGACCGCGACGATATCGACATCTACGGCCAGCTGATGCCTGCCAAGGAAGTTGGCGGCGACCTGTTCGACTTCTTCATCCGCGACGAGAAACTGTTCTTCTGCATCGGCGACGTCAGCGGAAAGGGTGTGCCAGCCTCGCTGCTCATGGCGGTCACGCGGTCGCTGTTCCGCACTATCTCGTCTCACGAGGCAATGCCGTCACGCATCATGACAGCCATCAACGAATCCATTTCCGAAGACAACGAATCAAACATGTTCGTCACCCTGTTCATCGGCGTTCTCGACCTGCCTACAGGCCGTCTGCGCTATACGAATGCAGGTCACGACGAACCGATATTAATAGGCAATGTGGGTATTGGTCACCTGCCGTGCAAACCCAATATTCCTGTCGGCATCGACCCCGACTGGAAATTCACCACACAGGAGGATATCATCAACTCACAGACCACCATTTTCCTCTATACAGACGGACTGACGGAGGCCGAAAACCTGCGCCACGAACAATTCCAGGAAGAACGCGTCCTGGACACCGCCTGCGAGGCTGAACGGAAACCAGACAAGTTTATCGAACATATGACTAAAGTTGTACATGACTTTGTAGGTAATGCTGAACAAAGTGACGACCAGACCATGCTCGCCATTCAGTATTCCAAGGAACAGGACGACAATACGCGCCTGGACCGCAGTCTAAAACTGACAAATGACCTTGACGAGGTACACCAATTGGCGGCCTTCGTCGACGAAGTTTGTGAGACCATCGGTCTCGACATGTCGCTCACCATGAGTCTGAACCTCGCCATCGAGGAAGCTGTGGTTAACGTAATAGATTACGCTTACCCGGCCGGCACGAAAGGCGATATCCTGATCGAGGCCAGGGCGAACGAGCAGTATCTGAAGATTGTCATCAACGACTGGGGTACACCTTTCGACCCCACGGCGAAGGGTGACGTGGACACCACATTGTCTGCCGAAGAACGTCCTATCGGCGGTCTTGGCATCCACTTGGTAAGACAGATTATGGACTCCATTAATTACGAAAGAACGGACGGAAAGAACGTCCTAACACTGCGTAAAAAGATAGTTTGAGTACGATTTAACGATTTTTAACTACTTCGATTAGAACTTAGTCTGAGATTTTAAGTATATTTGCAACTTAATAGAGAAATGACTGACGTAATATTATCAAGTTTTATTAGTCTGTTTGCACTATTTGGCAAAGTAGAGCAAGTTGACGAAGAGCGGGCAAAGGAAATGCTCGTAAGCTATTTGCGCCACCATTTCGGCATCAGGAACATCGACCTCTATCTGGACCTCTACAGCGATATGCGCATGGCCTACGAGATGACCGATGACCTGAATACCCAAGACACCGTTACGTCCATCTGTTCCAACCTGCAGGCGGATATCCGCAACACGGAGAAAGCCCTGTTGCTGCTGCGTCTGCTGGAATTCTGTGCCGACGACGACGGTTTCACGGACACCATGTTCCGGACGATGGCCGAGCAGTTTAACATCCCTGACGAGCAGTACAACATCTTCATGGACTACGTCAACAACAAGTCCACAGAGCATGTGATGATGCACCAGTTAGAGGGTTTCGACGGACAGCTGAAGACCCTGCTCGACCCCTTCACTGGCTTGTTGCTGTTCACCTATATGGGCAACGACACCGTCCTGCTCAACGATGTTCCCGTGCTTTCGGGTTCCTATCAAGTATGGCTCCAGAGCAGCGTGCTGAAAGGCAAGAACGGCCAACCCGTCTATTATTCTTCTATCATCGGCTGCTACGACCAGTCAGATCGTAAGATAGAGGCCGTAGAGTTCTGCGGACGCAATGTCACCTTCCGTTTCCCCCATAGCGACAATGGCATGCACAACCTCAGCTTCACCCTTCATAACGGTGAGCTGCTGGCTATCATGGGCGGTTCCGGAACGGGCAAGACCACGCTCCTGTCACTGCTCAACGGCAGCATGAAACCCCAGGAAGGCACCATCACTATCAACGGCCACGACATCAGCGAGCCAGAGGCTAAGGCGCTCATCGGTTTCGTGCCTCAGGACGATCTGCTCATCGAGGAACTCACCGTCTATCAGAACCTTTGGTTCACCGCCAAGCTGTGCTTTGCCGGCATGGCTGACGAGGAACTCGACCGTCGTGTCATGAAGACGCTGAAAGACCTCGGGCTGGATGCCGTCAAGGATTTGAAAGCAGGTTCGGCCATCAACAAATACATCTCCGGCGGACAGCGCAAGCGTCTGAACATTGCCTTGGAGCTCATCCGCGAGCCCGCTGTGCTCTTCCTCGACGAACCCACGTCAGGATTGTCGTCAGCCGATACCGAGAAGGTCATCAACCTGCTGAAGGAGCAGACGCTGAAGGGCAAGCTCATCATTGTCAACATCCACCAGCCGTCCAGCGACGTCTACAAGCTCTTCGACCGCCTGTGGCTGCTCGACCGTGGCGGCTATCCCGTGTTCGACGGCAACCCCATCGATGCCATCACCTATTTCAAGGAGGCTGCCAACTATGCCGATGCCGAGACCAGCGCTTGCCCCATGTGCGGCAACGTCAATCCCGAAATCGTGCTGAACATCATTGACGAAAAGCGGCTCAACAGCAACGGCGAGGTGTCCGACGAGCGTAAGATGACGCCGCAGGAGTGGCACGAGCTGTATCTGAAGAACCGTCCCGAGCTGCCTGCACCCGCTGTCAGCACCGTACCGCCTTCCGACCAGAAGAAGCCCGGCGTGCTCAAGCAGTTCGCCATCTTCCTGCACCGTAACTTCAAGACGAAGATTACCAACGTGCAATATCTCTGCATCACCCTCCTTCAGGCTCCCCTGCTGGCGGTGGTCTGCTCCTATCTCACGCGCTATGCGCCTCCCGAGGGCTATACCGTCATGGACAACAAGAACCTCGTGAGCTATTTCTTCATGGCCGTCATCGTGGCAACATTCACGGGCATGATCGGAAGTGCCGAGGAAATCATCAAGGACCGCGCCCTGCTCAAACGCGAGCGTTTCCTACACCTGTCCTACGGCAGCTATATCTGGTCGAAGATCGTCTATATGGCCTTCGTCTCCATCATCCAGACACTGCTGTTCATCGTTGTCGGCAATTCCATCATGGGACTGCACGGGCTCTTCTGGACGTGGTGGCTTATCCTCTTCATGACCGCCTTCCTGGCAAACCTCACCGGACTGTTGCTGTCGCAGTGTCTCAACTCCATCGTAGCCATCTACATCAGCATCCCCATGCTGCTCATTCCACAGATTCTGCTCTGCGGACTGGTAGTCAGCTTCTCCGACCTGACGCCCAAGAGCACGACGGGTAACGTTCCGGTCATAGGCGACCTCATCCCCTCGCGCTGGTCGTACGAGGCACTGGCCGTCACGTCGTTCACCGACAATGAATACGAGCGCAACTTCTTCGCCCTCGACAAGGATAAGTACGAGACGCAATACTACAACATGGGCCTGCTCTACGAACTGCAGTCGCAGCTCGAGACCATGAAGGACGAGCAAAAGCGAGGCAAGGAAGCCAAGGAAGATCACATGGCTGTCATCCGCACCAACCTGCCGCTGGTCACTGACTATTGCGGCATGAAGCCCTACAGCGGCGACGAATCCTACCAGTCGCTCTACGACTACATGAAGGAGGCCGAGAACCTGCTCTCCAAGCGCAGTAACGACATTTCGCTGAAGGCCGACGCCCTCACGTCGCGCTATGTCCGCGAACACGGCAAGGAATCGCTGCTCGACCTGAAGCGCCAGAACCATAACATCAAGCTGGAGGACTGCGTCATCGGTGCCGACCAGCGACGTATGCTCGAGATTATTGATAATTATGCTGTACCCCGCACCGGACTGATCTTCCTGACACCTCAGAGCACCGTAGGTCGCGCTCCGTTCTACAGCAGTGAGAAAATCGTCGGCCAGTGGCACGTCAAGACGCTGTGGTTCAACATGGCCGTGCTGCTGCTCATGAGCATCATTGCCATCGTGCTGCTGCTCACCGACTGCCCCGGGCGATACATCCGAAAATCAGAGAATTAACGAGACAAAAAACAATTAACAGTATTAATAACTCAAAATTAAAAAAGAAATGAAGAAATTATCTGTTTTAGCTATTGCATTTGCAGCCGTTGTTTTCGCTGCATGTAGCGGTAAGAAGAGTGAGCAGGCAGCCGAGAATGCCGACAGCCTGAAGAGTTTCGAACAGCAGCAGATCGAGGCCAGCATCAAGATGCACTTCGACAGCATTGCTTCCGAGATTGGTAAACTCAAGCAGCTGCCTTTCCTGTCTGAAGGCGACGACGGCATCCAGCTGACCAAGGAAGAGAAGCAGGTGAAGCCCGACTATCTGCTGAACCCGAGTGTTGCCGAGGAGGCTACCACACTGGCTGAGAAGTATCGCATCCTCAGCGCGCTGAACGTTGACAAGAAGATTGCCCAGCTCTACGAAATGCCTACCGAGGACTACGACAAGGCCATCACCAAGCTCGTGGCTGACATCAACGATCCTTCATTCAAGGTCATTGACGACACCAACACGCTCTACGAGACCTCTAACACCCTCTACGACGCTATGGAGAAGAACGCTCGCATCAACTTCTTCTGGCAGATGGCTGCCGGTGCACTGACTGAGCAACTCTATCTGGCCAACCAGAATCCCGACAAGTACCTCAGCACCTTCACCGACGAGGCTGCTTCCAACGTGACCTTCCGCATCATCCTCGTGCTCGACGCCATCAACCGTCTCTCTGAGTACGATCCCGACATCGAGCCCGTTGCCAAGGCCCTCGCTCCCCTGGATGTTCTTAACGCTACCACCGTTGCCGAGCTGAAGGATCAGATTGCCAAGGCCAAGGATCAGATTAACGACGCCCGCAAGGCCATCATCAAGTAATTGACATTTGACAATTGATAATTGTGAATTGATAATTGTGAATTTCTAATTGTGAATTTCTAATTAGTAATATTGAAACAATGATTTTTGAAATAAACGAACAAGATGGCGGTTACGTCGCCACTGTCAGTGGGCGTTTGGACACCCCTGCTGCCGTCAAGGCTCAGCAGGAGATCGCCCCACTGTTGGAGAATGCCGACAAGCAAATCACCCTCGACTGCAAGGACCTCGAGTACATCAGCTCTTCCGGTCTTCGTCTGTTCCTGACCATCCGCAAGGAGGCGTCAGCAAAGGGTGGCAAAGTAATCATCGAACACATCAACGATGAAATCAAGAAGGTGTTCATGATGACTGGTTTCTTCAACCTCTTTGACATTCGCTGATTCCGTATGACAGATTACGGACTCGATCTACATGGTGAAATGCTTCTCGAAGAGTACTGCGACAAGCAGCCGCTCTTCGAGGAGCTTCAACGTGTGGTCATGGAAAAGCTGGGAGCCCTAGTCCGTCAGAGCGGCATTGAAGTCAACTCGATGGAGTCGCGCATCAAGGCCGAAGAGTCGCTGGCAGGAAAGCTCAGGCTGAAAGGTCATAAATACGCTTCGCTGCTCGACATCACCGATATTTTCGGTGCGCGCATCATCACGTTCTACAACGAGGACGTCGACCGTATCGCCTCGATGGCAGAAGTGCTGTTCGAGATTGACTGGGACAACTCCGTCGACAAGCGCCGTATGCACCAGTTCGACAGCTTCGGCTACAACTCGCTGCACTACATCTGCCGCCTGCCGAAGGAGCAGTATTACAACCCCGAGAAGCCCGAACTCAACAACATCCGCTTCGAGCTTCAGATGCGTACCGCCCTTCAGCACGTATGGTCCGCCATCCAGCACGACATTGGCTATAAGTCCGAAATCGAAACCCCCTTAGAATACCACCGCAACCTCAGCCGACTGGCAGGAATGCTCGAACTCGCCGACAACGAGTTCAGCCGCATCCGCAACGCCATTACCGACTATCGCCGCCGCGCACAAAGCCTCGTACAAAGCGGCCAGCTCGAGGAAGTACCACTCGACCTCGACACCTTCCGCAGCTATCTCGACAAGCGTCCGTTCGACAAGCTCAACCGCAAGATAGCCGCCATCACTCAGGCCGAGCTCCACGAAGCACCCTGGTGGCCCTACCTCAAAGCCCTGCGCCACATAGGCATGAACACCCTCGGCGATGTTGAACGCCTCATGCGCAACAATTTCGACGATGCCTATCAGTTGGCACTGTTCCAACTGGGCAGCACCGACATCGACATCCTCGCCGAGACCATCGGCCTGCAGAACCTCTGCATAGTCCACCTGCTGAAGACTGGGGGCGGCAGACTGTCCCTCGTTCAGTTCTTCGACACCATCAACGGCAAGATGCCACAGAACGAGATCCTCGCCGAAATGGTCATCGAACAGGCCAGCCGCCTGGAATTCATGAACGTCAAACGGTAAATGGTTCACCGTCCTAAGATAGCCATCATCGACCCCAACACGCTCGCCGTTTTGGGACTTAAGCAGTTGCTGCTTAACATGATGCCCATCATCACCGTCGATACCTTCGGCACACTCGCCGAACTCGAGGCTAACGATGCCGACGGCTACGCCCACTATTTCGTCTCCCTGGATATTGTCCTCGCCAACCGCGCCTATTTCGCCGAGCGACGCCGTAAGACCATTGTGCTTACCCTCTCGCTCTCCGACAGCACACAGCCCAGCGAGTTCCACACCCTTTGCATCAACCAGCCCGAGCCGCAGCTCATCCGACAGCTCCTCGTGCTCGAACAACACGCCCACGGACAAGGCCAGCACCTGCCCCCTACCCCTCAGGTGTTGCAACAGAAAATCCTTTCCGACCGCGAAATCGAGGTCATGGCCCTTATCGTTCAGGGGTATATCAACAAGCAGATTGCCGACCGTCTCAACATCGCCCTCTCCACCGTCGTCACCCACCGCAAAAACATCATGGACAAGCTCGGCCTCCGCAGCGTCTCCGCCCTCACCATCTACGCCGTCATGCACGGCTACGTCGACATCAACAAAATCTAACCTCTGTCGTCCGAATTGCCGACCCCTTGATCACACATAAAGCCCCATTGCCGAAGCAACAGGGCTTGAGACATTTTATCAATCATTAGAGGGTCAGCCCCTCTGTGAGCTCGGGTTCTTTTTATTCAAGATTTCCAAAGCTGAGATAGATTTCTTCTTCGATAAAGGCCCTTTCATTTAGAATACCGCTTACCGATACATCATGCATAGCCACGACGACAATCTTGTACCGAATATATTCATCCGGGTACGTTGACTGCAGACTCTCCAAGTCTGTAAAGACCTTGTTAAGTTCTGATTTCATGTCCTCAACCTTTTGCTTTGCCTCGGTATCATTGGTCGCAACAACCTGTTGCACGTTTGACGTGGTGGCTTTGACGCTCCATGAGCCAGAGTATTTGGCCAAGATTTCTTTCACCTTCTTGTTGGTATCATTCACAACTTTGTTCCAGGGATTGCCTTCCTCAGCATTTCCCGTGAAAGAAAAACTGGCGATATCGGTTAAAATACCATATTCACAAATTATTTCCTTATCGCCTTTTGAATCATTGTCATCACCACAGGCGGTAAGCACACTTGTCATGCAGATTAAGGCAACTGCAGCCATCATAAACTTTTTCACAAACGTATTTTTTTAATATTACAATAATTTTATTTACACTTGATGTCCTTAAACTGCCAGGAGGTGGAAGGTTCGATGAAGTCGAACTCCTTGGCATCCTCAGGCAGGGCTTCGAAAATCAGGGCAAAGCGCAGCTTTTGGTAGGGCCAGGGAATCTTGACAGTTGCAGGAGCCATTACGATGTTCTCCACACCCACCAATTCCTTCTTGCCTCCCTTGTTACCCTTGATATAAGCCTGTCCCTTGACGTTCCAGCTACTGTTAACGCCTCCTGCCTCAACCTCCATCTCCAGACGTGTCTCCGTATCAGAGCAAGCTACGCGCAAAATCTTTGTATTAGTACTCTTCTTGTTGACATACACAGGGTTCTCGCGCATATATCTATATTTAGAATAGTCGGGCAGCGCCACCTTGGCATTGTTCAGAATGCTCGGGCCGTCTTCCGTGCGGCCAGCCTTTACGTAGAGTTCGCTGATTTTGCGGCTGATCTGCTGCTGGTCTGTATAGCCATAATTGCAGTTCAGCTTGGCGGCCTCCTCATACTTGGCGAGGGCATCCGCCCAATATTCACCTCCTTCATAGTCCTTGGCACTCTCCATAGCGTCCTTGAAGCTCTGTTCATACTCTGCCTTCTCCTTGGCGTGAATCTCCATCTGTTTCTTGCGCTCGGCAGATTCGATACTGTGATTGATAGCACCAAATACGCCACTAATGGTTGACCGAGTGTCGTAATGGGTCCACTGGGCCTTCGCTGGCAGCACTGCAGCCAGTCCCAAGGCTAAAATTATCACATTCTTTTTCATAAATACAATAATTATTTTAATCCTTAATTATAATGTCTCTGTTATCTAAACACGCTGCAGATAGTGCAAAATTTCGATTTAGCGAAGGAAATGAGAATATATTTTCATTCCTGAGCGTGAGAAAGTTGATCAAACCGAACGAAAAACCAAATTATTTTGGAATTTTTCTGAGGTGCAGCCTATGCGAAAAAATAGTAATAAGAAGGAAAATTTCCTGCGGCGCTTATCCGTCAACAAGTGCCGTTTCTCGGAAAAAAGTGGCTCTTATTCAGAAATAAGTGGCACTTATTGAGGGAGCGAAAGCCTCGCACAGGGTGCGCCCAATCACCTTACTGGCTGAACGGCACTCTGCTCCCTAATCGTTGGGCACGATTCAAGCAATGTCGACCCGACATTGGCGGGCAGAGTAGCGGACAGCAGGGAAGGTGGTCAATACTACCGCAGTAATCGAAAATACTTTTGGAGTATTCAAAATTTCTTTCGGAGTATTGTATTTTAGTGTCATACTAAAGGCGCTTTAGTGTCATGCTAGAGGGACTTTAGTATTAGGGTATATGCAAAAAACGGGGCGAGCGTTTGGTGGACTCGTTTTTTTTTCGTACCTTCGCGGCATGATGAGAAGAATGATGCGTTTAGCCATTGTGGCGGCATGGCTGCTGACGGTGGGAATGAGGGTTAGCGCGCAGGACGGCATAGACCGTTCGCTCCCTGAGAGCGAGGCGTGGCATTCGGCGATGCAGGTGATTAATGACATGAGTCCCGGGTGGAACCTCGGCAACACGCTGGAGGCGAAGAATGGGAACGGGGCTGACTTTCTGAACAACAAAGGCGGCCTGGAGTCGGAGACAGCATGGCAGCCGACAAAGACCACGCAACAGGTGATAGACTACGTGAAGAGCCTGGGGTTCCGGAGCGTTCGCATTCCCTGCGCATGGGCGTGCGGACATATCAGTAATGCACAGACATACGAGATAGACGCACAATGGATGGCGCGCGTGAAGGAGGTGGTGGACTACTGCATCAGGGACAGCCTGTATGTGGTGTTGAACGACCACTGGGACGGCGGTTGGCTGGAGGAGCACATCAAAGACTCGGACGCGGCGACCATCAAGAGGAACAAGGAGGTGCTGACGGCGCTGTGGACGCAGATAGCCACGGCATTCAGGGACTACGACGAGCACCTGCTGTTTGCGGGACTGAACGAGCCGAGCGCCGACACTCAGGCGGCGACGGACAACCTGATACAGTATAACCAGACGTTTGTGGATGCCGTTCGCGCCACAGGGGGCAACAACCTGAAGCGCGTGCTGGTGGTGCAAGGACCGACGACGAACATCGAGCATACGTGTAACTTCATGGCAGGCAGGATGCCGACGGACGTCGTCGCAGACAGACTTGCCATCGAGGTACACTACTACCACCCCTGGCAGTTTTGGGGCATGGAGAAGGACGAGTCGTGGGGTAATGTGGTCTACTACTGGGGCAAGGGCAACCACCTGAGCGGTTCGACACGCAATGCCACGACAGGCGAGGAAGACAACATGAGAGAACTGCTGATGCGGATGAAGACGACGTTCGTGGACAAGGGCTATCCCGTGGTGATCGGCGAGTTCGGTGCCAACTGGCGCGACCTGTCGGCACTGCCCGGCGAGAGTCAGGAGAAGCACAACGCCAGCATCAGGGTGCACTATCGCGAAATGCACCGGCTGTGTAAGGAGCTGGGCGGCATGGTGCCAATGACATGGGACACGAACTTCTGCGACCGGCAGGGTGCGAAGGGTTGTATGACCGTCGTCGACCGTGAGCGGCTGGCGGTTTTTGGCACGTATGCGATGGAAGGAATCAAAGAAGAGGTGAGAGGTAAGAGGTGAGTGGTGAGAGGTGAGAGGTGAGAAGTAAGAGGTAAGAAATAAGAATATGATGAGAAAAATTATTGGAACAGCATGTCTGGTGTGGTGGGCAGTAGCCGCCACGGCGCAGATTCAGACGAATGCAGGCATTCAGTACCTGCAGTGTATGCAAAAAGATATGTCGACGGACTTCTACGACCTGTCGAACACGTATTTCCTGGCGGACTCGCTGGTGAGTTACGACGCAGCGAAGGGCGAGGGACTGGTGCAGTGGAAACGCTACCGGCTGAGCCCGCGTCAGGCATTCAACCTGAACGGCTACTGGCCCGTAAGGATGCAGATGCTGGACTTCCCCGATGCAGCCTACGAGAACGACCCCGCGCTGAAAATCAAGGTGGAGTGGATTACGCCGCGGACGGCACGCATCCGGATGCTGACGACGCCGGTGGAGCCGAAGACGACGGATCAGGACGACGTGATGTTCTGTGACGCTTTTAAGCAGAAGGCGGCTGGCAGCCGAACTGCCAACAAATCAGAATACGGAAGCATCGAGGTGCAGCCGTATCCGTTCCGCATCGTCATCAAGGACGCGAAGGGACGGGTGCTGACGCAGACGCGTCATATCATTGACAACGACTCGACACAGGTGAAGCTGTTGCCGTTCTCGTTTATCAAGCGCGGCTCGGACAATTCGCGCAGCATCAACCCCGTATTCCTGTTGTCGCCCGGCGAACGGATCTACGGTTGCGGCGAGTCGTTTACGTCGCTGAACAAGGTGGGGCAGAAGGTGCACCTGAGCGTGACCGACCCCCAAGGTCCTGAGACCGACGGACAGTATAAGCCCGTGCCGTTTTACTTCTCGAATCGCGGCTACGGCATTTTTATGCATACGTCGGCACCTGTCACCTGCGACTTCGGAGCCTCGTACATCGGCGCACAGCGGCTGTTTATGGCCGACGAGCAGATGGACTTCTTTGTGTTCTTCGGCGAGCCGAAGGACATCCTCAACGAATACACCGACATTACCGGCAAGAGTCCGATGCTGCCGCTGTGGAGCTTTGGCACGTGGATGAGCCGCATCACCTATTTCTCGCAGGAAGAGGGACTGGAGATTGCCCGTCAGTTGAGGGCGCACAAGATTCCCAGCGACGTCATCCACTTCGACACGGGCTGGTTCGGCGTCGACTGGCAGTGTGACTACCAGTTTGCGAAGGACCGCTTCCCTGACCCTGTCGGGATGTTGAAGCAGCTGAAGAAGGACGGTTTCCACACTTGTCTGTGGCAGTTGCCTTACTTCACGCCGAAGAACCGTTTCTTCCCGGAGATTATTGAAAAGGGGCTGCACGTGGTGAATGCTACGGGCGGCATGCCGGTGGAGGATGCCATCCTGGACTTCTCGAATCCTGAGACCGTCAGCTGGTACCAGTCGAAGATTGAGGGTCTGATGAAGCAAGGCGTATCGACCATCAAGTGCGACTTCGGCGAGGCAGCACCCTATAACGGCTTCTATCATAGCGGCAAGGGCGGCCTGTACGAGCACAACCTCTATCCGCTGCGCTACAACAAAGCCCTGTGGGAAGTGGTGGAACGCTCGCATCCCGGCGAAGGCATCATCTGGGCGCGCTCGGCGTGGGCCGGTTCCCAGCGTTACGCCCTGCACTGGGGCGGCGATGCGGCAACGAACAATACCGGACTGTTGGGCGACCTGCGCGGCGGCCTGTCGTTTGGCCTCAGCGGATTCTCGTTCTGGAGTCACGACATGGGCGGCTTTGTGACCGCTTCGCCCGAGGACATCTATCGCCGTTGGTTGCCGTTCGGTTTCCTGTCGAGCCATACGCGAGCCCACGGTGCACCGCCCACGGAGCCTTGGCTCATCAGCGAGTCGTTCACGAAAGCCTTCCGCGAGTGTGCCGAAATGAAATACCGGCTGATGCCGTACGTCTATGCCCAGGCGAAGGACTGCTCGGAGCGCGGACTGCCGATGGTGCGCGCCCTACTGGTAGAGTTCCCCGACGACAAGGGGGCGTGGTATGTGGAGGACGAATATATGTTCGGTTCGCAAATCCTCGTAGCCCCGCTGATGGAGAGCGGCAACAGCCGCGACGTCTATCTGCCCAAGGGGAAGTGGATTGACTACCAGACGGGCAAGGTGTACAGCGGCGGTTATCAGACCATCGTGGCAGGCAAGATTCCTGCCATCATCCTGGTGAAGGACGGCAGCATCATCCCCCATGCACCACTGGCACAACGCACCGACGAGATAGACTGGAACAAGATAGAGCTACGCACGTACAAGGCCGATGCCAAGAAGTGCGAGGGTCTGCTGTTCAAGCCCGGCGACACGAAGACCACCGTGATCACAAAATAACGTCTCTAACGGAACGTAAAAACTAAACGATACGAAAGACCGTAGCAAGGAACTCCTAGCCTACATCCGCGAGGGTCGCGAGATGACGCAGGGCGAGAAACTCAGGTTGATTGTCAGCCTGAGTATTCCCTCTATTCTGGCGCAGATTTCCGCCACGGTCATGTTCTTCATCGATGCGTCGATGGTCGGACACCTGGGCGCGAAGGCCTCAGCAGCCATCGGACTCGTCGAGACGACAGGCTGGTTGATGGGCGGACTGGCGTCGGCAGTCAACATGGGTTTCTCGGTGCAGGTAGCGCACGCCATCGGGGCCAACGACATCAATCGCGCCCAGCGCGTGTTACGTCAGTCGCTGGTATGTTGTGCGATATATGCCATCAGCATGATGCTCGTCGCCGAGGCCATCAGCATTCCCCTGCCCTATTGGTTGGGCGGTACGGAGGAAATCGCCCACGACGCATCGCTCTATTTCGCCATTTTCTGTGGGGCAGGCATCTTCTTCCAAATGGAGGGTCTGGCGGGCTCGATGCTGAAATGCTCGGGCAACATGAAGATTCCGTCGATACTTAACATCCTGATGTGCGTCATGGATGTCGTGTTCAACTACGCGTTCATCTATCTGTTAGGCATGGGCGTGGCAGGTGCAGCCATCGGCACGTGTCTGGCCATGTTCATCACTGCCCTGCTGATGATGTATTTCCTGCTGTACCGCTCGGACATGCTGGGCATCCTGAAAAGAGGTAAGAGGGAAGAGGTGAGAGGTCAGAAGTTGCCGCTGTCGTGGGATAAGTTCAAGCCCAAGGCCGATGTCGTGGGCAACGCATTCAGGATTGGCGCACCCATGGCGCTGCAACACCTGCTGATGGGCTCGGCACAGGTTGTCAGCACGCTCATCGTCGCACCGTTAGGCACGATGGCCATTGCTACCCATTCGTTGGCCATCACCGTCGAGAGTCTCTGCTACATGCCGGGCTTTGGCATTGCCGAGGCCGCCACGACGCTGGTGGGACAGAGTTTCGGCGCGGGCAAGAAACTGCTCACGCGCCAGTTTGCCCACATGTCGGTAGCACTGGGCATGGGCGTGATGACGCTGATGGGGCTGTTTATGTATGTTTTTGCAGCCGAACTGATGGCCATCATGACACCCGTCAAAGAAATCATTGCCTTGGGGACACAGTGTCTGCGTATTGAGGCCTTCGCAGAACCGTTGTTTGCAGCATCCATCGTCTGCAACGGTGTGTTCGTCGGTGCTGGCGACACGCTGAAACCCGCCATTATGAGTCTGCTGTCGATGTGGGGCGTTCGCTTGACGCTCGCCGCCGTGTTGGCTGTTACCTACGGATTGCCAGGTGTCTGGACGGCCATGGCCATCGAACTGACCTTCCGCGGCATCATCTTCCTCGCACGCCTGTTCCACGGCGGCTGGATGCGGAAGATAGCATAAAAAAAGGATTCATCACTGAATCCTTCTTTTTCTCCTAACAATCTTTCTACTTAAGGACTTTAGTCGTAATAGTCTTTCCGTTGCTCATTCGCTCCACGCGGATGTTGACGCCTTTTTGCGGCTCTTCCAACCTGCGTCCGTCCAGCGAATAGTATTCCGTATGTAAGATTGTCGACGTGCGAACGGACTCAATAGCCGTCGTGGGCTTCTTGTACGCAGGGTAGTATTCCTCGAAATTACTGTCGCCATCCTCGTTGCCGGACTTCATGATGTCCTCAACCAGTGAGTGGGCAAAGACCTCCAGATTGGTGTACCATCCTTTTTCGTCGATAGTCTTTTTCATACCGTCCGACTTATCCTCAGGATCCAATCCGTTGGCAATCTCCCAATCGTCGGGAATGCCGTCACCGTCGGAGTCGTAGTCGGAAGGGTGCTGCCCTGTGGGGAAAGTATCCTCCGTATAACCATTGACGTCAGAAACCTTGTCAATCAGTCCCTTTTTATTCGTGACACTACCGGTATAGGTCGCTGTGCCGTCGTGGGCTTCCGTCATATAACGGGCGTCGACATCGTCACGATGAAGCGAGGAACCGGCAAATGCCAGCACTTTGTCAAAAGCCGTTGCAGCGACATGGGTCGTAATCTCGCCAATGGGAGCCATCGGACTGTCAAGTTTGATAGGCAGGCAGTCAACATCGTTGATGTTGGTGTATTCCAAGTCTTCTCCATAGTAGTGGTTGGGGTCTTTCGTGTACTTGGCACCGTTGTAAGTCACCACGCCGCTGTCAAAGTTGACGTTCGTCCAGTCGTGGTTCTCATTATTATTGACGCGGTTACCGTTGATGTAGTAACGACTGGTCATATCCCAATACTTCTTGTTGTCACTCGACGAGGTGCTGTTGGCTATCGACACCGTCGTAACGCGATTCGTAGTGCCGGCAGGACCTGTCTTATAGTAGTTGTTCACCATGTTGACATAGCCGCCGCCAGGACCACCATAGCAACCATTACTGCAGTTATAAACCACACAATTGCGGAAATCGACGTTCTCCGACTGCACGGCGTTCTTCCACTGATACTCGTCGTACAACATGTTGCTCGTGTACCCCGTCCAATCGTAACGTGCACCGTTGAAACGCGGCGAACGGTTAGCCACGTGGGCAATGAGATTATGGTGGAACGAAGCCAGTTTGCCGCCCCAGATGCCGCCATAGCCATGAGCGCCCTTGCCGTGACCCGCATTCACGAGACTCTCGGCAACCGTACACCACTGCATGGTGAAGTTGTTGTTATCGTAATACGAAGCCACCTCGTCGATACTCCACGAGAACGAGCAGTGGTCGAGGATGATGCCCGTCTTGTTACGCTGCCATGTGGCATCGGCACCCTCGTTGACATTCTTTTCCTCTCCACGACGGAAGCGGATGAAACGTATGATATTGTTTGCACCCGGGCGAATGGTATAATAACGTATAGTAACACCTGGATAAGGCGCCGTTTGTCCGAGGATAGTGATGTTGTCCTTCATGGTCAGGTCGCTGGCCAAGGGAATGACGCCTGCTACGTCGAACACGACGATGCGATTAGCCTTGCTCACAGCGTCGCGGAACGATCCCGAGCCACTGTTCTTCAGGTTTGTCACGTGATAGACCGAACCCTCACGTCCACCCGTTACGTAGCGGCCGTGACCCTCTGCACCGGGAAATGCCGGTGCCCCCGTCTGGGCCACCGACATCACCGTTGCCATCGCTGCACTCAGCGTTAGAAAATACTTTTTTAGTAGAATCATTAGTAGTTGTTTTGAATTCTGTTGCAAAGTTACGCATTTTTATCGGAAAGCGGAACGAAAATTGATTAAAATCAACCGAAAACGTTTACGTCTTTCCCTTACTTCTTTTTGACGTTAAGACTGTAGCCGGAGTCGGTGTCGTAGCCGAGCATTTCCATTTCGAGAGAAGCCCAGATGAAGGGGCCTACGCCCTTCGCATCGTTGTCACGGATGGGCTCGGAGAGGTAGTAATTGTAACTGCCGTCGCGGCGGCGGTTTTCCTTGACGCTGCCCTTCGGGTTGATTTTCTTCATGGCAGCAACGACCTCAGGTGTCTCGGCGGGACCAAGACCGGCGACGCTGCAACACTCGGTGAGCGAAATAGTCTTGTCGGCATTGACGCGGATGAACTTGTTGATCATGCCCTTGTAGGCCTTGATACCAGCATCGCGGTACTTTTCGCCGACATATCCTTTGCGATATGCCTTCAACAGTGCGTAGGTGAACATGGCCGAACAGGTGCTCTCGAGGTAATTTCCCTCACGACCCGGGGAGTCCATCACCTGATACCATACGCCGCTGTCCTTGTCCTGCCACTTGAGGATGGCGTCGAAGTCCTTCTCCAGCAACTCCACGACTTCCTGCTTGCGGGCATAGTCGTCGGGCAGCGCGTCCAGCACTTCAATCAGCGCCATCGTGTACCAACCTTGCGCACGACCCCAGCAGTGCTGTGACAAACCCGTTTCCTTATCGGCCCAGAAGGCGTTGCGCGTCTCGTCGTAGGCGTGACGATTCAGGCCAGTCTTGGGATCGAGCGTGCGCTCGTAGGTAATCTTCAGCTGGTTCACGGCATCATCATAGATACTTTGAACGTTAACCTTTGACCCTTGACCTTTGACCTTTGACTTATCAACGTTCAACGTGATCGGGGCGGTGAGGACGCGGAACGGCAGACCCATGAAGATGCCGTCGAGCCACACCTGATAGGCGTAGATGGCCTTGTGCCAGAACACCTTATCAACAATGGTGCGGGGCTGGTCCTGCAACTGCTTCATCATCAGCTGCATGGCCTTGAGGTTCTTCGCCTCGGGCCAGTTCTCGTACATGCGGGTAACGAAATGACCCGTGCGGATGTTGTCGAGATTGTAGTCGAGAATGTCGAAACCGCGGATGTTGCCGTCGGCATAAATCATCGTGTCGGTGTACTCTTGGCAGTATTTGCGGATGGCCTCGCCACCATAGCAGAGGTAGGTATCGAGCATGCCTTCGAGCTCGATGCCCATGACATAGCTCCACTTCGGACTCGTCGAGAAATCGAGCAAATAACTATTCGGCACACGCTGCATCTCGCTATACGTCAGCCACTCGGAGTAGTGCTTGTAGGGCTTGTCCTGCAAAACGAGGGAACCATTGATGAAGAGGTTGTCGTAGGTAACGTCCTGCGCAAGGCCAGTCTGGTGGATGGGCTTGCTATAGACGCCGTCGAAGCGGCAGTTGCGCACGGTGATGTTGTTGACGGTATAAGCCAGCTTGGGGTCGTCGTAGCCTACAATCATCACACCGTACTTCGACTTCTTACAGGTGACGTTCTCCATTGTGACGTTGCGGACGGTGGGATAGAAACCGCGACAGCAAACCTCGCGGGGCTCGTAGTCGGTATTGATCTTGAGCACGGCCTCGCCGCACTGGCCGACGCTGATGTTACGCATATTGATGTTCTCGACAATGCCCCCGCGGCAGGAGTTTGTCTTGATACGCAGCACGCGGTCCAGCGACGGAGAGTCCATCTCGCAGTCGTGGGCGTAGACATTCTGGCAGCCGCCGCTAATCTCAGAGCCGATGACCACGCCGCCGTGACCATTGTTGAACTTCGAGTTGCGGATGATGATGTTCTTCGACGCACGTCCGGCATACTTGCCCTGACCACCCTCGCGACCGTCGTTGTTGCGGCCGCTCTTGATGGCGATACAGTCGTCGCCAGTATTGAAATAGCAGTTCTCGATGAGCACGCGGTCGCACGACTCGGGGTCGCAACCGTCGCCGTTGGGGCCATCATTATTAATATGTACGCCACGCACGGTAATATCGGTCGATAGCAAGGGGTGAATGACCCAGAACGGCGAGCGCAACAGCGTAACGTCCTCGATGAGAATACCCTCGCACTGGTTCAGGTTAATCATCTGCGGGCGAAGACCATCCTTAGGACCGAAGCGACGCTCGTCCATAGGCACACCGTCCTCGGCATACTGCAACAGACGGGCGCGGGCGCCCTGATTCTGGGCAATACCGCCTTCCTTCATGCCAAAACGCTTGTTGCCGCACCACGGCCACCACGTCTCGTTCGAGCCGCCGCCGTCGATGGTGCCCTTGCCAGTAATGGCTATATCACGGGCCTGATAGGCATAAATCAGCGGTGAGAGGTTCCAGCAGTCGAGACCCTCCCAGCGCGTCGGCACGATGGGATAGAGCTCGGGCTCGAAGGCAAACTCCAGCACGGCACCTTCCTCGACGACGAGGTTGACACCACTCTTCAACTGGATGGCAGCGGTGAGGAACTTCTGCCCGGCAGGCACAACGACGCGTCCACCGCCCTTCTGCGAACACTTGTCGATAGCCTTCTGGATGGCTTTCTGATTCTTGGCAGCCGGATTGTCGGTCTTGGCACCATACTTGGTAATCACATACGCTTTATCAGCGAACTGCGGCAGGCGGATGCTCTGCTCAATCTGCTTGTACTCCTGGTCGTTCCAACCCTTAGCCTGAACGGCCATAGCGACAACGGTGAGAAGCATCACTGTTTGTAGGAATCTCTTCATAATTCTTATTTGTTCTAGTAGTTCTGCTTGCAAAGGTACGAAAAAGCAAACAAAGTACCAAAAATATTAAGGCATTTCCTAGCGCAATCGTTTTAGTAATTGCACAGAATGACGAAGATTATGAGCAAAGAAAAAAAGGAGGGCAGTGCCCTCCCCTTTCAGATATCGTCAATTTAAATCTCCCAACCAATGGCCGAAGCGCCCAACACGGCAGCCGAAGCACCGTCGAGACCGCTGACCAAGAACTGAGCCTTGCCCTTGAAAATATTCATGACGCTGGCCTCGTAGGCTTTCTTGATGGGCTCCATAATCAGGTCGCCAGCCTTTACCATGCCACCGAAGAAGATGTAGGCCTCAGGGCTGGAGAAGGCGGTGAAGTCGGCACAGGCCTCGCCCAGCATCTTACCGGTAAACTCGTAGATTTCCTTAGCCAGTTCGTCACCCTTGCCTGCGGCAATAGACACGTCGAGCGAAGTGATGTCGTCTGGATTCATATCACGAAGCAGAGAAGGACGGTCGGTCTTTGCCAACAGTTCGCGAGCAGTACGTGCTACGCCCGTTGCAGAGCAATAAGCTTCCAGACATCCTGTACGTCCGCAACCACAGCTACGGCCCTCAGCACCACGCACCATAATGACATGGCCTAATTCACCAGCAAAACCGTCGTGACCATACAGCAACTGACCATTCACCACGATACCAGAGCCAACGCCTGTTCCCAGGGTAATGACGATGAAGTTCTTCATGCCGCGGGCAACGCCATAGACCATTTCACCCAGTGCAGCAGCATTGGCATCGTTGGTCAGTGCAACGGGAATGCCGTTCAACTGGTCGCTGAAGAGTTTTGCCAAGGGGACGACTCCGTCGTGAGCCCAGGGCAGATTAGGTGCAAACTCAATGGTACCATTGTAATAGTTGCCATTAGGCGCACCAATACCCATTGCCTTGATTTTGTCAATACCGCCCACCTGTTCGATGATGGGTTGCAAAGCCTCGATAGAAGCCTTGACATAGTCTTCTACTTTGGTGTAGCCACCTGTCTTGATAGCTGTAGTAGCCTTGATTTCACCACGTGCATCAACGATGCCGAATACGGAGTTCGTGCCTCCTAAGTCTAAACCGATAACATACGGCTTGATTCCTTGTTGTTCCATTGTTTTTATGTTTTTAAGTTATGTCTATTTTATGAATCTGCCTACAAAGGTACAAAAATATTCTGAAACTGCAAGGATTTAACAAAATATTTCGTACCTTTGCACTCGATATGGCATTTCCGATACATATCAACATAGTCGATTTGGTGTTCAAAGGCATGCTGATTGGTATGATTGCGTCAGCGCCTATGGGACCAGTAGGCATCCTTTGCGTACAGCGCACGCTGAACAAAGGACGCTGGTATGGTCTTGCTACAGGCATTGGTGCATCCATCAGCGACATCATCTATGCCGGTATCACGGGCTTCGGTATGGCATTCGTCATGGATTTCATCAATAACGACCAGAACAAGTTCTACCTGCAGATTATCGGCAGTGTGCTGCTTTTGGGCTTTGGCATCTATACGTGGCGCATGGACCCGACGAAGAACATGCACCAGTCAGGACAACAGAAAGGGTCGCTATGGTACAATATCTGGACGGCATTCCTGGTGACATTCTCCAATCCACTCATTGTATTCCTTTTCATGGCGCTGTTCGCTCAGTTTGCCTTCGTCATTCCCGACCATCCGTTCGAGATGATGGTAGGTTTTGCAAGCATCATCGGAGGAGCACTCTTGTGGTGGTATGGATTGTCGTGGCTGGTGGACAAGGTGCGCACCATCTTTGACGATCACGGCATCCGCATCATCAATCAGGTCATTGGGGCAGCGGTGACACTATTTGCAAGCATCTCGCTGTTCGGCACAGTGACAAATCTTTATCGATTCTTTTAACGTAAGAACGTTATAACGGCTAAGGAAAATGTTTATTTCTCAAGAATTACGTAAGACCAATATTGCTGAATATCTGCTGTATATGTGGCAGGTAGAGAATATCATCAGGGCTTTCGACTGTTCGCTGACACGCATTCGTAAGGAGTATATTGCGCGATTCGACTATACTGACGAGCAGAAGGAAGAATTGACGGATTGGTATGGCAACCTCATACGCATGATGAACCAGGAGGGCTGTCGCGAACAAGGACACCTGCAAATCAACAAGGTAACCATGCAGACACTTGTTGAACTACATACGCAACTGCTGGCATCAACCAAGTTCCCGTTTTACAATGCCGAATACTATCGGGTGTTGCCCTATATCGTAGAACTTCGCAACCGGGGTGCCAACAAGGAAGAAAACGAGGTGGAGACATGTTTCAATTCGCTCTATGGCGTCATGATGCTACGCTTGCAAAAGAAGGAAATCAGCACCAATACGGAACACGCCATCAAGGAGATTACAACCTTTTTGGGGATGCTCTCGGATTATTACAAGAAGGATAAAGAAGAAGGACTGAAATTCGAGTAATGAATATACTGATTACAGGCTGTAACGGCCAATTAGGCAATGAGATGCAACTGTTGGAGAAGGAGAATCCCCAACACACCTATTTTAATACGGATGTTGCTGAGCTGGATATCACCAATCAGCAGGCCATCGAGAACTTTGTAGCAGAGAATGCCATTGAAGGCATCGTCAATTGTGCCGCCTATACGGCTGTCGACAAGGCGGAGGACAACGAGGAACTTTGTCAGCGACTGAATGCCGAGGCACCTGCCTATCTGGCTCATGCCATCGGGAAGCGGGGCGGTTGGATGATTCAGATTTCTACCGACTACGTGTTCGACGGCACCCATCACACTCCCTATACGGAGGATGAGGATACTTGCCCTAACAGCGTCTATGGCAAGACGAAACTGGTGGGCGAACTGAACGTCCAGAAACTGTGCGAGCGTTCGATGATTATCCGTACAGCTTGGCTGTACTCTACCTTCGGCAACAACTTCGTAAAGACGATGATTCGTCTGGGCAAGGAGAAACCAGAACTGGGCGTCATCTTTGACCAGATAGGCACACCGACATACGCCCGTGACCTTGCTGCGGTCATCATGACAGCCATCAACAAGGGCATCGTTCCTGGTATCTATCATTTCTCCAACGAAGGTGTCATATCGTGGTATGACTTCACCAAGGCGATTCATCGCATGGCCGGCATCACATCGTGTCATGTGCGCCCCCTGCATACAGCCGAATATCCGACGCCTGCCGCCCGTCCGCACTATTCCGTGCTCGACAAGACGAAAATCAAGACCGTTTATGGCATTGAGATTCCCTATTGGGAGGAGTCATTGAAAGAATGTATTGAAAAGTTATGAATCAAGAAATAGAAAGAAGAAGAACATTTGCGATTATCTCGCACCCAGATGCCGGTAAGACCACGCTGACAGAGAAATTTCTGCTGTTCGGCGGTCAGATTCAGGTGGCTGGTGCAGTAAAGAACAACAAGATTAAGAAGACCGCTACTTCCGACTGGATGGATATCGAGAAGCAGCGCGGTATCTCGGTGTCGACATCCGTGATGGAGTTCGACTATACGCCCGACGGGTCGGACGTTGAGTATAAAGTAAACATCCTTGACACCCCGGGTCACCAGGACTTTGCCGAGGACACCTACCGCACGCTGACGGCTGTCGACTCAGCAATCATCGTGGTGGACGGTGCAAAAGGTGTGGAGACGCAGACGCGTAAACTGATGAACGTGTGCCGCATGAGGAATACGCCCGTCATCATCTTTATCAACAAGATGGACCGCGAGGGTCGTGACCCGTTCGACTTGCTGGACGAGTTGGAGCAGGAACTGGAAATCAAGGTGCGCCCTTTAAGTTGGCCCATCAATCAGGGCGCGAAATTCAAGGGCGTGTATAACATCTACGAAAACAAGCTCGACCTCTTTACGCCCGACAAGCAGCGCGTGACAGAAAAAGTTAGTGTGGAGCTCGATTCCGTCGAGCTCGATAAGATGGTTGGTGAGCAAAACGCTGCCAAGCTCCGCGAAGACCTGGAACTGGTGGATTGTGTCTATCCGGAATTCGACGTCGAGACGTACCGCAGCGCCGAAGTGGCTCCCGTATTCTTTGGTTCTGCCCTAAACAACTTCGGTGTGCAGGAACTCTTGAACTGCTTCGTGGAAATAGCTCCCAGTCCCAAGCCCACCAAGGCCGAGGAGCGCGATGTGCAGCCCGACGAGCCGAAATTCACGGGCTTTATCTTTAAGATTACCGCCAACATCGACCCCAACCACCGATCGTGTATTGCTTTCTGCAAGGTGTGCAGCGGCAAGTTCCAGCGCAACCAGCCCTACCTGCATGTGCGTCAGGGTAAGACGCTGCGATTCTCGTCGCCTACGCAGTTTATGGCACAGCGTAAGTCGACCATCGACGAGGCATGGCCCGGCGACATCGTGGGTCTGCCTGACAACGGCATCTTCAAGATTGGCGATACGCTGACAGAGGGTGAGTTGTTGCACTTCCGCGGACTGCCTTCCTTCAGCCCCGAATTGTTTAAGTATATCGAGAACGACGACCCGATGAAGTCAAAACAGCTTCAGAAGGGTATCGACCAGCTGATGGACGAGGGCGTCGCACAGTTGTTCGTCAACCAGTTCAACGGCCGCAAGATTATCGGCACCGTGGGCCAACTGCAGTTCGAGGTCATCCAGTATCGTCTTGAGAACGAGTATAACGCCAAGTGCCGCTGGGAACCCGTACACCTGTATAAGGCGTGCTGGATAGAGAGTGACGATGAAAAAGAACTGGAGAACTTCAAGAAGCGCAAGTACCAGTATATGGCCAAGGACAAGGAAGGTCGCGATGTGTTCCTTGCTGACTCCGGCTACGTGCTCTCAATGGCGCAGGAAGATTTCAAGCACATTAAGTTCCACTTTACATCAGAGTTCTAATGACGAGAGAAGAAGATATCAAAAATGCAGTGAAAGTGTTGCGCGAGGGCGGAGTCATCCTCTACCCTACCGATACTGTTTGGGGCATTGGTTGTGATGCGACGAACGCGGAGGCTGTCAAGCGCGTCTACGACATCAAGCAGCGCGACGACTCGAAGGCACTCATCTGTCTGGTGGATAGCGACGCCCGCATGCAGCGCTACTTCCGCAACGTCCCCGACGTTGCCTGGCAGCTCATCGACAGCCTCACCGCCACCGTTCCCGACGATTCTCCGTCGGCCAAGCCCACCACCATCATCCTCGACGGTGCCATCAACCTCGCTCCGAACCTCATTGCCGAGGACGGCAGTCTGGGCATCCGCATCACGCAGGAGCCCTTTTCCAAAGAGCTCTGCTATCGTTTCCAAAAGGCGTTGGTATCTACCTCCGCCAATATCAGCGGCGAACCTGCCGCGCAGAACTACTGCGACATCGACCCGCGCATCATCGAACAGGTGGACTACGTCTGCTGGAGTCGTCGTCAGGAGCATAAACCGCACACGCCCAGCAGCATCATCCGTCTGCGCGAAAATGGTGAAGTGACAATTATCCGACAATAAAAGAACGATGGAGCGACAGAGCGAACAGGTGATAGGTCCCAAGTGGTTGCAACGACTGCATGAGTGGCGCGTACAGAATGTCAGCGACAAGATGTTCTTGCTCGTACTGGCATTCCTTGTAGGACTGTTATCTGCGGTGGCCGCATACGTCCTGCACGGACTCATCAACATCATCGTCGCCCTGCTGACGGGTAAATTTGCCACAGATTCATACAACTGGCTCTACCTGGTATATCCAGTAGTAGGCATCTGGCTGACGTCGCTCTTCGTACGCTATATCGTAAAAGACAATATCTCACACGGCATCACACGCATCCTCTATGCCATCTCGTCAAACCATTCCCGCATAAAGGCACACAACACATGGTCGTCGGTCATTGCCTCCGCCATCACTATCGGCTTTGGTGGTTCGGTGGGAGCCGAGGCACCAATCGTACTGACGGGCTCAGCCATTGGTTCAAATCTCGGAAAATTGTTCCGTTTGGATAACAAAACGCTGATGACGCTCGTGGGCTGCGGTGCGGCTGGAGCTATTGCAGGTATCTTCAAGGCGCCCATCGCAGGACTGGTATTTACGCTCGAAGTACTGATGATTGACCTGACGATGGCATCGCTATTGCCCATCCTTGTGTCGTGCGTGACGGCCACTTGTTTCACCTATATCTTCAGTGGTAATGCCGTCATGTTCTCCTTCCAGCTCGACAGCGACTGGACGGTGGAACGCATTCCGGCATCCATCCTGTTAGGCGTAACATGTGGACTGGTATCGCTCTATTTCATTCGTACGATGAATGCCTGCGAGGATATGTTTGCACGCTTCAAAGACAAGCCATACGTCCGTCTGGCTATCGGTGGCGCCATCCTCAGCACACTCATCTTCGTCTTCCCGTCACTCTATGGTGAAGGCTACCACTCCATCAACCTGTTGCTGAACGGCAAGACGGAAGCAGACTGGAACCAGATTCTGGAAGGCTCGCTATTCTACGGTCATGCAGAATACCTTATTATATATATAGGACTAGTACTGCTCACAAAGGTCTTTGCCACCTCTGCAACAAATGGTGGCGGTGGCTGTGGCGGTACATTCGCACCATCATTGTTTATTGGTTGCTTCACGGGATTCCTCTTTTCACGACTTTGGAACATCCATCAGATAGGTGTTTATGTGCCTGAAAAGAATTTTTCCCTCCTCGGCATGGCGGGCGTCATGTCGGGTGTCATGCACGCCCCGTTGACAGGCATCTTCCTCATTGCTGAGATTACCAGTGGCTACAACCTCTTCATGCCGCTGATGATTGTCGCCGTATCCAGCTATCTCACCATCAGCATCTTCGAACCTCATGGCATCTACGGTCTGCGCTTGGCAAAACAGGGAAAACTGGTGACCCACCATACCGACCATGCCGTATTGACGCTGATGAGTCTGGATTCCGTCATTGAGCGCGACTTCCAGGCCGTTGACCCTGATATGGAGTTAGGGCAGATAGTACACAAGATCAGCCGTTCACACAACAATGTGCTGCCCGTGACCGATGCTGCAGGAACACTACTTGGAGAAATCAATATCATCAAAATACGTCACGTCGTCTTCCGCACCGAACTGTATAACCATTTCCGTGCGTCGCAACTCATGTCAGAACCCGACGCCACGCTGACTGACAACACACCTATGGCACAAGTGATGAAAACCTTCGAGCGTACACAAGCCGACTGGCTCCCCGTCATCGACGAAAGCAACCATCTGAAGGGCTATATCTCACGCAAACGCATGTACGATATGTACCGTAAGATGGTACATGACTTCAGCCAGGACTAAACATCCACAACGCTAGTCAAGACAAACATCCACAACGTCAACAAAGACTATAGAAAACGAAAGAAGCCCTGAATCATTGCTGACTCAGGGCTTCGCTTCAGAAAAAGTGGCGGCCTCCTACTCTCCCACATTGCATTGCAGTACCATCGGCGCAGGCGGGCTTAACTTCTCTGTTCGGAATGGGAAGAGGTGGGACCCCG
>JAFSNG010000075.1 GCA_017447515.1 Prevotella sp. | reverse complement strand
GACGGCCTGTAGTCGTTGCAGATACTATCAGCGTGAGTGGTGAAGATAATATGAATTTATGGGATGTCCGGTGTCTGTGAGGACTGAGTATGGCTGATGCGATATTCCATTGGTGTGCAGCCAAAGTGTTTCTTGAAGTACTTGCCGAAGAAGGAGGTGTTCTCAAAGCCCAGCCGCAGGGCCACCTCCTTGACACTAAGGTCGGTGGAGAGCAGCAAGTAACGGATGTCCTCGTTCACCATATCAGCAATCCACTCGTGGGCCGACTTTTGGCTGCAAGCTTTGCAGATGGTGGCAAGATACTTGGGCGTGATGCAGAGCTGCCGGGCGTAGTATTCTACCGTCTGCTTCTTGACGGTGGCATTCGTTAGCGTGTCAAGGAATCTCTTGAAGTGCATATGTCCAGTACTGGCATCTTCGGCCATGTCGGTCTGCCACTCGCCTTGCTCCATCATCGACAGAATCTCGTAGAGCAAGCCATGAATGATAGTACGGATAATCTCCTTATGATAGGGTTCATTGGGAGTCTGTAGCTTCGACTCCAACAGATAGTCGTAGTAGGCCAATTGCTGCAGGTGTTGCTCTGACAGATTGTTTACCTGTCTCTTGTTGATATACAGCATACGGTTCCACTGCTTGATGTTATTGCGCATCAGTTCCTGTACCAGCCTTACAGACAGCCGCACCACGTTGACCTTGGTATCGGGGCTTACCAAGAGGTGGTCGATGTGCTGTCCTGGCATGCAGACGATGAATGTATGCTCGGCGATGTCGTGCGGCTGTCCGTTGAGGTGAAGTTTCACCAGTCCCTGACGGCACATAATAAATATGTAGCCGTCGGCTTGTGTATGGTTCAGACGCGACAGGTCGGTAATGTTCCGCATTTGCGTGATGCACTCGTCGATATAGTCTATGTCTTTTTTATCCATTATCGGTTGCAAAGGTAATGAATATTTTTCTTTCGTCGTGTCCTTTACGTCGAAAATTGTGTGCTTTTTCCGTGCAGTTCGACTTTTAGCACATTTCCTTCGCCGTATGGAATATCATTGCCATGTTCCTTTTGTGCTACTTTTGCACCTACAAAACAAAAATCGAGTTATACAGGAGTAAAAAAGTATGAAAAAGGAAAATCATGTATTAATGATGTTCGCGCTACTGGCACTGGCAGGTTGCGGCGGGCAGAAAGAGAAACGGGAGGCGGCTCCCATGCGAGTGACCACAGAGAAAGTAAGTCTAGGGATGGACTACGCCCAAAGTTCCTACGTGGGACAAGTTCAGGAGGCATCAAGTACTGCTGTCAGCTTCATGTCGGCAGGCACCGTGAGCCGTGTCTATGTAGAGGAGGGGCAGCGTGTTAGTCGTGGCCAGTTGATAGCCGAGATGGATAACACCTCCGCCCGCAATGCCCTGCTGGCCGCCGAGGCCAGCCTGCGGCAGGCTAAGGATGCCTATGAGCGCATGAAGCAGTTGCACGACGACCAGACATTGCCCGAGATGCAGTGGGTGGAGGTGCAGAGTAAGTTGCAGCAGGCGCAGTCGGCCTACGAACTATCTAAGAAGAATGTCGCTGACTGCCGTCTGGTGGCTCCCGTCAGCGGCATCGTCGGTCAGAAGTTCGTCGATGCCGGTGAAACGGCCATGCCCGGCAGTCCTGTGGTGACACTACTCGACATATCCCATGTCAAGGTCAAAGTCTCTGTGCCTGAAAACGAAATCAACGGCATTCCGACCTCTGTCGCATCCACCATCAAGGTAGCGGCACTCGGCGGCGAGACTTTCCAGGGCGGACGCATCGTGAAACACGTTGCCAGCGATGCTATGACCCACAGCTACGGCATCCAGATTCACCTCGCCAATCCCTCGGGGCGCCTGCTGCCTGGCATGGTCTGCACTGTGAGGTTCAACCATGAGGGCAACCCGCAAATAACCGTTCCTGTCACCGCCGTGCAGCGCGGGCAAGGCCAGTCGCTATATGTCTGGACTATCAGCAACGGGCGGGTACGACAGCAGCCCGTCTCGACTGGCGAGACCTACGGTAGTCGCATCGTCATCACCGACGGCTTGAAGGAGCGCGACAGCGTGGTGACTGCTGGCTGGCAAAAATTGAGTAACGGAAGTAAAGTGTCGGCGTTATGAGCAAGGAAAAAAACAGCCGGTGGGTGGCGTGGATGATGCGCAACTACCGCCTCACCTTTCTGGTCGTGGGGCTGATGTTTATTCTGGGCATCTACGGACTGGGTAGGATGTCTAAAGCTGAGTTTCCTGATTTTACCCTGCGGACGGGCGTTGTGGTAGGCATCTACCCGGGAGCCACCAGCGAGGAGGTGGAAGAGCAGCTTGTAAGGCCGCTCGAGCGCTACCTGTTTACTTTCAAGGAGGTGAACCGTTCCAAGACCACCAGCACGAGCCAGAACGGGATTTGCAGTGTTATGGTGGAACTGAACGATGATGTAAATAACAAGGATGAAGTATGGAGCAAGATCAAACACGGGCTGAATGCATTTAAGTGTACTTTGCCGAAAGGTGTGGCAGACGTTGTGGTCAATGACGAGTTCGGCGACACGTCAGCGCTGCTTGTCGCCGTTGAAAGCGATAGCCGGGATTACAGGCAGCTGGAAAAGTATTGTGACCTGATTGGCGACCGCCTGCGAACATTGCCTTCCGTCTCGAATGTGCGTATTTTGGGGAACGTGAAAGAGCAGATTTCCGTCATCGTCGATTACGACCAGCTGTCGGCATACGGCATCGGCAGCCAGCATCTGGCCGACGCATTGTCCGCGCAGGGCATCACCACTGTCAGCGGAAGTGTGAGCGGTTGGCAGAAGGATATGCCTGTCCATGTGTCGCCCGCCTTACGGGGCGAAGATGAAATATCCGAACAGATTCTATACAGCGATGCCGCAGGCCGGGTAGTCCGAGTAAAGGACGTGGCGCGTGTTGAACGCGGGTACGACCTGACGGATGGTTTCATTGAGTACAACGGGCATCGCTGCGTCATCATCTCGATGGAAATGCTGGCAGGCAACAACATCGTGCAATATGGGCGAGACGTTGAAAGCCTGCTGGCAGAGGTCAAGGCCGCCGAACTGCCGGATGACGTGGCAATACACACCATCAGCGACCAAGCCAGTGTGGTCAGTGCCAGCGTCAATTCATTCCTGCGTGACCTGTTCGTCTCGATGGTAGTCATCATCCTCACGATGATGCTTCTTTTCCCGTTGAGTTCGGCACTGGTTGCTTCCACCTCAATTCCCGTGACGACGTTCATCTCGGTGGGCATCATGTATCTGGCCGGCATCCCACTCAACACGATTACGCTCGCAGCTCTGATTGTGGTACTCGGTATGGTCGTGGACAATTCAGTCATTTTCATCGACGGCTATCTGGAATACCTCAACACAGGGATGAGTCGCTGGCACGCTGCCTGCCGGAGCATTTCGACCTATTTTATGCCCATGTTGTTGGCTACTGCCTGTATCAGTGCCATTTTCTTCCCGCTGTTGCTTACCTGTACTGGGCAGAAGGGAGATTTCCTGCATGACTTTCCGATTGCCATCGCTATTAACCTGATGACCTCGCTGTTCGTGGCTTTGGTCGTTATTCCGATACTGCTGGTCACTCTTATCCGGAAGAAGACTCATAAGGAAGGACGTAAAAGCATTACCGACTACGTGCAGGAAATATACGACCGACTGCTCGGCTGGGTATTCCGTCACGCATGGCTGGCACTGGGCATGGCCGTCGCCGTTCTGCTCTCCACGGTGTTCTATGCCAGCGAGGTCAAACGGCGCATGATGTCCTGCTCGGAGCGCGACCAGTTCGCCGTGGAGATCTACCTGCCTAAAGGAACGGGACTGGCTGAGACGGTACAAGTGGCCGATTCTGTCTATACTGTGCTGGGCAGCGACGAGCGGGTGCGAGCCATCACCTCGTTCAAAGGTTGTGCATCGCCCCGTTTCCAAGCCTCCTACACCCCTAAGCAAGGTGGAAAGAACTATGCGCAGTTCATCGTGAACACCATCTCGAACGAGGCTACGGAGCAACTCGTGGACGAATACACGGCACGACTTTCGGAAGCCTTCCCTAATGCCTTTGTCAAGTTCAAGCAGTTGGACTCCCAAGTGTTTCAGGCACTGGAGTATCGCTTTTATGGGGAAAATCTGGACTCCTTGCATAGTGCTGCCGGGCAGCTTATGGACTATATGCGCAGCAATCCCGACTTGATGTGGGTGCGCACCGACTTCGAACAGCCGGAACCGATAGTGGAAGTTACACTCGACGAGATAGCCGCAGCACAGTTGGGTATCAGTCGCCAGTCTCTTTCGCTCGGTCTGATGTCACAGATTGATGCCCGTCCGGTAACAACCCTGTGGGAGGGGGATTACGGAGTTCCAGTCATGTTGAAGGACGACCGTTGGGACGATGCGGGATTCGAGGACTTCGGTCATATCCACCTGCAGCCGATGACATCCCCCTCGAAGGTGCAGTTGAAACAGGTAGCCGGAGTGTCACCCAAGTGGAGTGAGACGAAAATCGTCCACCGCAACGGTGTGCGCTGCATGACGGTGACGGCCGAACTTCCACGCACCATGACAGCGGAGAACTTCGCCCCCGACTTACAGCGGTTTGTCGAGGAAGAGATGCGCTTGCCCCAAGGTGTAACCACCGAGTTAGGCGGAGAGATAGAAAACGACAAAGAGAGCATGCCGCAGCTCGGAGCGGGACTGTTCATAGCCATGATTATCATTTTCTTCTCCCTGCTGTTCAATTTCAAGAAATACAAGCTGACGTTCGTCTGCATGTTCGCTGTCATACTATTCATCCCCAGTGCCATGTTCGGCCTTTTCATTACCGACACCACAATGGGACTGACAACCATCTTCGGGTTCATCACGCTGATGGGGCTGATTATGCGTAATGAGATTCTCATTTTCGAGCATGCCGAGGGAGGAATGAAAAACGGGCTGTCGGCACGCGAAGCAGCATTCGAAGCGGGCAAGCGACGAATGGTTCCCATTTTCCTGACAACGGTAACGACTGCCGTAGGCGTCGTGCCGATGATTGCTGCGGGCTCCGCCATGTGGAAGCCCGTGGGCATCACTATTCTTTTTGGCGGCCTGGGTGCGCTCGTGCTGGTCGTCACCGTGTTACCGGTCATTTATTGGAAAATTAACGAAAAAAGAGGATGAAAATGAAATACTTATCGAAACACTTGTCAATACTGCTATTGTTGCTCCCCATAACAGCAGCAGCACAGCCATACACATTAGACCAATGCCGCGAACTGGCACTGAAGCGAAACCGTACCCTACAGTCAGCCCGTCTCGACATGTCGAAAGCCGACGAAGACAAACGCAAAGCCTTTACAGCCTATTTCCCTGAAGTGTCGGGCATGGGTGCCGCGTTCTGGGCTGATGACTATATGATTCAGATGGGGCAAACGGCAATGTTGAAAAACGGAAGGATGGCTACCCTGAGTGCCACGCAACCCCTGTTTGCCGGTGGGCAGATTGTCAATGCCAACCGTTTGGCGAAGGTACAGCAAGAGGTGTCGGCGTTGAAATACCATCTCACAGAGAACGAAGTCCTACAGCGCGTTACCGAAACTTACTGGCAGATTTTCAGCTTGCAAGCCAACCTCACTACGCTCGACAGTAGCGACCGTCTGCTGGCTGAACTCCTGCGTATGACAAACAGCTATGTCCGTGCCGGGGTACGCCTGCCGGCCGACACGCTGCGCTTGCAGCTGCGCCGTCAAGAACTGGAATCCAGCCGACTCTCCATCGACAACGCCCTGCGCCTCTGCCAGATGTCGCTGGCCAACATGATGGGTATCGACTGGCAAAGATTCTCCGTCGTCGACACCACCTTTGCACAGCCTGCAGACCCCGTCACAGCTTTCATTCCTGCCGACGATGCTGCCACCCAGCGCAGTGAGTATCTGCTGCAAGAACGCGCCGTCGATGCAAGCCGACTTCAATTACGTATGGAACGTGGAAAACTGCTGCCTACGCTTGGTGTCGGTGTGAATGGTATCTATGCTAACCTGATGGAGAAGAATGAGACACACGGCATTCTCTACGCCACCCTCAGCGTCCCCATCTCCGCATGGTGGGGAGGCAGTCATGCCATCCGCAAGGCACGT
>JAFSNG010000018.1 GCA_017447515.1 Prevotella sp. | reverse complement strand
TTTCTTCCGCCATTGGAGCATCTATGCCGGTGGCGAGAATATCACAGGTCGCAAACAGAAGAACCCCATCATCGCTGCTGATGATCCCTGGGGCATGAACTTCGACGCCACAATGGTCTGGGGACCCGTCCACGGCGCCATTTATTATATAGGTTTAAGACTTAATTGGGAGAAGTTATAAATAGTAAATAGTAAATCGTTAAATAGTAAATTATCATGGTGAGAACGAAAGCATTATTCATCGCATTAGCACTGACACTTGCTTGTCAGGCAAAGGACATTAAGACCGTCGTACTGACCACCAACCCACAGATGCATTGCGCCAACTGTGAGAAGAAGATCAAGGACAATATCCGCTTCGAGAAAGGTATCAAGAGCATCAAGACCAACCTCGACGACAAGACCGTCATCATCGAGTATGATGCCGACAAGACCACTGTCCCTGCCATCATCGAGGGTTTTAAGAAAATCAAGTATGAGGCCAGCGAAGTAAAGCCCGCCCCCCAAAAGACGGATGCCCAGACGGGTGCTACGCCCGTTTCAGAAACGGAGCGCCCCCACTAAACGGAGGCTGCGGCTTCCGCCAGGGGGGCAATATTAGCTAAATCGCCAGTAGAATTCCGCATTTTACTGGCTTAATGCGACGATTACAGTGACGGCCATAAAGAATGACAAAACAGAACAGCGTTCAGGCCAAGTTGTCATCAGCGGAGAAGGCGTGGATGATGTTAATATCACTATCACACAGGAACCAGCCGACGAAACTCCCAACGAGTCAACCCCAGGTGACAATCTGCCCCCCAGCTGAAGATTGAGACATCGTTGAAAGATTAACGAGGCAGGGTAACTCAACGGTTACCCTGCCTCGCGGCTTAGTGGTCTGGGAATAGTCAGGAGCATTGCAGGAAATGTACATTCAAGAAATTTTTTATCATTTTTTGTCTTTAATATCATTATCTTTGTAATCTTCTGAAACATAGAGTTTTATATCTATGATATTAAATATCTTAATATCATAGCTATCCCTTACTATAAAACAAGTTGTTTTACTACCGTAGAAGCCATACTTTTCAGTCAATAAGTACCTCTTAACGATTACAAAACAACTTGTTTTACTTTAAGTAGATAGTTCTCATTTTTGCAAAGCGATGATTCTTTAACCCGATGCTTGTATTAAAGAGAAGTGGCTTCTTACCATCAAGTTCAACAAGTATTCCTGCGAAAAGCTAGAGTTATGCATAGAGGCTCCATAAAAAAGTGAAATATATGATAGTAACATTTTCAATATCATCCGTGTAAACCAATGAATATAAGTAGCTTAACAATAAAATGATATTAAACATGATTTTGGCTAAGCATGAGTAAGATGGGGCAAAAACGCTGGAACAGTTTTCCGCAAGGCTTGTGACGGTTTGGAGTACAACCAAGTGACCAACGAAGACTATCTCGAATATAAATGAATGGCGATAAGTGATTTTACCACTTCATAATTTGTTTATTTCGTCATTATTTTGTACCTTTGCGCAATAAAATCTAAAGTGAAGATGAAGAAGTTTTCATTTGGATGCATGAAAAAGATGTTGCTTGGCATCGTTGTTGTAGTCGTATGCATCTGCGCTGTTTTAAATGGCTTTGGACTGGTTAAAACCAGTAACAGGCCTGATGCTAATTATCCGCTATCCATACAGATAAGGGAAAGGATTCAGACAGAAGGAATGGGACTCACACCGGAGGAATGTATTAAATACAGTCTAAAATTGACAAGTGAGAATCTTAAATTCACAGAGAGAAATAGTATTGCCAACGGAAAAGCCAATTGTGTGGGATATGCAATTCTGTGTTCGAGTATCTGCAATTATGCATTGCAAATAAATCATCTGAATTACAAATCAAAGCCTGCGGTGGGATATGTCACTTTTTATGGTATCAATTTATGCGATGTGCTAAAGGCGTTGGCCCCTCAGGAAGTGAAGAACTATGTCAAGGATCATGACTTTGTTGAATTGGAACTTGATGACAAAGTCGTTTTCTTTGATGCTTGCCTTTATGACTATCATATTGACGGCACAACAATTATAAGGAAGTAGAAATCTGATTTATCGCCGCAAGGCTTGTGACGGTTTGGAGAAACCGATTTTATTTCGTAACTTTGCAGCGGAAATCAGATTTACAGGTTATGGCAGAGAACATGATAGATTTTGTGGCTCCTATCGAGGATAAGATGCAGAACATTATCCAGGTGATTGGCGTGGGTGGCGGCGGATGTAATGCCGTGAGCCGAATGGATAACGAGGGTATTCAGGGTGTGGCTTTTGCCGTGTGTAACACGGATAGTGCGTCGCTGAAACACTCGCCAGTGGCCGTGAAGTTGCAGTTGGGCGAAGGTCTTGGTGCAGGCGGTGATCCCGAAAAGGGCCGCGAAGAGGCGGAGAGCAGTCTGGACATGATAGAAAAGCTGATAAACCCGCAGACGAAGATGGTGTTTGTGACGGCAACGATGGGTGGCGGCACGGGTACTGGAGCTGCGCCCGTGGTGGCGCGGGTGGCTAAGGAGCGTGGACTGCTGACGATTGGCGTGGTGACCATTCCGTTTTATTTCGAGCACAGGCGTAAGATTGTGAAGGCCTTGAAGGGTGTCGACGAGCTGAGCAGGAATGTGGACGCGATGCTTATCGTGAACAACGAGAAGCTGTGCGACGTGTATAGCGACACGCGGATGTCGTTCAAGGATGCGCTGGGCGAGGCTGACAACGTGCTGAAGAATGCAGTAAAGGGTATCTCGGAGCTGATTACCATCAGTTCGGCGGGAAACATCAATCTGGACTTCCGCGATGTGGAGACGACGATGCGCAATGGCGGCGGAGCGATTATGGCTATCGGCCGAGCAAGTGGTGACCATCGTGTGGAGCGCGCCATACTGGATGCGCTGGACTCGCCGTTGCTGCACGGTAGCGACATCAATCATGCGAAGCGTATCCTGTTTAACATCTATGCCAGCGACGAGATGCCCATACTGGTGCAGGAGATGGAGGAGATATCGGAATTCTTCGACCAGTTGGATCCTGACATTGACGTCATCTGGGGTACATCGACGGACGATTCGTTAGGCGAGGATGCGAAGGTCATTATCCTGGCCGCCGACATGAGCAGCGAGATGGCGGAGGCGAAGCACGAGGTGCATGACGACGAATACTACAGGCAACTGATGGAAACGCTGTATAAGCCTGCGAAGAAGGGGGGCGAGAAGGCGGAGGCGGAGAGCAAGCCTGAGCCGGAGTTTACGGTGGAGGTGGCGCAGGATCCTGAGCCGGCAGAAAGTGCGAAGGCGTCGCAGGAGCCAGAGTCTGAGCCTGTCAGCACGTTGGCGCGCTGGAAAAGATGGCTGAACGGGAAGTTGACGGAGATGGCCAGTGATGATTTATAAGTCATGGTGATAGCAGAGGTAGAGCAGACAGCGGAGGAGATGGCACTGGAAGTCAGACGATTGTCTGGGCAGTTGCTGGCAGCAGGGCGGAAGGACTTGCTGCTGAGGGCGATTGGTGCACCGCTGCTGGAGGAACTGCGCATCGAGGCTGCCAGGGCGAAGTTGAGCAGGCTACTGATAACGAAGGACTACCGATTCGTGTTGGTGGACTATGAGAAGGAGGTGGAGCTGCAGCCTGTGCACAAGGCGGTGTATCTGCTGTTTCTGGCTCATCCCGAAGGTATCGAGTTCAAGCGGTTAGGCGACTATCGCGAGGAACTGACGCGATACTACATGGCCACGGCGAAACTGCTGGACAAGGAGAAAATCGTGGAGGGCGTGGACCATTTGGTGAATCCGTTAGACAATGCCATCAACGAGAAGTGTTCGCGCATCAAGAAGGTGTTCTTCGACATGATGGACGAATACGTGGCGAGCTATTACATCATCAGCGGACATACGCAGAAGCATATTGCCGGTTCCTCGAAGATATGGTATGAGCGGCTGAAGATTATCAAACTACCACGGGAACTGGTCGTCAGGGAATAAACGAAGCCCCGCCGACAATGAGGGCGGGGCTTGCGATTAGGGGTTGTTGTTGTTTTACTTCAATGTCGCGGTGGACTTGGTGACAAGCTGCTGGCCCATGGTTTCGGTGGTGGTCTCGTTCTTGATGCTCTTCACCCATCCGTCAGCCTGCAGTTCGTAGGTGGCCGTCTCCTTCATGTCCATCTTCAACATGCCGGTAGACATGAGCTGGTCGATATTCTCCTTGACCATTGCGGCCTGATCGGGAGCGCTCTTCTCAACCTGCTTGATAATCATTTCCTTCATCTCGTCCTTGGTCATGTTGAGTGTGGAGTTGGCCACGATGTTCTGACCCTGAACAAAATACATACGACGCATCTTCAAGCCGTCCTTGCTGACATAGTCCTCCTGAGCGCCAGTGGTGATGGTCTTGCCGTTGAGGACGAAAGGCGACGTGGCTTCCTGAATGGTCTGTAATATGGCTTCGGGAGTGATGGCATCGGCCATCTGCTTCTTCAGGTCGTCCTTGGAAAGCATCGAAGCGAGCTGGGGAATGTCCTTCAGCAACTGGTCGATGAAGGCGTCTGTGCACTCGCTGAGCTTCGGCTGTACCTCGTCGCCATTGAGGAGTCGCTGAACCTTACCGTCCTTATCGACTGCAATGCGGAAGGTGATGCCCTTCATGATTTCCTGAGCGCCGGCTATGAGCTTGCCTGCAATGTTGCTGGCGTCGCACTCGGTCTTCACGTCGACGCTCTCTATGTCGATGACATAACCGTCGGCAGTGGCGTCGACAACGGTGTACTTGGTCTCGTCGCTGACCTTCACGTCACCCTGTGCTGGTATGGTAATCGTGGTCTGTCCGACGTAGGTTTTCACTGTGCCCTTCTCCATTTTGGGGGCTACTTTCAACTGTGCCTGTAAGGCAATGGCTGCGGTCAGCATGAGGCCGACCATCATAAGTTTTTTCATAACTTTGAACTTTAAACTTTGAAATATATGATTACTATTGTTTTTTGTTTTCGATGAATTCGACGTCGTCGAGGGTGATGCGAGCCGTCTGGGTGTCGATGGCGTTGCCCACCTTGTTATAGATGAAGCGGGAGTCGCTGACGGTGATGTCGTGAACACAGTCGGCACCAGGCAGTCCGGCAGCCTTGATGGCCGTCTGCGTGCCGCGACAGGTGATGCGGCTGATGTGCATATCCTGGAAGTCGGGCGTCCACTGCAGCTGTTCGGCGGTGAACTGCTTCATATAGTCCTTCTGCAGATAGAGGTCGGTGGTCTCGCCAGGGGCCTTGTCGGCATAGTCGCATTGGAAGATGATGGCCTCGTGGGCAATGTCGGTCATGAGGATGTCGCTGATGAAGATGTCCTCGGTCTTGCCGCCACGACCTACGCCGCTCTTGAAGCGCAGACCAGTGTCGGTCTCGCAGAACGTATTGTTGCGCACCACGATGCGGCGCATGCCACTCGAGGTGTTGCTACCCATGACGAAGCCGCCGTGGGCATGACGCACGAGGTTGTCCTCGACGACGATGTCCTCGTTGCCGCTGATGAGTCCGGGCTTGGGCGGGTCGCTCTTGAAGCACATGCCGTCGTCGCCAACATCGATGGTTGAGCGCACGAGCAGTACTTCGTGGCAATCGGTGATGTCGATGCCGTCGCCGTTCTGTGCGTTCCACGGACAACGGATCTTGATGCCGTCGACAATCATGTTACGGCAGTAGTAGGGATGGACGTGGAAGCGTGGCGAGTTCTGGAAGGTGACATCCTTCAGCAGCACGTTCTCGCAGTCCTCCAGCCGCACGAGGTCGTTACGCATACGCTCCTGCTTCATGGCGGTCTCGGCGATGTCAGGATAGCCCGACTTCATCTGCCAGGGGAACCACATGGCGCCCTTATCAAAGCGCTTGTCGGCATTCGGCTTGCCAGTCTGCTCCACCTTGCCGCCACGCTCGAGACGCATCTTCCACTCGTAATCGGAGAGCTTGTCGCGCTTGACGTAATACCAGTCGGCGCCATTGCCGTCGATGATGCCGTCACCCGTGATGGCAATGTTCTTGCAGTGCGCGGCGCTGATGCAGGGCTTCACTCGGCCTTGCGGATTCTTGGCGTCGAGGTAGAGCGTCTTGTCGGGCGACATATAGATGATGGCATTGCGCTCGAGGTGCAGTTCGATGTTGCTCTCCAGACGGATAGGTCCTGTGAGCCACATGCCCTGAGGCACAGTAAGCCGTCCGCCACCCATGCTGGTGAGCTTGGCGATGGCGCGCTGGAAAGCCTCGGTGTTGAGGGTCGTGCCGTCGCCCACAGCACCGAAGTCGCGGAGATTCACGCGGTTGGCGGGAATCTGGATGTCCTGAACGGGTTTGATGCTGATGGGCAGGCGCTCGTAGTAGCGGGCATAGTCGCTTGGCGGCTGTGGATTTGCAGCATTCCAAGCAGCCTCAGCAGCATCAAAGCGGTCCAGCTTGTCGAGGTAGTACCGGCGCAGGTCGGACCACTTGTAATAAGGATACTGCGTGGTAGGAATGGGCAGCGACACCTCGCGCTCGTTCAACAGCGCCTTCACCAGAACGTCGTCGTTAGAGGTGAGGGGTGAGAGGTGAGAGGTGAGAGACTTCTTGGGCGCATAGAAGATGAGCTGGATGTTGCAGGCCATGGGGAAAATCTTGTAGTTACGCCAAACGTTGTCCAGCTGATCAAGGTCGTTGACCTGTGCACCACACGAGTCGAGTTCAAGCAGACAGGCCAGCGGCATGACGCACACCTCATGGCCGAAGCGCAGGGTGGCCTGTATATGACGAATGGTGTCGGCGGTCTCGATGATGTTGCGCAACAGGTTACGCTGCGTGAACGGCATGACGCCATCAGTCTGCGGGGCGGGACCATAGTCGACGTACCATCCGATGTTACGCATGCGCCACTGTTCGTAGATCTCGTCGTCGGTATAGAGCGAGAAGAGGTCGATATCGGTGTCGTGGCTCTGCATGTTCGTGACCACCTCGAAGAGGTTATACATGAGCGGCAGGGGCTGGATGTTGTCCTTTACCCAGTTGGCATCACTGAACAGCTCACCCATGAGACGGTCAGGGGTAATGTGCTTGGACAGTGTACGGCGTAACTCGCGGCCCTGACGTCCCTTCGACCTGATGAACGGCGAACGGGGTGCATTCAGATAATATTGCAGGGCCTCGCTGACGTCGTTGTGGATGCGGGCCGTGGGATTGGCGGCAGCCAGTTCCTCACACTCGGCCATCATCGACAGGATGCAGCGGTTGACGACGGTCGAACGGGCATCAATCATCACGTCCTTCTGTTTGAAAATCTCTGGGAAGTGCTGTGCCATGCGCCGTCCGATGCCGTGATGCTGACGCTCGCCAACGGTAGAGAGGTCGCCCAGACGGAGCTGAGCGCCGGCATACTGTCCGTCGAGCGCAGGATAATCGGCTACGGGCAGGCTTACGAACTGCTCCACCAGTCGCAACACTTCTTCGCCCTTGGCGGTGAGTTTACCCGCCTTCCGCGCCAGCTGCAACGGACGCGTAACACTGGTATAGCTGTCGGTGCTGATGAGCCACCGCGAACCGTGACGGCCGTAGTGCGACATGTAGAACGGCACATAACCCTTCGGCGCAGGCGTCAGCGGCTGCGTGGCAGGATAATTGTCATAGTCCAGATAGTTGCTGCCGGACAGATACTTGTTGGCGCGGATTTCCTCGCGCGCCGTCTGAGCCGACAAGCCCGTCGTCAGTGCGAGGGCCAGAAGAATGTAGGCTAATCGTTTCATCATAAGGAGCGTTTTTGTTTACGAATGATTTGGCAAAGGTACGAATAAAAAATGGACTGACCAAACGTCAGCCCATTTATTTTACATATCGTGATATTTTTACACCAGATGCTCAATGAGGTCGGCACGGTCGCCTGGCAGCATGTCGATGACGGGAATTTCAATCATCGTGTAGCAGGCGGGCTGGAGACGCATAGAGGCGCGAGCAACGTTGACCAGCACCTGACCTGTGAGGGCAGGATTGTTGATCTGCATATTGAACTCCAGACGCTGGTTCTGGGTCTGGCCGCTGACACCCTTGCGGACGAGGTTGACACCGTGCCCCATGTCACGAACGTCGTCGACGCTCTCCACCTGAAAGACGTGTGTCTCGTCGCTGGCAAAATAGGGGTCGGCCTTGATATCCTTCGTCACCTGTTCGAGCGTGAAGCCATCCTCCAGCTCGACATAAACCATACGGCGGTGGATGCCTTCGCCCAAGGGGATGGTCATCGAGAGGGCATTCTTGACGCCAGCCTTCGAACGTACGCAGACGCTGTGACCCATAGACATGCCTGGACCGAAGTTGGTGTAAGACAGTCCTTTAGGTGCGAGGCTCTGCATGAGTGTGCGTACGATGGAGTCGGAACCCGGGTCCCAGCCGGCAGCAATGACGCTGACGGTATTGGTCTGCTTGTTGATGGCCATCAGACGCTCGCGATAGCCGCGAATGTTGGTGTGGATGTCGAAAGAGTCGACGGTATTGATGCCTAACGGCAGGATTTGCTTGGCATATTCCTCACACGAACGGGTGGGCGTGGCCAGAATGGCGACGTCGACATCCTGCAGTTCCTTGATGTCCTTGACAACGGCATAAGGAGCGAGTTCAGCGGGTTTGTCAGCGGCTCCGTTTCTGCGTACGACACCTGCTATCTCGAAGTCGGGAGCGGCCTCAAGCGCCTGAATAGTGTACTTTCCGATGTTGCCGTAACCGACTACGGCGGCTCTGATTTTCTTCATATTTTCGCTTTTTTGTTGGTTGTTTCAATCATTCAGCGTGCAAAATTACACTTTTTTCTTGAATTAAATTACAAAAAGACAGAAAAATTTGCAAAATACCTACATTTTATTATTATTTACGCCCTATTGGCTTACGCCGCTTTCCTATTTAATGGTAAATGTCCAAATCTTTCTTGCCTTTTATACAATAAAACACGCGGTTGCTACGTTAATAATAATGTTCTCCCACCTGAAGGTAGGAGTGTGGCACGCAATGTATATATACAAACATTAGAACGCGTATGATAGAATACATCAAGGGTGAGCTGACGGAGCTTTCGCCCGCATTAGCAACGGTAGAAGCCGCTGGCGTAGGTTACGGTCTGAACATTTCGCTGACCACCTACAGTGCCATTCAAGGCAAAAAAGACGTGAAACTGTACGTCTTTGAGTCGATTCGTGAGGACGCTCACGTGCTGTACGGCTTTGTGTCGAAGAAGGAACGTGAGATGTTCGAGTTGCTCATCACCGTCAACGGCGTGGGTCCGAACACAGCGCGCATGATGCTGTCGTCGATGAGTGTCAGCGAGCTGTGCAACGCCATTTCGCGCGGCGACGAACGCCTCATCAAGGGTATCAAGGGAATCGGTAAGATGACGGCTCAGCGCATCATCGTTGACCTGAGGGACAAGATTGTGGCCCTAGGCATTGCCGACGAGATTCCTGCAGGCGGCACTGTTTCGGCACCTGTCAACAACAAAGTGAGGGACGAGGCCGTATCGGCGCTGACCATGTTAGGTTTCGCCCCAGCCCCCACGCAGAAGGTTGTCGTGGCTATCCTGAATGAACAGCCTGACCTGCCCGTTGAGCAAGTGGTGAAGTTGGCATTGAAGCAGATTAAGTAAGAGGTGAGAAGTGAGAGGTAAGAGATGAAGAGGGGTCTCTATTTCGTAGCAGTCCTGCTGTGCATTACGGCAATGGCCACGCCTCCGCAGGATGATAAGACGCAGAAGAAAAATCCTGCGGCTAAGGCTCAGCCTACGCTACAAATAGCGGAAGACACCATCCCCGATTCGCTGCTGCATCCACGATGGAAGATCCAGAAGACGGCACCTATCGAAGTGGCCGACCTCGACTCTTCAGCCCTCGACCTCCATCTGCCTGAGAACATCAAACAAGAGGTAGAATACAACGACTCGCTGGGCCACTATCGCATTGGCTCGAAGATTGGCGACTCGTATCTGAACACCCCCATTCTGATGACTCCTGAGGAGTATAACCAGTGGAGCGAACGCCGCGAGCGCGAAGCCTTCTTCCGCAGTAAGGATGCCGCCAATGTGGCCACGCAGGGCAAGGAGAAGTTCTCGTTTACCGATATGCATTTCGACCTGGGTCCTGCCGAGAAGATTTTCGGTCCTGGCGGTGTGCGTATCAAGACCCAAGGAACGGCTGAGCTGAAGCTGGGTGCGACAATGAAGGACATTGACAACCCGTCGTTGCCAGAACGTAACCGCAAGACGACGGCCGTCGACTTCGACGAGAAAATCAATCTGAACGTAACGGGTAAGGTGGGCGACAAGGTCAATATGTCGCTGAACTACAATACCGATGCCACCTTCGACTTCGACACAAAGAACCTGAAGCTGCACTACGACGGCAAGGAGGACGAAATCATCAAGCTCGTCGAAGCCGGTAACGTTACCTTCCCCAGCAACAACACGCTGGTAAAGGGAGCCTCCAGCCTGTTTGGCGTTCGTGCCGACATGCAGTTTGGCAAACTGAAACTCCAGACAGTTCTGTCGCGCAAGAACTCGACGACGACGAGCGTATCGTCAAAGGGTGGTACACAGTTGACGCCCTTCGAACTCGACGTCGCCAACTACGAGGAAAACCGCCACTTCTTCCTGGCAAAATACTTCCGCGAGCACTATGATGCCGCTATGTCGCAACTGCCCAACATCATCACGGGCATCAACATCACGCGCATCGAGGTGTGGGTTACCAACAAGACCGGAACGACATCGAACACCCGTAACCTCATAGCCTTCACTGAACTCGGCGAAAACCAGCCGAAGGGCAGTACGGACCCGTCAGCGCTGCCTGACAACAATGTGACGCCGCTCTATAGCAGTATTCCTGCTGCAGCACGCGACATTGATCAGGCCTCAACAGCCCTCGACGCTATAATGGTGGGCGGTGCCGACTACGAAAAACTGGCATCAGCACGTCTGCTGAACTCGTCGGAATATACGCTGAACAGCGCCTTAGGCTATCTCTCATTGAAGACCACGCTGCAAACCGACCAAGTGCTGGCCGTAGCTTTCCGCTACACCTATGGCGGTATGGAATATCAGGTAGGCGAATTTGCCGAAGACCACAATGCTGCTGGCGAAACGCTGTACGTGAAGTCGCTGAAGAACACGACGAACAGTCCGCAGCAGGCTAACTGGCCGCTGATGATGAAGAACGTCTACTACCTGGCATCGAACGTCGAGAAAACCAAGTTCCGCCTGGACATCAAGTACCTGAGCGATACTACGGGCGTGTACCTTACTTATATTCCTGAGGTGAAAGACATCACCCTGTTGCGCGGACTGGGCTGCGACCGCCTCGACAATAATAACAAGCTACATCCCAACGGCTATTTCGACTACGTGGAGGGTTATACTGTTGCCAACGGCCGTGTGTTCTTCCCCTCTGCAGAACCTTTTGGCGCGACGCTGCAGAATTTCCTCCTGCGCAATGGCGTCTCGGAGGACGTTGCGAGGAAATATGTGTTCCAGGAGCTGTACGACACCACGCGCACTGCTGCCCGCCAAATGACCGACAAGGACAAATATCTGCTCGTGGGTCAGTTCAAGGGTTCCGCTGCCAATGTCATCTCGTTGGGAGCCTATAATGTACCGCAAGGTTCGGTGGTCGTCACAGCAGGCGGTGTGACGCTGACCGAGGGTTCCGACTATAGTGTCGACTACTCTGCCGGTGAGGTAACCATCCTCAACCAGAGCATTATCGACGCTGGAACCAGTGTCAACGTATCTCTGGAATCGAACACGGAATACGGTATGCAACGCAAGACGATGGTGGGTTTCAACTGGGAATACGACTTCTCGAAGGACTTTCAGATTGGCGGTACGCTGCAACACCTGAGTGAGCAGGCGCTGACATCGAAGGTCGTGATGGGTTCGGAACCACTGAAGAACACGCTGTGGGGCGCTAACATCAACTGGAAGACCGAGAGCCAATGGCTCACCAGAATGCTGAACAGCATCCCCCTACTCCACTGTACGCAGCCCTCGCAGATTACGTTTACAGGCGAATTTGCCCAACTCATTGCAGGAACAGCCAGCGGAACACAGGACAATGCCTCGTACATTGATGACTTCGAGAGTTCCACGAGCCTCATTGATGTCAGCGAGCCTAAGTCGTGGACCATATCCAGCGTGCCCTCACTGTTCCAAGAACATTCCGACAACGACTCCGTGATGAGCGGCTACCATCGCGCCTTGCTCGCGTGGTATATCATTGACCCGCTGTTCACCTACCGTTCCTCGTCGTTGACTCCCAGCCACATCAAGAGCGACCTCGACCAGCTGTCGAACCACTACGTGCGTGCTGTCTACGTCAGTGAGCTGTACCCCAACCGCGACCAGTCGACTTACAGCGGTGCCACCTCGACACTGCCTATTCTCAATCTAGCATATTACCCCACGGAGCGCGGCCCCTATAACCTCAACACTAACGTTAACCTGGACGGTACACTGAATCTCCCCATGCAGAACTGGGGCGGAATGATGCGTAAACTGGATACCAACGACTTCGAGACCGCCAACATCGAGTATATCGAATTCTGGATGCTCGACCCCTTTATCTACAGTTCGCAGGAACCGGATGCTGCCGACTATGGTGGCGACCTCTACATCAATCTCGGTGAGGTCAGCGAGGACGTCCTGCAAGACGGCAAGAAATTCTACGAGAGCGGCATGCCTGTCGACGGTTCCAATTCGTTCACGACAACACAGTGGGGACGTATACCCGTACAAGCGACACAAACCTACGCCTTTGCAACGACCCCAGGTTCGCGAGCCCTTCAGGATGTTGGTCTGAACGGTCTGAACGACGAGCAGGAACGATCCTATCCCGCCTATGCCGACTTCCTGAACAGCGTCACCGTCAACGACAGCGTGCGTGCTGCGTGGAATAACGACCCTGCCAACGACAACTACCACTACTTCCGAGGCAGCGACTACGACGAGAAGCAGGTCAGCATCCTCGACCGCTACAAGCGCATCAACATGCCGCAGGGTAACTCGCCTGACAACGAACAACAGACGGAGGGTTACGACACGTCGTACAAGACGTATCCTGATGTGGAGGACATCAATCAGGACTACACGCTGAACGAGTACGAACGCTACTTCCAGTATAAGATAAGCATCCGTCCTGAGGACTTGAGGGTTGGTCACAACTTCGTCACCGACGTCCGCGAATACACCGCTTCGCTGCGTAACGGCAACAAGGAGCAGGTCAAGTGGTATAAGTTCCGCGTTCCGCTCAATCAGTATGAAAACCGTGTGGGCGGCATCGGAGATTTCACAAGCATCCGCTTCATGCGTATGTTCCTCACACAGTTCAAGAAGCCCATCGTGCTGCGTTTCGGTTCGCTCGACCTCGTTCGTGGCGAGTGGCGCATCTATAATCAGCAACTGACAGGTACCAGCAACAGCGGAACACTGGAGGTTAGTACCGTGAGCATTGAGGAAAACGACGACCGCAAGCCCGTCAACTACGTTCTGCCACCAGGCATCAGCCGTGTTACAGACCCTTCGCAGCCACAGCTCACCGAAGCCAACGAGCAGGCGTTGTGTATGATGGTCAAGAACCTGTCGCAGGACGAGTCGAAGGCCATCTATCGCAACACCACCCTCGACCTGCGCCGCTACAAGCATCTGCAGATGTTCGTTCACGCCAATCACCTTATTGACGACGAAACGGGATTGCAAAACGACCAGTTGGCTGTCTTCGTCCGTATAGGTAGTGACTACCGCAACAACTACTACGAATACCTCATTCCGCTGAAACTGACGCCTGACCGCAGCGACTATAACAAATATAACCTTGACGACTGCCGCGCCGTGTGGCCGAAGGAGAACATGCTCGATATCGACCTTTCGAAACTGACCAACCTGAAGAAGGCCCGCAATCTGGCACGCGTCAATGGAACAGCCAGCTACACGACCGAGTTCACCGACTACGACCCAGACAACCCCAACAACCGCATGGCCATCATGGGTAATCCGTCGCTGGGCGAAGTGAAGACGATGGTCATTGGTGTGCGTAACATTGCGGGAGGTCTCAAGTCGGGCGAGGTATGGGTCAACGAACTGCGTCTGATGGAGGTTAACAACAAAGGCGGCTGGGCTGCATCGGGCAATCTGAACATCCAGCTGTCAGACGTGGGTAACGTCAATCTGACGGGAAAAATCATCACCGAGGGCTTCGGAGGGCTCGAGGAGGGTATTCTCCAACGCCGAACGGACGACTACAAGACGTACTCGCTGACCACCAACTTCGAACTGGGCAAATTCTTCCCAGACAAGATGAACGTGACAGCACCACTCTACTACAGCATCACACAGGAAGAAAGCCGTCCGAAATATAATCCGCTGGATACTGACCTGGAGCTGGACGAGGCATTGGACGTAATGGATAGTCACGAGCGAGACAGTGTGGAGTCGATAGCCATCAAGAAGTCGAAGACCACCAACTTCTCGCTGTCGAACGTTCGCATTGGCGTCAAGACCAAACGTCACCCCATGCCTTACGACCCTGCCAACTTCTCGTTCTCCTACAGTCACCGCCATACGCAGAATTCTGGCGAGACGACAGTCTACGAACACGATGACGAATGGCATGGTTCGTTCAGCTACACCTACACACCCGTCTATAAGACGTGGGAGCCGTTCAAGAATTCCAAGTCGAAGTCGAAATGGATGGCATTCCCCAAAGCTTTAGGACTGAACTACCTGCCGCAGAACATCGGTTTCAACACCGAGATACGGCGCAGCTACTACGAACTGCAAGAACGAGACATGGACAATCTCTCAGGTTCGCAATTGCCTGTGACGTGGTCGTCATCATTCCTATGGAACCGTGACTTCACCCTGCGTTGGGACCTGACGAAGAACCTCCACATGAATTTCCAGTCTGGCACGCAGGCAGAAATCGAAGAGCCCGACAGCGACCTGCCCATCAACAAGGACCTCTATCCCGACCGCTATTCCGCATGGAAGGATTCCGTATGGCATAGCATCAAGCATTTCGGTTCACCGCTGAACTACCGCCAGACGTTTACGGCCTCCTACCAGGTGCCGCTGAACAAGTTGCCCATCTTCGACTGGGTCAATGCCGACGCCAGCTACAACGCCACATACAACTGGCAACGAGGTACCGTTACAGAGAAGGGTGTCGACTTGGGTAACACCATTGCCAACAACCGTCAGCTCAACATCAACGGCAACCTGAATCTCGAGACGCTCTACAACCACGTCCCCTTCCTCAAAAAAGCGAACGACCGTTTCAAGAAGGCTATCCCCAAGGATACTAAGTCCACCAAGTCCTCCAAGACGACAAAGGACAATAAAGATAGCAAGGACAAAAAAACTAACGACACGACAAAACCTACCAAGGAAGAAAAGGCACTGCCCAAAAACAAGAACACCTTCCAGAAGGAGCTGACGCTGCGTCCTGACACCACGTTCACCATCACTCACAACAAGAAGTCGAAGCGCCTCATCGTGACGGCAAAGACCAAGGAAGGCCGCTCGTATCCTATTAAATATAAGGTTGTCGACCAAAACAAGATTCTGGTGAAGAATCTCGACTCCGTCACCATCAGCGTCTCCGTCACCGCCAAGCCGCCTACGGAGAATCAGTGGTGGTACAAGCCCACCCAGTCGGTTGCCCGCCTGCTTATGATGGTTCGCAGTATCGGCATTTCCTATCGCAACCAGTACTCCATGTCAATGTCGGGCTATATGCCCAAAGTCGGCGATGCCTTCGGACAACAGCGTATTGGCAGTGTCTTGGCTCCAGGCTTGGGCTTTGCCTTCGGAATGACTGACGATTCGTTCATCGATAAGGCATACAGCAACGGCTGGCTCAACGACAGCATCTCGACGCCAGCGGCCACCAATATGACCAACGACCTGCAGCTGCGCGCCACACTCGAACCCGTGCGCGACCTGAAAATTGACCTCAACGCGGCACGTACGGAATCGCGAGCCCGCAGCATCCAGTATCAGTATGCAGGCAGGCCCACTACCCAAAGCGGCACGTTCACCATGACGACACTCTCGCTGTCGTCGGCATTTGAGAGCATGGGCGACGCCAACAACGGTTATCCGTCCAAGGCTTTCGAACGCTTCTGCGATGCACTGCCTGAGTTCCAGACGCGTGCCAGTGCACAGTATGGTCAGGAGGTGGGCCAGTACACTGCTGCGGTGATGATTCCCGCCTTCCTCGACTCCTACACTTGGAGCGGTGGCGGCAAGCTCGACTTCTTCCCTGCCCTTACCCGTCTGCTACCGAACTGGACGTTCCGATATGCCGGTCTCGCCAAGCTCCATTGGTTCAGCGAACATTTCAAGTCGTTCAACCTCAACCACTCTTACAAGTCGGTCTATTCTGTCGGTTCTTATACCAGCGACACAAAGACTCCCTCGGTACTTGGCTGGAGTGTGCCTACGGTGAGTATCAACGAGTCGTTCGCACCACTCTTCGGTGTTGACGCAACATTGAATTCGGGTCTTACGCTGAAGGCCGAATACCGCAAGACGCGCACGCTGTCACTCTCGACCACCAGCGTACAAATCAACGAAGGGCGCTCCAACGACTGGGTCTTCGGAGTGGGTTATAAGATCAGCGATTTCCGTATCTTTGGCAGTGGTGCTACGCGCAAAATCAAGAAAGCACAAGGCGGCAACAAGAAAAACAACGCGTCCAGCAGTTCGGCTGCAGGAAAGAAGTCAGGCGTCAACCACGACCTCAACCTGCGCTGCGACGTTACCTTCCGCGATCAGGCCGCCATCACCCGCGACATTGCCTCGCGCACCTCATCAGCCTCCAGCGGCAACTCCGCACTGAAGATTTCCTTCATGGCTGACTACACGCTGTCGCGCCTGCTCACCATGTCGTTCTACTATGACCGCCAGACCAACACCCCGTTGCTCTCCAGCAGCTCGTACCCCACGACGACACGCGACTTCGGTCTGTCCATGAAGTTCTCGTTGACGAGATAAAAAAAGGTTGGAGCAAAACTCCAACCCACTATTTCTTGTTGGGGAAAGCCCCAACCCACAGTTCTTATTTCTTGTCGTACGCATGTAACGGGTAGTCGGTGGTGAAATGGAGTCCGCGACACTCTTTACGCTCAAGCGCCCAACGGGTAATGAGGTAACCGACGTTAATCATGTTGCGCAGTTCGCAGATGTCGCGACTGGCTTTTACGCGCTTGAAAAGACGCTCGGTCTCTTCATAAAGCATATCGAGTCGATCCCATGCACGGTGCAGACGCAAGTCACTACGTACGATACCCACATAGTTGGACATAATCTGATTAACCTCGCGGACACTCTGCGTGATGAGCACCTTCTCCTCGTTGGTCATAGTGCCTTCGTCGTTCCATTCAGGTACCTTATCGTTCCAGTCGTATAAATCCACATGCTGCAGCGAATCCTTAGCGGCAGCGTCGGCATAGACAACGGCCTCGATAAGTGAGTTCGATGCCAATCGGTTACCGCCGTGCAGTCCTGTACACGAGCATTCGCCCAACGCATACAGGCGTTCAATGCTTGATTGGCCGTTGAGGTCAACCTTGATACCGCCGCACATATAGTGTGCAGCAGGCCGCACGGGGATATAGTCGGTGGTGATGTCGATACCTATGCTGAGACACTTCTGGTAGATATTGGGGAAGTGGTGCTTCGTTTCGGCAGGATCCTTATGGGTGACGTCCAGACAGACGTGGTCAAGGCCGTGAATCTTCATCTCCTTATCTATCGCACGCGCCACAATATCACGCGGAGCCAGCGACAGACGCTCGTCGTATTTCTCCATGAAGGTCGCGCCATTAGGAAGTTTCAAAATACCGCCATAACCACGCATCGCCTCAGTGATGAGGTAGGCAGGATGGGTCTCCTGAGGATTGTGTAACACCGTCGGATGGAACTGTACAAACTCCATATCGGCCACGGTGCCTTTAGCGCGATAGACCATTGCGATACCGTCTCCGGTAGCAATAACAGGGTTCGATGTGGTCAGATAGACGGCTCCGCAGCCGCCCGTACACATGACAGTGACCTTCGACAGGTAGGTATCAACCTTCTCGGTAATCGGATTGAGCACGTAGGCTCCGTAACACTGGATGTTCGGCGAACGGCGCGTCACACGGACACCCAAATGGTGCTGGGTGATAATCTCTACGGCAAAGTGATTCTCCTTGACGTCGATATCGGGACAGTTACGTACAGCCTCCATCAGTCCGCGCTGAATCTCAGCTCCCGTATCGTCGGCATGGTGCAGAATGCGGAACTCCGAATGGCCGCCCTCGCGGTGAAGGTCGAACTCGCCATCCTCCTTACGGTCGAAATTCACGCCCCACTGCACCAGCTCCTGAATCTGCGACGGAGCATTACGCACCACTTGTTCGACGGCAGCACGGTCACTGATATAGTCACCGGCAATCATCGTATCTTCGATATGCTTGTCGAAGGTGTCGACTTTCAAATTGGTCACACTGGCCACACCGCCTTGGGCGAACGATGTGTTGGCCTCGTCGAGACCAGCCTTGCAAATCATACACACCTTGCCTTTCTTGGCCCGAGCGACCTTCAAGGCGTAACTCATACCCGCCACACCGGCACCGATAATGAGGAAATCGTACTTGTAAACCATAGGTTATGTTGTTATTTGCTGCAAAGTTACGAAAAAATATGAATTATGAACTATGAATTATGAATTATTTTGTACCTTTGCAAGCAATTATGAAAAAATATTTGTTTTTACTCGTGATATTTGGGCTTTCTGCTGTCGCTATGGCACAGGATAGCCTTCGTCTTCGACTTGATTCGCTACTCGACGACCCTTTGTTTGAAACATCCCAAGTGGGCATGATGGTCTATGACCTCACAGCCGACTCAGCGCTCTATACGTACAACCACCGGCAGACGCTACGTCCGGCATCATGTATGAAACTCGTCACCAGCATTACCGCACTCGACGCCCTGGGACCCAACTACGAATATCAGACGGCACTCTACTATACGGGCGAAATACAGGGCCGCACCCTCGTGGGAAACATCTACTGCGTAGGCGGTTTTGACCCCATGCTGACACAGGAAGATATCATCACGCTGGCTTCCGGCATCCGCCAACTGGGTATTGACAGCATTCGCGGCCTCATCGTTGCCGACCGTTCGATGAAAGAGTCGCTGGACTATGGCGAAGGCTGGTGCTGGGACGACGAGAACCCGCTGCTCACACCATTGTCAATAGGTCGTAACGACAACTTCACCTCCACGCTGGCTGAGGAGATAGCCCGTCTGGGTATCAACCTCGAAAAGGTCGAACTGATGCAGGGTCGCAAACCCACTCAGGCAAAGATGATTGACGTTTGTTGTCACAGCATCAGGCAGGTGCTCCAGCGTATGATGAAGGACAGCGACAACCATTATGCCGAATCAATGTTCTACCAGACAGCGGCTTCTACGGGGCGCCGTCCGGCCAGAGCCATTGACGCCCGCACGGTGACCAAGAAACTCATCAACCGACTGGGGCTCAACGCCGACAACTACCGCATTGCCGACGGTTCGGGACTATCGCTTTACAACTACGTCAGTGCCGAACTGCTGACCAAGCTGTTACGTCACGCATGGCGAACACCGTCTATCTATAAGGCACTGTCAGAGGCACTGCCCGTAGCAAGTGTGGACGGCACGTTGAAGAGCCGTATGCAGAATACCCTTGCCAAGGGTAATGTCCGTGCCAAGACGGGCACGCTGACAGGTATCTCGTCGTTGGCTGGCTACTGTACGGCTCCCAACGGCCATGAACTGGCTTTCGCCATCATCAACCAAGGCATTTTGGACAAGACAACAGGAAAGGCCTTCCAGGACCGCGTGTGCCAAGTGCTTTGCGGGGAGACTGGGGGAGTTAAGGAAGTTAAAGGAGTTAAGGGAAGTAAGGGAGGTAAGAAGACTGTGCAGCGTACGAAGTCTAGACAGTCTGCACGTAACGCTCGAAAGCCTCGCGGTAAGCGTCGGTAACGCGGATAATTTCTTCGCCGATATAAACACAAAGATTACGGTCAACCGTTCGTATCTTGTCCAGCCGGACAATGTATGAGCGGTTGATTCGCATAAAGGCATCCGTGGGCAGGGCATCCTCAACGGTTTTCATCGTCATATGGGTGGTCAGCGGCAGGCGCTCGTTCTCCAGGTGGAAGCGCACGTAGTCCTTCATGCCTTCGACATAGAGTATGTGGTCGAAGCTAATCTGGCGCAGTTCACCATCGACGCGAATGAACATGGATGTCTTGGTGAGCGGTGAAGGGTGACTGGTGAGCGGAGAGATGTTGGCAGGCTGGGGCTGGCTATGCACGAACCACTCTTGTGCCTTCTCGACGGCAGCGATGAACTTGTTATAACGGATGGGCTTCAGCAGAAAGTCAATGGCACTGACCTCATAGCTCTCGAAGGCATACTCCTTGAAGGCTGTCGTAAAGATAATCTTAGTACCCTCGGGCAGCATGTGGGCCAACTCCATTCCGTTGAGGTCGGGCATCTGAATGTCAAGGAAGAGCAGTTGGGGGTGCTGTTCCCTGATGGCATTGATGGCCTCTACTGAGTCCGTAAACGCCCCCAGCAATTCCAAACTGGGCGTCTTGGCCACAAAAGATTCCAATAGTCTGACAGCCAACGGCTCGTCGTCGACAACGATACAAGTTATTTTATTGTTCATAATCATCAACTTCAAACTTCAATGCTAACACGGACCTTGTAGATGTTGTCCTCCAGTTTTTGTTCCCAGGTGTAGCGCCCTGCATACATGAGGTCGAGGCGGCGACGGGTATTTTCCAAGCCGATACCCGAACCACTGCGGTCGGCATCGTCCTTGGGGTAGTTGGTGTTGTCGCAGTTGAATACCAACTTGTCCTCATTCTGTAGCAAGCGGATATCTATCTTCGAAGGCCGGCTGCTGCTCATACCATGCTTAAAGGCATTCTCGATGAGTGAGATGAAAAGCAAGGGAGCTATCTCAATATTCTGTTGCACGTCGAAGGTGGTAGTCACCTCGGTCTTGTCGTTGCAGCGCAGCTTCATCAGTTCCACGTAGTTGCGCATAAATTCCACTTCCCCCTGCAGGGGTACTGTCTCGCGGCGTGTCTCATACATGGCATAGCGCAACAGGTCGGAGAGTTGGGCAATGGAATCTTGTGCCTTGTCGGCATCAATCTGTATGAGGCTGGAGATATTGTTGAGCGTATTGAACAGAAAGTGCGGATTCAGTTGGTTCTTCAACCACTCCAACTCGGCCTCCGTGCGCTTGTGTTGTTCTTCCTTTAGCTGTTGTTTGATGGCTTTGGTGCGATACATGTGATGAACCAGCCAGGCGATGCACGCCAGCAAGATGTTCATGAAAATGTTCAGCACTGACGAAGCATAGTAGCTGGTAACGGCATAGCGCTTGGCACGTTCGTCGGGAAGGTATTCCATGAAGGCAGGCGTATCAATGCCGAAATGATACCAGGCGAGGAGTGCAAAGATGACGGCGTTGCCCAACCAAAAGAACCAGCGTCGATTGCGATAATAGCCAAAGGGGATGAGAATGAAGCAATTGACGAAGTATATGGTCGCAGGAATCCACATGATGCGCAAGGAGAACTGGATTGCGTGGAGGGCATCTTCCCAGCTGTTGTTGGCTGCAAATGCAGAGATAGCGGGAACTATCAGGAACACCAGCCATGCAACCACTTGCAGACCATAGAATGTAACGTCTTGAGCTTTAATTTTTACTTTCATGTTGCAAAGATAAAGAATAATATTGAATTGACAAAATCTCTCCCGCATTATCTCAATGCAGGAGAGAAAACTAATTTATGAATCATATTATTGAGGCATATTGCCATTACTTGTATTTCCGGAGCCTACGCTGTTGATCATCTCACCCTGCGACTGCTGCTCGATGAAGTCGTTTTGTACGCGGCTTTGGTGCTGCTGGCGATTCTGCATCTTCGAGTTGCCGAAAGTGTAGCTGACGGTGAACGACACACCGTAGATAGGAACCTTGACTTTATTATGGCTGGTGAAGTCCTTGCCACGGCTGCTACTCTCAATCATGATGCTGCCACCGTCGTTGAGACCCGTGAGTGCCGATACGCTCAAGTTCAGCTTGTCGTTCAGCAGTGACTTCGAAAGGCTGGCAGTGAGGAGGTTGAAACCGCCGCTCCATCCCTGCAGGGTGTAGCTCTTGGTAGAGGCAATGGCAAAAGCGCTGAGTTTCAGGTCCCAAGGCAGTGTCTGCTGCACGCCGCCCATGATGTTGGCAGTCCAACCGTTGTTGCTTTGTCCGAGGGCATCGCTGTGCAGGTCGATATAGTTTAAGCCACCATTGAAGAAGATGCGCGTGTTCTTAGTTAGCAGGTAGTTGACATAGGCATTCATGCCCGTCTGGTGGCTCTTCACCACATTGCCATAGGTAGTGTTCAGCAGGTCGTTGTCGTCGTAGAAGCTGTACTGTGAGATGCCGTTGTCGGTGAAGTTGTGGTGCAGGTTAAGGTTCATCATCAGTTTCGGGGTAAACATATTGTAGACGAGCGATATGTTGTGGGCTTTCTCTACGTCAAGGTCGGGGTTGCCGTAGGTTAGTGCGATGGGGTTGGTCTTGTCGACGTAGGGATTCAGATAGCTGATACCTGGACGCGAGATACGCATATTGTAGGTCAGACCGAAATTGCTGCCTGCGCCCAGCGTATACTGCAGGCTGGCAGTGGGGACCAGTGAGCCGTAACTGGTGCTGAAGTCCTGTCCATAGCCTAAGTGGTATTCTACGTCTTGCCAGGTGTATTCGTAGCGCAAACCAGCCTTCAGACCGAACTTATTGAAGTTTCCGGCATATTCGCCATAGCCTGCGAGGATGGAGTTCTTGTACTCATATTCCGAGCTGCTACTGGGGTCGTAGACTCCTGTGAGGTAGTACTTTGAGTCTGCGGTGGCATCGTGGAGTTGGAACTTTCCTCCGAGTCCCAGCGTCTGGCCTGTGCCGAGGGGCATGGTGTAGTCCAGCTGGAAGATGTGGCTGATGGTCTTGTCCTTATTCTCCGAGTAACGGTTGGTAAGGTCGATGTAGTTGGAAGTGTTGTTGAAGTTGTTGGTCATCTCGGTGGTGGCTGGGCTGTAGCTCAGTTGGTAAGTAAGGACGAGCGACTGGGTGCGTGCCTTGTTGAAGAAACGCTGATAGTCGAGGCTTCCGTTGAACGAAGTACGGGTATTCTTCATATCCGTTGTACTGGTGTAGCTGAACGGATCTGTGGTGTAAGGAGACAGGAGCGTGGTTGACGAAGTGCCATTGGTCTTGATGCGCATGTTGTTCACCTGAGCGGTAAGATTCAGGGCACTTACGGAGTCAAGCTGATAGCCAAGGGTGAGGCTTCCCATCGTGAACGGGGTTTTGATACTATTCTCCGAGGTCAACAGCTGCGAGATGCCGCTGTCCTGAAGCTGTTCTGTCTCGGTTGTCGTGTTGCCGGGGGTGTTGTAGCTGGTCATCACGTTGGCGCTGTACGACAGCTTGCCCTGTTGACCGCTCAAGAATACGCTACCGCCCAACTGACGATTGCCGGCAGTGGCGCGGACGGTGCCGTTGTAGCCGTTCATGCTCTGCGCACCCTGTGCATCCTGTTTGTTCATCACGATATTCAATATGCCGGCAGCACCTTCGGCATCGTACTTCGCACCGGGGTTGGTCATTACCTCAATGCTCTTCACAACACTGGCGGGCATGCTCTTGAAAATCATCGACGGATTACTGGAGAACATCACGTTAGGCATTCCGTCGACATACACCTTAAAGGATGACGAGCCATTGACGGTGATGTTGTCCTGGCCGTCGACGGTCACCATAGGAACCTTGCGCAGCATGTCGAGCACGGTGTACGACTTCGAGTCCTCGTCTTCGCTCACCTTATAGGTCATCTTGTCGACCTCCATCTTCACCAGCCGCTTCTGGTGGACAACCTCCACGCCGTCCAGTTCTTTTGACCAAGTGACGGAGTCCTGTTTCAGGCTGTCGGTGGCGTACACTACTTCCACGTCGTCATCATTATTGGTCTGGGCCATTACTACTGCTGAGAGGGTCAGCATCATTGTCACGAGAATTGCTTTGAATGGAATGTTCTGTTTCATATCTTTTTACGTTTTTGTCTTTCTGGGTGCAAAATTATTATAAACAGCGATACCTTCAAAGGCACTTTCGACGAAATTACCCCTGCCTTTCGACGAGATTACGAAAAAAAGTCGTACCTTTGCACGCAATATGGGTTTTACGACGACGATATTACAGTGGTTCCGTGAAAACGGACGAGCCTTGCCTTGGCGCGAGACTCGTGACCCCTACGCCATTTGGTTGTCGGAAATCATCCTCCAACAGACGCGCATCGAACAAGGGCTGCCCTACTGGGAACGTTTCATACACCGCTGGCCCACTGTCGAGGCACTGGCTGAGGCTTCCGAGGACGAGGTGCTGCGCGAATGGCAGGGCTTAGGCTACTACAGCCGGGCGCGCAATCTCCACACGGCCGCCAAGCAAGTGGTTGCAGGTGGCGGTTTTCCCACTACCATCAAAGGCCTGCACGCCCTCAAGGGCATTGGCGACTACACCGCCGCCGCTATCGGCAGCTTTGCCTTCGGACTGCCTGCCGCCGTCGTCGACGGCAACGTCTATCGTGTCCTCGCCCGCCATTACGGCATCGCGACCCCCATCAACACCACTGATGGCAAGAAGGAATTTCAGGCATTGGCCCAAGACTTATTACTCCCCGCCCTGAACAAGGAGGGGACGGGGGCGGGGCTCTACAACCAAGCACTTATGGACTTCGGCGCCATTCAATGCACTCCCGCAAAGCCACTGTGCCTGCAGTGTCCGCTGCAGGACTCCTGCGTCGCTCTCCGCGAGGGTCGCATAGCCGAACTCCCTGTCAAGCAAAAGACACTGAAAGTCAAGGAGCGCCACCTTACCTATATATATATAAGGTATAACGGCGAGACTGCCCTCCGTCGGCGGTCTGCCGGCGACATCTGGCAAGGCCTCTACGAACCCCTGCTGACTGACGCCCTACCGTCTGACAGCGCTACCGGCACACTCGTCCCGCGTGACGCAGTTCTCCTGCGCCAAAGGGTCAAGCACGTCCTCACCCACCGCGTGCTTTATGCCGACTTCTGGCTTTGGGAACCCGCCGAACGCCCAACGCTCCCAGAAGGCTACTTCTGGCTCCCTGAGTCCGACCGCGACCGCTACGCCGTCCCGCGTCTGATAGAGAAATTGTTCGAAGAAGTTTGAAGAAGATAAAAGACAAGAAATATGATCAATTTAGCTATTTTCGTGTCGGGAAGCGGCACCAACTGCGAAAACCTCATCAAGCATTTCAGTGGCTCCGACCGCGTCAACTGCGCACTCGTCGTCAGCAATAAACCCGACGCCTACGCCTTGGTACGCGCCGAACGGCTGGGCGTAACGACAGCTGTAGCCCCAAAGCCACAGCTGAACGACCCCAACTTCATGATGCCTTTGCTCAACGAGCACCACGTAGACTTCATCGTGCTCGCGGGGTTCCTGCCATTGGTGCCTGATTTCCTTATCGACGCCTTCCCCCGTCGCATCATTAACATCCACCCTGCCCTATTGCCCAAATATGGCGGTAAGGGCATGTGGGGTCACCACGTCCACGAGGCCGTAAAGGCTGCTGGCGAAACGGAAACGGGAATGACCGTCCATTATGTCACACCCGTCTGCGACAGCGGTGAAATCATCGCCCAATACCGTTGCGCCTTGTCGCCCGACGATACTGTCGACGACATTGCTGAAAAGGAACACCAGCTGGAAATGAAATACTTCCCCCACGTCGTGGAGGAAGTATTAAAAGAACTCCGTTAACTTCATAACTTCTTAGTATATCTTACAAAATGCCTTTGTGTCCATCAGGTGGCAGTCGGTAATCTTGATATCCGGAATGACTGGCAGACACATAAAGGCCATTGTGATGAACGGTGACTTCATCTTACAGCCGATATTCCTCACCTTTTCCTGTATGCACAACGTGCGGAAGGCAATCTCATGACCACCCATAGGCGCCATCAGGCCGGCAATAGGCAACGGGATATCGAGCATCTTCTCAGGACTGACGACCACCTGTCCGCCATGCATCTCGACAATACGGTTGATGGCTTTGACGATAAGCTCGTCGCTGGAACCGACAGCCACGATATTATGACAGTCGTGAGCTACCGAACTGGCAATGGCTCCGTCCTTGAGATCAAAGCCGCGCACTAGTCCCACAATGGGTTTTGCGCCAGGTACATAGCGGTTGTAAACCACTATCTTCTGCACCTCCGTCCAAGGATAGCGCGAGTCGAACAACGGGTTACCTGTCAGCACCACCTCATCGTGCTGGGTCAGCAGACTGCCGTCCGAGGCATGAATGATGTGTACTGTATCGCCAGACTTGAGGTCGAGGTTTATATCGGCAGCAGTAATGGGTGCTGCCACGAAGTTGTTGGGGAAGTCCTCATCCAGAAGGAAGTCCATTACCTCGGGGTAATGTGAAGGCAGATTGGAATTGTAGTTGAATATCTCCTTACCACGAATCCACGTGCTCTCTACACGGAAATGCGGCATGATACCGTCGATAGTAATAAACGTTGCCGGGTCGCCCACCTGCAACAGTCCCCAGTTCTGCTTATAGTGCTTCTGCGCATTGACGCAGGCTGCCTGCAGCACATCCCACAGGTCGTAGCCGTCGGCCAGTGCACGCTTGACAATGAGATTGATATGTCCGCGCACGAAATCGTCGGGATGACAGTCATCCGTGCAGAACATCACCATATTGGGACTCTCCTTGATCAGCGGACTCAGCAACTGATAATCCTTTGCAGCACTGCCCTCACGGATGATGACCTTCATACCGGCATTGATGCACGAACGACCCTCGTCCAGCGTCGAACACTCATGGTCGGTGGTAATACCCGCTCCGGCATACTGGTCGCGCTGACGACCAGTCAGTCCCGGGGCGTGACCGTCCACAGGCTTGCCGTTACGCAAGGCAGCGTCAATCTTCGCCTTCACTTTCTTGTCGTCAATCAACACACCGACGTAGTTCATCATCTCGCCCAAGAAACCGATATCCTCGCGAGCCATCAGCGCCTCCGTATCTTCAACATCAATCACCGCCCCGCTGGTCTCGATGTCTCCGCCTACTGCCGGCACACAGCTGGGCGCACCGAACAGGAAGTTGAATTGTGCCTCCTTGCCCGAGCGTATCATATAGTCGACACCCTCCACGCCCAGCACGTTGCCAATTTCATGAGGGTCGGCAATGACACCGTTTTACTTCTGCTATTTTCCCATCCTTGATGACCAGTTCGCCGTCAAATATCTCACGACGCACCACGTCGACAATATGTCCTTTTACGTTCTCCATAATCTAACCTCTTACCTCTTCGCCCTGTCATTCTTGATCTTTATGAAGAAAATAATCACCGAACAGAGACACGTAATGGCGTTGGTGATGAGCATGAAGATACCCTCACGGCCAAGCATGATACCCTGACACATGAAACAAAAGCTGCCAACGGACATCATGATGAACCCCGGCAGCGAGATACCGTCTGTCTGGCGGGTACGAATGGTATGAATGGCCTGAGGCAGATAGCCCAAGATAAGGCCCAAACTGGCAACAACACCGAAAATGTCGAATAAAAGCTGATACTCCATAGTAAAAAGTCTTTAGTCCCTAATGCATTATTGCCACAAAATTACGAAAAAAAACTAATAAACGTAGCATTTTTCCTTTTTTTTTCGTACATTTGCACCAATAACAAGCAAGACTAAAAACTATACACTATGAAAAAGGTATATAAAGCACATATCCTCTTTACGAAAGAGAAGGACCGTTTCGAGGTATTTGAAAATGGCTATATCGCTGTAGAAGACGGTATTGTCCTGGGGGTCGCAAGTAGCTTGGAAGAACTCATCCCTCAGCCATCAGCCATCAGCCATCAGCCCCCTTATGAGTTCATTGATTTCGGCGACAAACTGCTCATTCCCGCCATGAACGATATGCACGTCCACGCCCCGCAGGTGCACAATCAGGGCGTTGCAATGGATCTCGAACTGCTTCCCTGGTTGCAGAACTATACCTTCCCCGAGGAATCGAAATATGCCGATACGCAGTATGCCGAGCGGATGTATCGTCGTTTTCTGCACACCCAGTGGCTCTTCGGCACTATGCGCAGCGTCGTCTTCGGCACCGTACATACCGAGAGCACACGTATCCTCATGAAGCTGTATCAGGAGGCCGGCATGGGCGCTATGGTCGGTAAGGTGGCCATGAACCGCAACTGTCCGGAAACCCTCTGCGAGGATGTCGAGGCCTACGTTGAAGGCCAAGAGTCCCTGATTAAGGAGTTCTCTAATCTCTCACCTCTCACTTCTCACCTCTCACCTCTGGTAAGACCCATCATCACCCCGCGCTTTGTGCCTTCGTGTACACCGGAACTGCTCAAGGCCTGCGGTGAACTGGCCAACAAATACCAGCTGCCCGTCCAGTCGCACCTGTCGGAGAACACCTCCGAGATTGCCTGGGTGGCCGAACTGGAGAAGGAGAGCACCAGCTATGGTGACGCCTACAACCGCTACGGACTCTTCGGTCAGACACCAACCATCATGGCGCACTGCGTGTGGACCAACGGCAGCGAGCTGGAACTGATGAAGCGTAACCGCGTAATGGTGGCCCACTGTCCGACGTCGAACTTCAATCTGTCGTCAGGTCTGGCTCCCGTCCGCACGTTCCTCGACGAGGGTCTGCCCATCGGTCTGGGTAGCGACATTAGCGGCGGTCACGACCTCAATATGTTCCGCATGTTGGTTTACGCCATTCAGGTCAGCAAGATGCACTACCAGCAGGACAAGAGCATGGCGTTCCTCACGCTGCCCGAAATCTTCTGGATTGCCACCAAGTCGGCAGGTAGCTTCTTTGGCCGTGTGGGCAGCTTCGAACCGGGCTACGAGTTCGACGCTTTGGTCATTGACGACAGCGTGCTCTATCCGTCGGAATACTCGCTGCAACACCGTCTGGAGCGTTTCATCTATGTGGGCGACGACCGTCAGATTGCACATCGCTTCTGTCGCGGTCAGGAGGTCGCAGAACCTAAGTACGAAGGAAAAATGCTCTTTGAGTAAAAAACTCCCGAAATATTTGGTAATGTCACTATTATTTCGTACCTTTGCATGTATAAAGAATAACGCTGACAGTCGCTAGAAGCAAGAAGTAACATATTGTTTAATTAAAACCCTGAAGCTATGAACAAGGAGGACAAGTTCGTCATTACCATCAGCCGCCAGTTCGGAACGGGCGGTCACGAGATTGGTGCGGAGCTGGCTCGCCGGCTCGGAGTGAAACTGCTGGACAAGCAGATACTGAACGAGGTGGCCTCAAGGATGAAATCCGTTGAGGACGCTGTGGAGAAGATTGAGGCGCGCAACCCGTTGTGGCGCGACGACTTCACCAACTTCTACCGGACGTATATGGCCCAAGCGGAGTACAACGGACAGGAGCAGGAACAGACGAGTCATACGCTGTTTCGGGCGCAGGCTGACGCTATCCGCAGGATTGCCGACGAGGAGTCGTGCATCATCATTGGCCGTTGCGGTTTCGACATCTTTGCAAATCATCCCAATGCACTGAAAATCTTTATCCACTCTAGTTTGGATGTGAGGAAACGTCGCATTGCCGAGAAGTACGACATCAGCGAATCGGACGCTGCAGCAATGATTGTGGACAACGACTACAGCCGCGAACTGTACACGAAGACATTTACGGGTCGCGACTGGAAGGACGCTACAAACTACGACATCTCGCTGGACGTAAGGAAGTTCGGCATTAATGGCGCTGTGGACTTCCTGATGCATTGCATTGAGTGATTCGAGGCTAAGGTTTCGAGAAATTATGGAATCGAAAAAGGAGCATCCCAAGCGGGGTGCTCCTTATCAGTATTCTTCAGCGTAATCTATAGAATCAGTGTCTTACTC